>NZ_JAKRGI010000016.1:0-104709 GCF_022347625.1 Vibrio sp. Of14-4 | reverse complement strand
CTAACGCTCGCTTTTGACTGTCTGTTTTATCGTTTAAAGCAGCTCAACCGATTGCTTGGCGATCACGTATTCTTCATTGGTTGGGATCACCATGGCCACGGCGCCAAGTAACTCGGATTTGGCGATAATACCAGATTGACCAAAGCGAGCGGCTTGGTTGGCTACTGCGTCTTCCACAAAACCGAGCAGTTTAAGGTTTTTAATGATTTCGCTGCGAATCGGCAATGCATTTTCACCAATGCCGCCGGTAAAGACGATTGCATCCAGCTTATCGAGCGGCACAAGGTAGGCGGCTATATATTTTGCGACTCGGTAAGTAAAGACATCAAAGGCCAATTTCGCGCCTTTGTGCCCTTCTTCCATGGCCTCAAGTATGCCTCTGGCATCTGAAGTTAGCCCAGAAACCCCGAGAAAACCCGATTTCTTATTTAGGGTTTCAAACACGCTTTCTTGGCTCCAACCCTTCTTGATCAAAAATTCGATGATCCCTGAATCTAAATCCCCGCAGCGCGTGCCCATCATAAGCCCAGCCAATGGCGTAAAGCCCATAGAGGTATCAACAGAGCGGCCTGCACTCACGGCGCACACCGAGGCTCCATTACCTAAGTGCACCGATATAATATTTGACTCTTCAACCGTCTGACCAAGCATTTTCGCCGCTTCACGGCTGACATAATAATGGCTAGTGCCATGAAAACCATAACGGCGAATGCCATGCTCTTTGTATAGCTGCTGTGGAATGCCGTAAGTAAAGGCTTTATCTGGCATACTCTGGTGAAACGCAGTATCAAAAACGGCAAATTGCGGCAAACTTGGAAATTTATTTAACGCTGCCTTAATTCCCTTAACGCCCGCAGGATTGTGCAGCGGAGCAAGGGCAGATAAAGCGTCAATTTCAGCCAGTACCTTATCATCAATGCGAACTGTGGAGGTAAACTTTTCACCGCCGTGGACAATTCTATGCCCTACTGCAACCAATTGTTTTGAAAGCCCTAAGGATTCTATCAGGCTTACAATTTGCTCAATCGCATACTCATGATGGTTATCTTTTGCTTTAATCTTGTGTTGCGTTTTGGCGCCTTGGTGTTTCCAGCTAATAACGGCTTCCGCTAGGCCGAAGCACTCGCCCAAGCCAGAAATAACTTCTTCGCCTGTCGAGGAATCAATAACGGCAAACTTAAGGGAAGAACTCCCTGAATTAATCACTAAAACAAACGATTTGGGCATGAGCGATATCCTGTAATAGAGCATAAGTGGGAGTAACTTCTCCCTCGTCTACCATAATCTTACTCAATATTTTTTTAATGCTTCAACTTTTTTAAAGTCTTAGAAGTATGCAAACCCATTTTCGTTGATCAAGCACAAGCTAGGCTTTAATTTGTCAGCGAAATTTATGCTGTCAGTAGACAGGCAAAGCAAGCAAAGGGACTTGAGGTGCGAAAAAAGATCAGTCATAGTCACCTTGTGAGTGAACACGCAAAGAGGTCAGCATGAATATAGGAGCGGTATCCAAACTTACTGGCTTATCAAGTAAGTCTATTCGCCTTTACGAGGAGAAAGGAGTGATCAGCCCGCCTAGTCGCAGTGATGCGGGCTATCGCGAGTATCATGACCAACACATACAAGAACTTAATTTGGTCTCTCGTGCTAAAAATGCAGGCTTTTCGCTTCAAGAATGTAAGGAATTTGTCCAACTGGCCCAAAACCCCAAGCGCACCAGCCGCGCAGTTAAACAAAAAGCGCAGCAAAAGCTTAATGAAGTAGAAGTGAAAATTAGCCAGCTACAAGAAATACAGCAGCAGCTTACTTCGTGGATCAATGCATGCCCAGGCGATGAAGGAAGCCAGTGCCCTATTATTGAGGATCTCACCAAGTAGTTTGCTAATCACAGCATTTTTCTGTGAGTTTTTAGGCGCCTACCATGAAGTCCCTCATAAGATCATGTAACATGTAAAATAACACAGTTACATCGGACACCTTCATGGAAGCAGAACTACTGGACATAAAGAATTTCCTGTCTCAACACCCACCGTTTGATGAGCTCGACGATGACGTGCTTAACTTCGTCGCGAGTAATGTTGAGATTTCTTATTTTCGTGAAGATACGCCGGTTATCCATTTTGGTGATGAAATCCATGATCTTTACATGGTGCGCAGCGGTGTGGTCGAAGTCTATCGGCGCAAAGGCGAGCTGTATAACCGCTTAGATGAAGGCGCCCTATTTGGCCAAATGGGGTTGTTAACCAATAATAAAGTGCGCTTTCCAGCCAAAGCCATTAAAGATACTCTGCTCTACTGTATACCTGAATCTGCTTTTCAGGAGCTCTACGATAACCATGAGACTTTCGCCGATTTTGTTGAAGTAGAAGACACGGCTCGTCTGCGCCAAGCTGTCTCCAGCAGTAATGAGCAAAACGATCTCACCACTTCTAAAGTTCGCACCCTGTTAAAAGGCGAAACACCTTTTCTTGAAAAAGATGAAACCATTCAAAATGCTGCGATAAAAATGGCCGATGAGAATGTGTCCTCCTTGCTGGTTATCGACCCAAATATTCTTGAAGACAACGAAGAAGATCAATCTCCTTTGGTCGGCATTATCACAGACCGAGACTTATGTACTCGTGTATTGGCTGAAGGCTTGGACCCAAACGACCCAGTTTCTAACGTGATGACCACTGAAGTCATCTCACTTGATCACAATGCCTATGTGTATGAAGCCATGCTCACTATGCTTAGGTACAATGTGCATCACCTGCCGGTATTAAAAGATAAAAAGCCGATCGGCATTGTCGAAACGACCGATATCGTCCGCTATGAGTCGCAAAACTCTTTACTCTTGGTGAGCAGTATTTATCAGCAGCAATCCATCGAAGAGCTGGCTTCACTCGCCGAGCAAGTCAAAGACAGCTTTGTAAGACTGGTTAATGAAGATGCTAACTCACATATGGTTGGCAGCGCCATGTCGGTGATTGGTAAAAGCTTTAAGCAAAGAATCATAGAGCTGGCAGAAGAAGAGCTTGGAGAGCCGCCAATTCCCTATTGTTTTCTGGCCCTTGGCTCTATGGGGCGCGATGAACAAATATTGGTCACAGACCAAGACAACGCCATCATCCTTGATAATAGCTATGACAGTAAACAGCACGGCCAGTATTTTGCCGACTTGGCCAAGAAAATCTGCGACGGTTTGGATCGCTGCGGCTATACCTATTGTACGGGTGATATTATGGCGACCAATCCAGTTTGGCGCATGACGCGCAGCGAATGGGAAGAATGTTTCTCTGACTGGATTGATGATCCCAACCCTAAAGCTCTACTTAATGCTTCTATCTTCTTTGATCTTGTGGGTGTCTATGGCCGGCTAAAATGGGCTGAGCAACTCAATGGTTTTATTGTTCGGCGAGCACGGAAAAATAACCGTTTTCTTGCCTGTCTCGCACGCAACGCCATGAACCGCACTCCTCCGCTTGGCTTCTTTAAAGCCTTTGTGATGGAACAAGACGGCCAGCATAAGAATTCGATCAACCTCAAGCGCAGAGGCACAGCCCCACTTGCCGATCTGATTCGAGTCCATGCCCTTGCGGTGGGTTCTCGGTCAACAAACTCATTCGAGCGCTTAGATGATATTCATGAAGCCGGCATTTTACCCAAAGGCAAGGCGCGAGATCTCAAAGATGCGCTTGAGTTTATCTCCATGGTACGGATACGCCACCAAGCCTACGACGTCGAAAACGAGATTGAGCCAGATAACAACATAGAACCAGAAAACTTGTCTGACTTTGAGCGTCGTAACCTTAAAGATGCCTTCCAAATTTTGAGTAACGCGCAAAACTTTCTCAAGTATCGTTACCAAGCCAGTAATAATTTCAAGTAGGTGCAAATGATCAATAATCTCATCAATGCTTCTCATATCAACTGGCAAAAAGCATTTGATATCAAACATAAGCAAAGCAAAGATTCAGCACTGAAAGAGTATTATGCCGCCAGTGTACCTAGCTCTATGACTCCTATTGAGGAGACGACTTTTTTGGCGATGGATTTTGAAACCACGGGATTAGACTCTAACCATGATGACATCATCACCATAGGGACAGTCCCCTTTACTCTTAATCGCATTTTCCTTAATCAAGCTCGTCATTGGACAGTAAGACCTCGCCAACAACTTGCGGAAGAATCTGTGGTTATTCACGGCATTACCCATAGTGACATACTCGATGCACCCGATTTAATTGAGATTTACGGACAAGTGTTAGAGCAAATGGCAGGCAAAGTCATGGTCGTGCATTATCAGAGAATCGAGCGGGAGTTTTTTGACCGAGCGCTGACCGATCGCATCAACGAAGGTATTGAGTTTCCGGTTATTGATACCATGCATCTAGAAACTCTTTACCAGCAGCAAGCCAATGGCAGTTTTTTAAAGCGATTGATAGGCAAAAAGCCTGAATCCGTACGCCTTGGGGCAAGCAGAACCCGCTATGGCCTGCCCAATTACACGCCACATCATGCACTGACTGATGCCGTCGCAACCGCAGAATTACTGCAAGCTCAAATAGCCCATCACTACAAGCGCACCACAAAACTCGGGGAAGTCTGGATATAACCAGACTTCCCCAAATAATCATGCACTTGCTACTTATTTAGCTCTTAACGTTAACAGTCCAACCTTTACTTGTTAACGAATCAATTGCACCTGTATTTGTCGCAGGTTCCATCGTATTCCCCGTTAAATGTACATTTAAACTGCTCTGTGAGTTACTCGAAGATAATCCATTAGCGTCGAGTACATTTAGAATTGAGTCAACATAATCAGATGTGAATGTTTCCGTCTTAGAATCCAGCAATATCCGGCCTAGTCCATTGGGTAATTTAGTTACCAATTGGTCTGGAGGAGTGGCATCATCCCAACTAAATGATGTTAACCCATTAGGCAAATCACCCATAGACCCGCTAATCGTCACATCTTGCCCAAATGACATTGAGGTTAGCTTTCTTGGTAGCTCTGAATACATGCCAATAAGGTTAAAACCATTGCCAAGGGTCAGAGTGGTTAGGCTAGCAGGCAGTTCAGATATTGTACCGTAAACTGCATTTCCATCTTTGATGCTAAGATAGTATAGAGTACGTGGAAGTGCAGATATATCCCCAGTGACTGTCCAATTGTATAAGTCTAGGCTCTTCAGATTAGGCGGTAAATCACCGAGCTCATCGCCTTGATATGTGAGACTATCATTATCGATACGCACCCACTCAAGCGAGCGATTAAGCTCAGACAACCTACCATTAAGTGTGTTCTTGTAAATGTGGACAGACTTAATTGATGAAGGCAGATCCGCAAGACTACCGATGAAGTCTGCCGTAGAGCCGAGGCTTAAGTCGTTGATTGAACTAGGCAGAGAGGCAATACTGCCTGATATAGTCCCACGATTGTCGCGATTTCTTAAGTTTAACGAAGTAAGATTAGGTGGTAAGTCCGCTAAATCTCCTTCCAGCAACTCGGCATCAATATCTAGCTCCTTAACACTGTTTGGTAAATTTGATAGAGAGCCGGTAAATTCGGTTACTTGCTCAACTTTCAATCTTGTCGGCGAAGCATTTGTCAAACCTGACGTGTCGATCTTTACATTTCCTGAGATATCAATCGTCGTTTTACATGGCTCATAGCAATGTGATGTTAACAAAATCTCACCAGTATAACTTCCGTCATAATCATGGCTATAATGATCGTAAGAATACCGTATTTCTTCGACCGTCCCATCCCCCCAGTCGATCTCAGTATAGAGATCACCTCCAACGCTAAGGCCCTTTAATGTAACCTGCCTCGCTTCTAAAACATCAAAAGCATCTTTTTTAGCAACAAACTCAGGACCACTGCTACTACTACCACCACCACACCCGATAAGTATTACGGGCAAGCTTGCTAAGCATAAAAGCTTCAATGAAAACCCTTTATTTGGAATATTCATTTATAGTCACCATTTATAAAGCTATTAATATCGATAAGTTGCAGCGAACTCTATCGAAAAGCGATATAAGGAGTGAAACGAAATACGCGGAAATGCAGGGAAAAAAGATAAATAGCAGCCAGTAGTTTTTTATCTTTTTTTAGGCCTATCGCTATAGGATTGAAATAAGGTGCTTTTTGGTCCAGTTTACTACGTGAGCAATAGGTAAAAACTAAAAAAGGGCGATTAATCGCCCTTTGTTATAGTTAGTAGTTCTATTACTTAACGCTAGTATTTTTCTGTGCGCATACCCATAAGTAAGCTCACACACATAAGTAGCAGGATAAAGGTAAAGGGTAACGCAGTAGAGATAGCGCCAGCTTGTAAGCCTTGAACGGCTTCAGTACCACCGATCCAAAGTAGCGCAACAGCGATCGCCCCTTCCATAAATGCCCAGAAAACACGTTGTAGAACTGGAGCATCCACTTTACCACCAGCCGTAATGCTATCGATAACCAAAGAACCAGAGTCCGATGAGGTAATAAAGAATACCAGAACCAACACGACGGCAATCACAGATAGCACAGTGCCAAATGGTAGTACGTCAAACATCTGGAACATAGCTAAAGAGACATCGGTAAGCCCGTTTGCGCCCAACTCACCTACGTTATTCACCACCTGATCGATAGCTATACCACCAAAGACTGACATCCAAAGTAGAGTGACGACTGAAGGAACAATTAGCACAGCTGTCATGAATTCTCTCACCGTTCTACCCTTAGACACACGAGCGATAAACATACCAACAAATGGTGACCATGAAATCCACCATGCCCAATAGAAAACAGTCCAACCTTGGAACCAGGCCTCATCTTCGCGGCCGTGAGGGTTGCTGAGCGGGATAATATTTTCAACATAGGCCATCAAGGTCGTACCTATGTTACCAAACGCTACGGCGTAACCAATCAAAGCCACCATAATAAGCAATAAGAAAGCGACGATCATATTGATATTACTAATGACCTTAACACCACCATCAATACCACGAATAACAGATACCACCGCAAGCAGAGTCACAATCGTAATAACGGCAACTTGTAACCCCATGTTGGCTTCAAAGCCAAATACATGATGAATACCACTGGCAGCTTGCTGCGCTCCTAGCCCTAACGAGGTCGCCAAACCAAATAGTGTCGCTAATACAGCCAGAATATCAACAATATGCCCAGCCCAGCCCCAAGCTCTATCGCCGAGTATTGGGTAGAAAATAGAACGAATTGATAGCGGAAGACCTTTGTTGTAGGCAAAAAAGGCGAGAGATAAAGCAACCACACCATAAATCGCCCAAGGGTGAAGACCCCAGTGATACATAGTTGCGCCCATGGCCAGTTTCGCTGCTTCTGCTGTATTGGCTTCAACACCTAATGGCGTTTTGTACCAACCAGTAAAATAAGCGACAGGTTCTGCAACACTCCAGAACATAAGGCCGATACCCATTCCTGCAGCAAATAGCATAGAAAGCCAAGAGACATAGGAGTAGTCGGCTGTGGCATCTTGCCCACCCAAACGAATCTTGCCTAGCGGCGTAACAATAAGAGCGATACAAAATAGGACAAATATATTACCTGACCAGATGAACAACCAATCAAAGCTGCCAATAATCTTCCATTTTACTCCATCAAGCAGCGCTTTTGCTGATTCTGCATCCATGAGCGCTGTCATGAGTAAAAACAAGCCAATCAGGCCTGCACTAATTCCAAATACAGGGTTATGTACATCAAACCCCCACTTTTGGACATTATCTTGACCGACCGTGTAGTCAGTACTGTCGATACTGTACTTATCTATACCTTTAGTCATTATTCCTCTCTTGTTGGTTTTCTTCCCTGACCAAACCCTCAGATAGAAAAATCGTTAGTGATAAAAACAAATTTCTCTATATCAAGGCTCAATCAATCCGCTATCATTGTACGCACAGATACGCATCATTCCAGTACTTTCGTACCATTTGTAGTATTTTCAAACAAAAAAGACACTAACAGAAGATAGTTTAATCAATAATGAAAAATCTAAACATCGAGATTACGTTTGACTTCTAAACATTTGACCACATCACATTTACAGCTAAAATACTGAAATGACGTTTCATAAACACCATGCTATCCACTAAGATGATAGTCCAGTTTGATATTTATCATTTGCAAGGCTTCAAATACTGCAAAATTTGATGTATTTTCTCGCCTCCACCGCTTTACTAATATAAGGAACAAGATTGGAAAAGCACGAAGAAGTTCTTATCTCAATTCGACAGATCATCCGTGCCATTGATCTGCACTCGAAAAGGCTAAGTAAAGAATCTGGCTTAACTGGGCCACAATTGATTTTAATGCGTTCAATAAGAGAGCTCGGAGAAGTCACTATTCGTGAGCTTTCAAACCATACCAACATGAGTCAAGCAACTGCGACGACTATCTTGGATCGCCTCGAGCGCAATGAGCTTGTCAAACGTGTTCGTAGCGTACAAGACAAGCGTAAAGTTCATGCTCATTTGACTGACAAAGGCAAACTGGTCTTAGAACAAGCTCCTACACCGCTTCAGCAGAATTTTATTAATAAGTTTCAGCGACTTGAAGAGTGGGAGCAATCACTACTTTTATCCTCAGTTCAACGGATTTCCTCGATGATGAACGCTGAGGATATCGATGTGGCCCCTGTTTTAGAGATAGGAAGTATCACGACGCCTGAATAACTCTGCCTGCAAAATTGATTTAGCCATACTTAGGGCTTACGTTTTATACAGGGCTAAACGTAAACTCACAAAGTATGATGGGAAAAAAATACAAACTTCAGGCTGATCATACCGATGCTATCCTAGACATACGTAGGCAAAAGCAAGTACTGAAGTTTGTCGCAGCAACAACATTAATATTCTTTGTACCTATTGGGATTAACAATATCCTGATCGGTGAAGTAATGCTGGGCGCTATTCTACTTACTTTCGAAATCACTCTTTTGCTCGAAGTGAGCGCCATTGTATACAAGCGTAAAGGCTTTTTCGGCCATACCCTTCCCCTTATCTTGCTTGTGACGTCCATGATTATGGCCATTCACATATTTGGTACGTTAGCCACATATTGGGTGTTCCCCATTATCATCAGTGTGGTTTTCCTGTTACCCATAAAACTTGCATTAAGCGCTAATGTCGTTCTTTTAATAGGGTGTACCTTAGCAGCACTTCCTCATCAACATCTAGCGACTACTTCCAGATACGCTTTTTCTCTGCTTGCTACAGCGGTTATTGCTCATGTGATTGTTCAAGCAATCAAGAGGCTGCAAAAAGAACTCCGATATCTTTCAGAACGTGATAGCTTGACTGGTGCTCTCAATCGGCACGAGCTTCAAGAACACTTAGAGAACGTCTGCGCTAATTACCCAATCTCATCAGTCGCCCTGATTGATATTGATAACTTTAAGAAAATCAATGACCAATATGGGCATGATTTCGGTGACAAAGTTATCAAACAAGTAGTGGGGGTCATGTATCGTCATATGGAAGAGTCCGACCTACTGTTCCGACTAGGCGGAGACGAGTTCCTACTGGTGTTGCCAGAAAGAGACCAGTTTGCCGCAAAAAATACCATGATATACACGGGCCAACATATAGAGCAAAGTGAGTATCCCGAAGAAGCGAAAGTCACTATTAGCTCTGGTGTCGCCCAACTTGTTAACAAAGAAAGTGTGGAAGATTGGGTAAAACGTGCCGACATAGCCCTTTATCAGTCAAAGCATAACGGCAGAAATAAAGTATCGCTCTACAGTGGCCCCCTCCCATCAAACAAAGAAAAAGAAACCTCAAAGTTTCTTATATAGTTATTCGATTGTGATAAATACCCGTTTTAGCCATCGCTTACTCTAAGATCCTCAAAAGTAGAAATTTCTAATAATGATTGCAGTTTTAACTGTAAGGTATAGCATTGTCCGACACTAAAAAATTGTATACAGGCATAGGGAGCTAAACTTGAAAACGCCCTGCATAGCAGCATGCAAAAATGATCGCGGTATCTGTAGTGGATGCTTGAGAACCATGGAAGAGATCTTAGAATGGAGAACCTTCTCGGACACAAAGAGAAATGAAATCATCGATGTATTATCAGGTGACACTTCTGACCATAGTTGCCCTTCTTGCAACGGGCCAGCTAGCTGTGATTTAGCCCAAGGAAAGCAGACATGTTGGTGCTTCTCACTTGAGAAACGCATTCTTCCGACCGAACTTTCTTCCGGCTTATGCTTGTGTAGAACATGTCTAAGCAAACTTGAAACTGCCTAGATTATTGATTATATTTTCTAATCCAAATCATAGAATAATATCTTGCTTAAAATCACATTTACTGTTGCAAAACCGTCAACATAATTCTAACATCTCTCACATTCACAGCTAGAAGTCTCTATTTTATATGGCTTTAGCATAAATAGACTAGTTATATCATTTACTTATAAGCCTTTTGTTAATTGAAATGAACGCATCATATAAAGTTATTAAACTTACATTGTTTATCGCGCTTTTAGCCGCCGTTGGCCAAATGACGCAAACAATGTATGTGCCTTCAATTGGCTATATGGCTAGTGAGTTTCTTGTCTCACCAACTAAGTTACAAGCAGTGATGGCCTGCTACCTCATTCCATATGGCGTATCACAGTTTGCTTATGGTCCCCTCTCCGATCGCTTTGGGCGCAAACCAATAATCATTTTTGGCCTTGGCATATACATTATCGGTAGCGTGGTAGCATTGTACGCTGAAAGCTTCGAAGCATTTTTAGCTGGTAGCTTTATTCAAGGGCTAGGTATAGGGAGTGGAGGCGCAATGTGCCGTACACTCTCACGAGATGTATTCTCTGGAAACGACCTTCACAAAGTAAATAGCTTAATCAGCATGTGTATTATCTTTTGCCCTCTCCTAGCCCCTGTACTAGGAGGCTACTTAACCGAAAGCTTTGGCTGGCGAGCGAGCTATCTCTTTTTATCTCTGTTTAGCCTTGTGGTCGTCATCGCGATAATGACTCGGTTCGATGAAACTCTGCCACCGTCTAAGCGCCGCAGCGAAGCCGTTATCCATAGCTATCGTTATGTTCTGTCCAATTCAAAGTTTCAAGGTTACTTACTCTGCTTAGTAGCCACCTTTTCCGGAGTCGCAATTTTTGAAGCAGCAGCGGGCGTGCTTCTCGGAGGAGTATTAGGGCTTCCTGCAACCGTAGTAAGCATACTATTTGTCATACCCATTCCTGGTTACCTGATAGGGGCCGCTATATCTGGTGTAATCGCAACAAGAAAGAGCGAGAAGTCTGCACTGCAAGTTGGATTAATCGCTATTACCGTAGGTTCGCTGGTGGTCTTTATTCCCGGTCTAATGGGACTAACTGATGCTCTAACGCTGGTAGGAGGCGCCACGATCTACTTTCTCGGAGCTGGTGTTTTGTTCCCTGCAGCAACAACGGGGGCCCTCTCCCCTTTCCCTTATCATGCAGGAACAGGCGGCGCGCTGTTAGGAGGCATCCAAAACTTAGGGGCTGGAATGGCAACTCTGCTTGCCTCTATGATACCGTCGCCCAACCAGATGCCACTTGGGTGTCTGATGCTTTTGATGTCAATCCTTGCCGTCGTTGGGTTAACAAGGGGGTATCGTAACCAAGATCCTGTCAAAGAGAGCTCAGCGACAGTCTAGGTTTACCACTTTTTCATCACCCGCCCCACCCAATTGGGGTGATATGCCCAGCAATGATCAAACAGAGACATAAGTTCGGGGTTTCCGTACTTGGATAAACTAATGGCGTGGAAGCGATTGTGTTGTTTTTTTAAGTTCGTAACTTGCTGTTGTAGCTCTTGCGACTGTTTGGGCGCAATAAAATCTGAAATGACAACCAAATCAGCATTTCGATATCTTTCCCCTTTCATTAAGTCGATTGACTTGACAAGAACAGGCTCCAAGTCAGTACCGCCGTGAAAGCTATAGGTTAAAAAGTCACTCGCATCTCTTAAACCATCTTGCCGAGTCAGCTGATAGGTGATTTGTTCAGTCGAAAATAAAATTACAAAACAGTCTCTATCTTCAGCGAGCGCAATCTGCATAAGCGCATAAGCAATCGCTTTAGCACATTGCTCAGGGAAACCACTCATAGAGCCAGAGGAGTCAACACATACTATGAATGGTCCCTTTTCCACATCGGCTTGCATGTTATCAGGCCGATGAGCTTTGACTTTACGCAAGGTTCTGGATTTACCTTGCATTCTATAGTTCATTAATCGCTTATCAACCAAGTGTTTATAGAATATGACTTCCAGCTCTGGGTAGGCCAAGAACATGGTTTCATTTGGCAGAAGCTTATTTAAATCATCACTCTCATATATGCCAACAATATCATCTGTCGCTTCATCTGACTTTTCCTCCACCATCTGTATATCTTCTGTCGGTGCTCGGTTTAGTTCAGGATCATTAACTTCACTAGCCATGCGACCCAGTTGTTGAGCGATATCTTGTAAGCCTTTATTTTTTTTCAAAAACTCTGCATGGCGTTTCATCGCTGAAAGATCGGTTTTACTCAATTTGGCCGCAGCCATATCCCATAGCCGACCCAAACTGCTTTCATCGCCTTCTTGAGTCACTCCATCCATGTTTTTCATCGTTTCCATACGTTGATATAAATCTTGGAGGAGTTTCTCTTTACTCGCTTCGAGTTCGGAAACTTGAGCCTGACGAATTGCATCAGACAAGCTTTGATACCACTGGTCGCAAAAGTAATGAGGAAACATAGGGTTATAAAGCCCTTTATTCTTTTCAATTAACCTACGTGCTTTGAGATAAAAAGCAGAGTGCCATTCGAGCTTTTTAATGACCTCTGGGATATTATCGAAAAAGGTTTGCTCATCCCAATGGATGACATCCTGATACAAAGCGAGCTCTTGCTGAAATCGCTCTGTCTCACAGACATTGGTGATGCGCTTTTTAACTGTGCCTCGCCATTTAAGAAGATGATTTTTTACTTTTGCTCTTACGCCCCTGTTCTCAGTCAAAGACATGACTTGAGAGCGGGCCATCAAGTCGTTTACCGCCGAATCTATGATCCCTGAATCAGCGATCATTAAAGCCAAGTTTAAACCATCAGCGCCCAACATCTAGATCACCTCTCATGCAAAGAACTGATTTAACTGCCGAAAACGCAGTACTGTGCGCTCACATTCGGTCTTTGTTGACTCCAGCGTTTGCTGAAGTGTTTGCAGACTCGATTCCATGATTCTGGGAAGATCTTGGTCAACAAAGAGGTGTGGTAAAGCGCCATGAAAATCAGAACGTACTTTAAGTAGGTGATGCTCTGCTTGATTGAGCTGATCAAGCGCTTGCTCAGACTTACCTAGCCAAGCTTGGTATAAGCTCTTATCCAACCCTGCTTTTGTCACTACAGATACCAGCACGGCACGATTGGCTATATCTTTAATTACCAGATTACTCTCTGCATCAAGATCAAATCGTATACGGCACAAGTTGGTATTTTTATTTACATAGCCATATACGTCACCGTGACCTTCTTTGATGACTTTTTCTAGGTCGCCCTTGGGTACATATACCCAACGGCTGTCACCTTTTTCAGATTCTGAAACCGACAAGTTACTTTGCAATAAAGCAAGCTTAACTAAGCCAGACGCGTTACCCACTTCATAGAGGTTTGCATCTGATATGTTGTAACTGTGGATTTGCTTTTTTCTAAGACCCGTTGTGGACTCCGTTGACAACAGCATCCCAAACTGAGATTCCAACTCTGCCTGAACCTCAGCCAATTCATCTCGACATAAAATGATTTGCTGCTCGACATCTTGCTGATCAAAAGCACAGGTTAGGGCAAACTGCTTGATGACACTCTGGACCATTTCACGAGACCCAGGGCTATTCCACAGACAATCTTGCAGCAATAACAAATCAAGTGGATTAACCTCGTCGCGACCATTGAAGTAAGCACTGGCTTTAAGCAGTTTGACCGCTTTTTTCCAACGCCGATCTGAAATATACATCTCTGACTCATCGATTTCACTACATTGAGCGGCTGCGTTTTCTAACATCTGCTTCAGCACATACAACTTTTCAAAAGTAGCGTCGCTCAATTCCAGTTGCTCAAGCTCTGATTGCCATTGATGGTACTCCTGCTCAGTAATCGCTAAGCCTTCAGGTATAATCGCTTCTTGTATTGTCCCCACCGTCAGCATAGATTTGAAGTTCTGCTTGTTCTGAATTCGATTAACAAAAATACGTACGAGCATCCTATCGTATAAGGCTTCTAAGCCACTATCTTCATCAGGCAGTTCATTAGAGGCTGAAATGAGCAAACGCATCGGGACTTTGGCTATATTGTTACCATTTTTGAACGTTTTCTCGTTCACTACTGTCAGCAAGGTATTTAAAATAGCGGGGCCCGCTTTCCAAATCTCATCAAGAAATACTACCTCAGCGGTTGGTAAGTAGCCTTCGGTCAAGCGCACATAGCGGCCATTATCTTTAAGTTCTTGAATACTAAGTGGTCCGAACACTTCTTCAGGGGTTGAAAAACGTGTCATTAAGTATTCAAAATAAGAGGAGTTGTCGAATGCTTGAATCAGCCTCTTGGCAATCAGACTCTTGGCAATTCCGGGAGGACCCAGTAAAAATACACTTTCACCAGCTAAGGCAGCAAGCAAACACATTTTTATCGTATCTTCTCGTTCATAAACACCGTCAGACAAGGCTTGAGCGAGTTTATTGATTCGTTCAGAGAGCAACGCTTTTTGCGCATGGGACACTCTAGTAGGGCTAATCATAGTGTGTTCCTCTGAATATTAACTAGCATGTGTAATCTGCATAGCTTTATACATTTGTTATAACCCTGTTACAAGTGGATTTTTTCGTTTTGATCAGCCTTTATATCAGAAGCGCTTTTTACGTAACGTATTGAAAACTTTGATTTCAAAATTGGGACGTAAATCACTGTAACAGTGTCTAAGGTTTGAGACATAATGTCTAATAACCTTTTTTCAATCGTTGATGATTTGCATTATATCATCACTCAATAATGACTTAATTATAGATTATATGGACTCACCTTTGAAAACTCTCCACACTTGGAAAGGCATTTCTCTCCAAGAACTGAAAACCACACTACCTAATGGTAGAGTTATTACCCATACAACGATCTCTCACCCTGGTGCTGCGGTGATACTTCCAATACTCCCTAACGGTGACATAGTACTGGTAAACCAATACCGGCCATCATTAAAGAAATGGCTACTTGAATTGCCTGCGGGTACGATCGAAAACAGTGAACCTCCCGAACTTTGTGCTGTGAGAGAATTATCAGAAGAAACTGGTTATCATGCTGAAACTATGATATCTCTTGGGAAAGTGACGCCTTTGCCTGGCTTTTGTGACGAAATTCAATATCTATACGTTGCTAAAGGCCTATCAAAAGCTCACCAACTTATGTGCGATGATGACGAAATCATAGAAGTAATTTCCTTACCTTTCTCTGAAATAGAACAAAAAATCATCGAAGGTGAAATTACGGATACTAAGACTATCGCATGTATCAGCAAAGCAAAATTATGTGGATACTTATAGGAGATAAAACATGGACTTCCGTTCGGATACCGTCACTCGACCTACCCAAGCAATGCGACAAGCTATGGCAAATGCCCCAGTAGGGGATGATGTCTATGGTGACGATCCGACCGTAAATGAACTAGAGACATGGGCAGCAGAAAGGCATGGCTTTGAAGCGGCTCTTTTTACAAGTTCAGGAACACAGGCTAACTTACTCGGCTTAATGGCTCATTGTGAGCGAGGGGATGAATATTTGTGTGGTCAGCAAGCACACAACTACAAATATGAAGCTGGCGGTGCTGCGGTATTAGGCTCAATTCAGCCACAACCAATTGAAAATAATCCAGATGGCACGCTTGATTTTGACAAACTTAGAGCGGCAATTAAACCAGATGATAGTCACTTCGCTCGAACAAAATTACTAAGCCTTGAAAACACCATTAACGGAAAGGTGTTACCACTTTCCTATATGGCGGAAGCTCGCAAATTTTGTGACCACCACAAGCTTGGACTTCACTTAGATGGGGCAAGAGCTTACAATGCTGCGGTTGCTCTTAACGTTGATATTAAAGAAATTGCTCAGTATTTTGACTCTATGACGGTATGTCTGTCTAAAGGGCTCGCTGCACCAATAGGCTCGCTGCTTATGGGAAGCAAGGAATTCATTGCAAAAGCGCGTCGTTTACGAAAAATGGTTGGTGGCGGGATGAGACAAGCAGGGATTCTGGCAGCCGCTGGTAAACTGGCACTGACTGAACAAGTCAGCAAGCTTGAGACCGACCACAAAAACGCAAAGACACTTGCAGTCAAACTCAGTCAACTACCAGGCTTTCATGTCAACCCAGACTTTGTTCAAACTAATCTCGTGTTTGCTAAACTGGACTCCAACATTGACATACACACTATCGCTGAAAAGCTAAGTCATGATGGCATTCTTATTAGCCCGGGTAACCCTGTCAGATTCGCCACTCACAAAGACATATCTGTAGACGGTATAAACGAGCTAGTAGAAAAGTTAAAAACACACTTATCTTAAATGAATAATAACTTGGCCCTCAGCATTGATGGCCAAATTTTATTATCAACGTATCAATAATTCCCACCCATAACCCTTTTCACCACATTGACTATATTTATAATTTACTGGCCTAGATTAAATATCTCAACCAAATCACGAATCTATTTTAAGCTCTAAAAGCTTATGCATTTTATCAATCTATAAATAATAATTATTTTTATGCGTTATACTATTATTTTTCCGAAGAATATTGATATGAAAAAATGAGGTTTTTAGAAAGCTAAATATGAAACTTAAGATTCAAGATGATGCTTATATCCAGTTTGGATTACTCATCATCGATTTATAGATAAATTCTCTATGCTTTTATTATTTCAATGATTACATAGATATTATGTATACAAAACACAAAATGCTATACTGATTTTTAATAATCAGAGACAATTAAATTAAGTCAATAGGTAAGCACAAAAGCATAGTGTTATGATATAAGATAAGAAAGAGTAAGCGTATTTATTTAACATCGTCACTAGTGTTATTTCTTACCATTCATTATTTTTACAAAATCAACGTAATTTAAAGCATTCACTCTAATAAAACCAATCATAAAAAGTTTCACAAATCCTAAAAAATTAATGAAATTTAATCCAAAACATATATCAATCGCATAAAAAAACACTCTTTTTCTCGTTAATAAAAATAAAAGCTAAATTTTAAGTGCCTGCCAATCGGAAGTATTCATCTGTATATATTTGTAGGCCGCTTAAAAGGTTTTGAAAAAAGGAAAAAGCAATGGATATTAGATTTAAATGCCGACGTCAGTTGAAAAATAGAAGAACTCCCCTTTCAACTATAATAGCCCTAACTCTTGGTACCGCATGCTTAACTGTACAAGCAGCACCGTCTAAGCCCCAACTAAGTTACGACATGACCAGTGTGAAAAACCAGTCTTTTGTAGAAATAAATGGCGAGGCAGGTACACAATCATACAAAAAGGCCGTGATCAGACGCGACAGTGTTTCCTTTCCTGTAGATTGGGATGTTTGGTATAATAGCGGGACTCCAGCAACACAATGGCAAGTGAAACTCGACGATAAGGTCGTTTATACCGAAGCTATTAATGGGCCTCAAGGCTCTGCATTTTCAGGCACAACCACCATTCAAGTCGACAAAGCTGGTCAATACGATATGACGGTTAATGTGTGTGATGCTAACGGCGATTGCTCTTCATCACCCGTTCACAAAATTACAGTCAGTGATACAGATGGTAGTGGCATGGCTCCACTTACAATGAATGTTGATAGTAACAATCAATCTTTCCCACCTCAGCCTGACGGCACGGTTGTGGGTAGCTACTTTGTTGAATGGAGTCAATATGATCGTAAGTTCAGCGTAGATAACATTCCAGCCGAAAACCTTACGCACATCATCTATGGTTTTATCCCTATGTGTGGCCCAAATGCTTCACTTACAGATAATGGTGCTCAAACTGCGCTTAAGCTTGCGTGTGGAGATTCTAAAGATTATGAGGTTGTCGTACATGACCAATGGGGTGCCTTTGGTTCAAGCCTACCTGGCACTGAGAATTCCTCAATCAAAGGCACCTACGGCCAGATGATGGCACTCAAGCAACGTTACCCAGATCTTAAAATTTTGCCTTCAATTGGTGGGTGGACATTATCAGACCCCTTCTATGGATTTACCGATAAAGCAAACCGTGACACCTTCGTTGCTTCAGTTAAAGAATTCCTTCTTACATGGAAATTCTATGATGGTGTCGATCTTGACTGGGAATATCCCGGCGGAGATGGTGCCAACACAGAGTTGGGTAACCCAGATCTGGATGGTCAAGCATACGTAGAGCTAATGAAAGAACTGCGTGATATGCTGGATCAGTTATCAGCTCAAACCGGCAAAACTTATGAGCTAACTTCCGCTATTGGTGCTGGCTGGGACAAAATTGAAGATGTTGATTATTCAGATGCTCAACAGTACATGGACTACATCTTCGTTATGTCCTACGACTTTTATGGTGCATGGAGTACCGATCTAGGCCATCAAGCCGCTCTTGAGTGTGGTTCTCATATTTCACAAGGACAATGTGATGGAACTGAAGATCCTGATGGAGGTCCAGAGTACACAACGCACAATGCAGCAACTCAATTACTTGAGCAAGGTGTTTCACCAAGCAAACTTGTTTTAGGCGCGGCCATGTATGGACGTGGTTGGAAGGGTGTCACCCGAGACAGCATGACCGACCCGCAAAATCCAATGACAGGTACTGGTGTTATGGCAGGCGATGCCGTTGAAACCATTGACGGCAGTTGGGAAAAGGGTGTTATTGACTATAAGGATATTGTTACCGACTACTTAGGCCAACCAGGTGTAGAATACCACTACGACCAACAAGCTCAGGCTCCATACATTTACAAAGAGTCCACTGGTGAACTGATCACCTACGACAATGCACAATCTGTGGAGGCTAAAGCGGCTTATGCTCGTTCACATGGATTTGCAGGCTTGTTCTCATGGGAAATAGATGGGGACAATGGTGATATTCTAAACGCTATGCAAAATGGACTTCTAAATGGCGGAGAAGGTGTAAATCACCCACCTGTAGCTGATGCCGGTGAGGATAAATTGGTTACTGAAGCTGGCGTGGTCAATTTGGATGGCTCACAATCTCATGATGCAGAAGGTGAAGTATCATATCTTTGGGAACAAATAGCTGGGCCCACAATCGCAGTTAACAATGCCAACAATGCAGTAGCAACGATCACGATTGAAGATGACGGTTCAAATAATGTATACAGTTTCAAACTGACTGTAACGGATCAAGATGGTGCATCTGCATATGATACTATGAAGGTGACGACTGAATTTAGTACTAGCCCAGAAAATAACCCACCAGTAGCGGTTATTACTGGTCCTTCAGAAGCTAATGCTGGCGAAGAAGTCACTTTAGATGCTTCTGGTAGTTCAGATCCTGACGGTGATAGTCTAACTTACTCTTGGTCATCTGCCGATGTAACCCTCAATGCGAATGGAAGTTCAGCAAGCTTTATTGCGCCTGAGTTTACTCAAGATACCAATATCACTGTATCTGTAACCGTTTCAGACGGTTCAGCAACAGATACAAAAAGCCTTACTATCTTGGTCAAAGCGAAAGAAGATGGTGGCACAGGCGGCTCATGCTCACAAACGGACCCAGAGGCTAGCAATGTTCCGGCTTGGGTGAGAGGTCAAGCCTATACAACCGAAACCGTCAGCCACAACGGCTTAGTGTATACAGCAAAATGGTGGAACACAGATGAACCAACACCTACGGCTTCTGCTTGGAATTTAGACTCTGAAGTCGAACTTCCTTGGACAGCTGATGCGGTTTACAACGGTGGTGACCAAGTTGACCATAACGGTTCGCGCTGGGAAGCTAAATGGTGGACACAAGGTAATGAACCAAGTTCTTCATCAGATGTTTGGGTAAATGTTGGCGGCGCGCATTGCCAATAAGATATAAAACCCTCTAAATTAAAAGCTCATCTCTAAATAGATGAGCTTTTTCATTTAATGAGATGATATACCTAACAACCTTTCTATTTAGTAACAAAGCTAAGTTCGATACAAAACCTTCACTACATGCCATCCAAACTTGGTTTTCACCAAGTGAGGGACGAGTGTCTCTCCCTGAAAACAAATTTTGTCAAATTGTGGCACCATTTGACCTTTACGAAACTCACCCAGATCTCCTCCCTTCTTTCCTGAAGGGCAAGTAGAGTACTTTTTTGCCAAAGTCTGAAACTTTGCACCTTTTTTAAGCTGTTTAATTATGTCTTCAGCTTGTTCTTTGTGCTTTACCAGGATATGTAAAGCTGCGGCAGAGTTAGCCATGTACTGCTCTCGCTAAGTCATCACATCAAATTGACAAACATTGTAACTAAATGAAGTGAAAACACCACAGCAAAAGGTCAAAAAACGAACAGAAATTTAATTTATCACCTAAAGTATCCGCTCTAGATTGATAAGATTTATAAATGATATAACATCGATGTGGGCAAATAGAAAAGACGAGTATTTCTGAATATGGCAAAGACAGTCAGTAAAGCAAATCAATCACAAGGGATGTTGATGTTTACGCTTACCCACAGTAAGCAGCTTTTTGCTATTGGTACATTAAAAGTTCGCGAGATTGTACCGTACCAGCCAACTACCCAAATCCCGTATTCGCACCACCATGTTATAGGTACAGTGACGATTCGTAATAACACAATTCCAGTTATTAATATGCCGGCGGCCATTGGGTTACGTCCCATTCAACCTGAAGAGTATTCTTCATGCTATTTGATTGTAACGGATTGCTTGAGAACCGTTGTTGCCTTTATGGTTCGTTCTATCGAAAAAATAATCGAATGCAATTGGAAGTCGATTGAATCTTCACCTCAAGCAACCGGTAAAAATGTTTTCGTTACTGGTATTACACGATTCGAGGATCAAATTGTTCAGATGCTGGATGTTGAACTTCTATTGTCAAAAATTTACCCTCAATACGAATCTAATACTATACCTATGCTTACCGACATCGAGAGAGAGAGGTTAAAAGCATTGAAGATCCTTTTGGTCGACGACTCTTCAATTGCGCGAAAGCAGTTATCGGACGCTCTAGACAGTATTAATATTGGCTACCAAATTTGTAACAATGGTGTTGAAGCCCTCACTTTAATGCGAGAGCAAGCCAATAAAGACCAACCCATTCAGCTATTGGTGAGTGATATTGAAATGCCTGGTTTAGATGGCTACGAGCTCGCTTTCGAAGTTCAAAATGATCATAGTTTGAGCAAAGCCTATATCATACTGCACACTTCACTATCGAGTGAGATTTGTACAGACAGAGCCCTTCAAGTTGGCGCACACGAAGCACTAGAAAAGTTTAATGCTGGCGACTTGATTAAAGCAATGCTACGTGGCGCTGAACTGCTAGAAAGTAAGGATAAAGGTCAGGCAACTGAGTTGCTAGTTTAGTATGTGGATAAAAGTGATCGGCTAACTTATTAATATCCAAGCAACATCAATTTTTTATACATATTAACTCGAGCAGCCCGTGCTGAAATCCGCTAATCTTATTCTATTGGGTAGTTAACGAAGAATATTAATCAGAAGATGCTAGACGACGATTTCAAAAAATCGACTGCTAACTTAAAAAAAGCTGTCCCACTCATGATGCAAAACCATGTGGCGGCAACGCCAGCTAATTACGCTTTGTGGTACACCTATGTTGATAATGCGATTCCTGAGATGAATCAGGAGTTGGATGATATTATCGAGAATTACGGATTGTGTCCGCCAGCAGCAGGAAAACAACTCTACGATAGCTTTGTAGCAAGCCGTTCAGAGACGGATATGAAAGAGTTGAAAGCCAATGTTGAAGTATTGGTCAACCAAGTGGCCTCCTCTATGACGGATACTCTTTCTGATACATCTCATTTTTCTGACGTAATAGATAAAAGCTTTGAAAACCTAGAACGGTTTGAGGACCAAGCTATGTCTATTGAGGACGTAACTAAAGTCGTTCGTCAATTGATCTCCGAATCGAAAGAAATCAGAAACTCTACAAGTTTTTTAAACACTCAACTCGAAACGGCAGCAAATGAAATCCAAAGGCTCAAAGAGCAACTCGCAGAAGTGCAACAAGACGCTCTTTTTGATGGGTTGACAAGTTTATATAATAGACGGTCTTTCGATAATGATATCAGTGTGTTGTGTGAAGCGGAACAAACTATGTGTCTAATACTCGCTGACGTGGATCACTTTAAAAATCTAAACGATACTTATGGACATCTCTTCGGGGATGCAGTGCTAAAAGGGATTGCTAAGCGATTCCAGCTCAGTAGTAGAGATGGTATTCATGCTTACCGATATGGTGGGGAAGAATTTGCATTCATTGTTCCAAATAAACAACTCCGAATTGCTAGGCAATTTGCAGACAGTTTGCGACGCTCCATAGAAAAGTTGTCGGTGAAAGATAGACGTTCAGGAGAATCCATAGGCAGCATAACGGCTTCATTTGGTGTAGCCGAATTACAACCTGGTGAATCCCCAGAGTCACTGATAGAAAGAGTGGATAAGCTTCTCTATGAAGCTAAACAGCTTGGGCGCAACCGCGTAATGCCAATATAGAATAGACACGTCATATAAGCTGGGCGTGTCTAGCCATAACTAATACCCGCTAGCTACATACGAAAACTCAATAAGCCCCCACCGCAACTTAAAACCTCAAAATACCTCAAAATAACATCAATTCCGATAGACTGTGAGAGGCGCAAGATTTCACAAATTATCTTAAGACACCGCACGCACCAAAGGGTAACGTTATTAGCAGAAGTTTTAATAATTAATGTGTGTATTTATGTCTCTACTGAGTAGTATTGAAACGAGCAGATCCAAGTATTCGCTATCTTCACTTAGTGATAATGCCAGTGGAACTGATTTTGCGCGTAGTGTGCGTCGTGTTAATCAAGATCAGATTAACAAAGACCATATAGCGAAGAGAAAAGTTTTTTCTCGCCACAGTATGAAATCTTCCTCGACCATTAAACTCAGACCATCCCATAAAAATAATCGACCAGCAACACATCTTCATCAAAGCCATCACACATGCAGAAATGATCCTCCTACAGCATCAGCTCGACAGTCACAAAATTCTATTTTAGCCACATCAAGATTAGATCTACTCGCACAACATTCCAAAACGAACAGTATTGGTGAGTTCATCGGTCGTATAGTTGCTCACGCAGTGATAGATAGCATCGGTGATGAAAGTCTGAATATTACTGGTATAAACAATAAATTATTACAGCCACTTATAGAGTTTGCACTTTTAGGTAAGATTGATTCACAACCTCGGAATAAAGATGAATTTTATCAAAAACTATCAAAAAGAAAGCGGTTTATTTATAGAAAAACGTATCGAAAAATTAAAACGTGCTTATCTCAACCGCCAAGTTCCGATCAGCCGATAAAAGGTTGGAAATCCAGAAGGCTTCATAAAGTGACTGCTGGCATCAAAAACTCAATACTGGATCAACCAGAATTGAAGAATGTTCACCTAAAGGAAATGGTAAGCTCCAAATTTAATCAAAGTGCGGATGCTTTCGTCGCAAACTCTAGTTTGTTTATAGATAAAGATTATGGAAAATCTAAACGTCACAAGCTCGGTTACGCTATCACTGCTGGTTTTATCGCAGTATTAAGAGAGCGAACACCAGGGGTAGTTCAGCGCGTAAATTTAGCCAATCAAGTATTTGATGTTGGTGATGCAATGAGGACAGCTCAAAGCACAGTGAAGTTAACTAATCTGAATCAGGCTTTAACCAACTCTTTTGGTGACCAAGTAGATGACATCACTATGACGTTAAGCTCCGCGACTAAAGCCGTGAGCGATGCTACAAGTGAAATCACATTTGAGAAGTTTTCAAAAGCATTCACAAACTTTTTCTGGGGCTAACATTAAAGTTCAACTGATTGTATTAACATAAAATCCAATATTTTCAACCATCAGAAGTTATAGCATCGATGAGGTCTTGCAATACCTGATCAGCTTTTTCATTTTCAATCTGACAAGTTCCTGCAGCTTTGTGACCACCTCCCCCATATTTTAACATTAACTCGCCGACATTTGTCTTAGAGCTCCTATCAAATATGGATTTTCCGGTCGCAAATACTGTTTTTTTCTTCTGAAAACCCCACAGCTTGTGGATTGAAATATTACACTGGGGGTAGAGCGCGTAGATCATAAAGCGATTACCCGCATAAATGGTATCCTCGCCCGTAAGATCCAGTACGACTAGATTACTATGAACCGTCGCGCATCGCTGAATTTGCTGCTTAAACAAATTCTCATGCTCTTTATAGAGTTCTATGCGCTCTGCAACATCAGGATGCTCAAGAATTTCCTCAATAGTATGGGTAGTACAATAATCGATCAGATCCATCATCAAATTGTAATTAGAGATCCTAAAGTTTTTGAAGCGTCCAAGCCCAGTTCTTGCGTCCATGAGGAAATTGAGTAGATTCCATCCTGTCGAGTCTAACACTTCGTCTCGTGTGAACTGTGCTGAGTCACCTTTATCGACCGCTTCCATCATACCCAGCCAAGCTTGAGGGAAGACTTTCTCACCACCATAATGCTCCCACACAACCCTTGCCGCAGAGGGAGCATTTGGATCAATAATATGATTAGGTCTTTCACCCGGATTACGAATGGTTTCAGAGAGGTGATGGTCAAAAACAAGATGAGCATGCTTAACGTAAGGAAGGTTAGTCACAATATCTAAAGAGGTGATATCAACCAGCCCGTCTTGCATGTCTTTAGGATGGACAAATTTTATATCGTCAATAAGACCGAGTTGCTTGAGCAGAACTGCGCATACTAACCCATCAAAGTCGCTACGCGTTACTAAACGATGTTTCTTTTCCGGCATCTGTAAATCCTTATCTCCCAGTGTTTAGCCTAACGCACCAGCCAACACCAGCTTTAATATCCGACGAATAGAATGATGATTTTGTCTTACCTTTAGTTTAGACACCTTCGATCGTTTAACAAACTTACACTTGTTTTTTCCCCTCTTTAAACTTGAAGAGGGATACAATAGTCTCTCAAACACCACAATTGAACAGCGTTTTATTTTGACATTATCATGACAATTGACATTATAATCACATTAAAGTGTGACAAATATCTCAAATAATTTCTTATGAACTGGTTGTCACAATGAAGCACAAGCAATCCACTTTTAACGAACGCCATTTGGATGCACAAGTTAGTATTTCAGATAAGTCAAAAAAGATTCTATACCGATCTTCGCTCAATGCCTTGGTGATACTTGCAATTGGGCTTTTAGTAAATTTAGCCATCCGTGTAGACTTTTCCATTTTAAAACATGGCTTGGGGGAGACATCGATCACTGAAGCACTTCAATCGCTTATGCTGATAATATCCGTTAGTTCCTTCTTCCTTGTGATCCGCGAGCGTAAAGAGCTCAGTCATGCGGCAACACTAATTTTCGGTTTTTTAGTCGTATTGACCATCAGAGAAATGGACGCTTGGTTTGACATGATCTTCCACGGAGCATGGGTGTTTCCCGCTCTTCTTGTCACAATCGCAAGCTGTACATATGGATTCAAGGGACAAAAAAACACGATTAATCAAATGGCTACTATCTTGGATGTTCGCCACATGAATACCTTGATTGGTGGCGTCGTATTACTGATCGTATTTTCACGTTTGTATGGCATGGGAAGCTTCTGGCATAGCGTGATGCATGAATATTACATACGCGAAGTTAAAAACGTATCTGAAGAGGCGATGGAGCTTCTGTGTTACTGCCTTATTGCTCTTGGCGCTGTTAAAACACGTTTAACTCTTAAAAATCAAATAGTTTAAAACGAGGGCACTGATTGTGCCCTTATCTTTTTTTCCTCTCAATTATTACCTGATTTTTCCATAATTCCTGTACAAAGCCCCTGTTTATCTATAGTGTCAACAAGGTTACCAAATTGTTAACTATATTTAACGAGAGTCTGGATAACAGACCATTTAAACAGGAAGTAAACATATGCTGTCGATTTTTGATATCTTCAAAATTGGAGTTGGGCCATCAAGTTCTCACACCAATGGGCCCATGGTAGCTGGCTACCATTTCACAGACCTGCTAAGCGAATCAATATCCAAAGTAGACAGAATCCAAGTCGACTTATACGGCTCATTGTCTCTTACGGGTAAGGGCCACCATACGGATCGTGCAATCATACTTGGTTTGATGGGTAATAAACCTGACACCATAAAGATGACCAGTGCCAAACAAGCACTGCAAGACACTTTTGAGAACCACACATTACTGTTAGCAAACAAACAAGAGATCAGGTTTGAATATGAAAGAGACATTATTTTTCATACCACGAACCTCCCTCTGCACGAAAATGGAATGACTGTAACCGCCTACGACTCTTCTGGCTCCCAACTGAAAATGGAGACTTACTACTCCATAGGTGGTGGATTTATTCTCACTGCTGATGAGCTAGAAAATGGCAGTTCAGACGAATCGGTTGAAGTGCCTTTCCCATTTACTTCTGCTGAACAAATGCTTGAAATGGCGGAGAAAAAAGGGCTTAGTTTAGGTGGTATGATACTGCAAAATGAAGTTTGCTTTTTCAACACAAAACAGATTGACCAAAAGGCAGAGCAAATATGGAAGGTGATGTCTCTATGTATGGAGAGAGGATTTGAAACCGAAGGCATACTCGAAGGCGGTCTAGAAGTCACCCGAAGAGCACCAAATTTGCTTAAAAAGCTAGAGGCTAATCAAGCCGTTGAAAACGATCCGATGGAAGTTATGGATTGGATCAACCTTTTCGCTTTTGCAGTCAGTGAAGAAAATGCAGCAGGAGGTCAAGTGGTCACCTCTCCCACCAATGGCGCCGCTGGCGTTATACCTGCTGTACTTATGTATTATCATCGGTTTGTTAAGGCTCTCGATACTAAGCAAATTAAAGACTTCCTAGCAGTTGCTGGTGCAATTGGTATTTTATACAAAACCAATGCATCAATTTCAGGTGCTGAAGTCGGTTGCCAAGGGGAAATTGGTGTTTCTTCTTCAATGGCAGCGGCTGGTCTTACCGCACTGCGTGGTGGAAGCAACGAGCAAATCTGTATTGCAGCAGAAATAGCAATGGAACACTCATTGGGGATGACATGTGACCCAATTGGTGGACTCGTTCAAGTGCCTTGTATCGAGCGTAATGCAATGGGCGCAATGAAAGCCATCAATGCATCAAGAATGGCGCTAAAAAGGACTAGTAAGTGTCTAATATCTCTAGATAAGGTTATCGCTACTATGTATCAAACCGGTAAAGATATGAATAAAAAGTATCGTGAAACATCCCTTGGCGGGTTGGCTGTAATTCATATAGCTCCGCCTTGTGAGTAGACGACTATAAAACAAACAAAGCCTTACTGATACAGTGGGGCTTTTTAATTGCCACTTGAGTTAGATTCAGTACGACCTATTATTTCTATATTATCTATCTGATCAGGCTCACATTTATTGATATAAACATCCATATTTGCTAGTTTTCCCTCTAATTGCTCACCATTCATTGATTTAACATATTGATAGGTAGAAAATTATTGACAGGACTCGATAACAAATCTCATTATTTGGTAATTGAGGGCTCTAATGGCCAAACATGAAAGACTACTTGCTCTACTGACTCTATTACGTTCAAAGCGCTATGCGGTAACGGCAAGTGAGCTTGCTCAAACCTTGTCGGTCAGTGAGCGCACCATATACCGGGATATAAAGTCATTGTTACATTCTGGAGTGCCGATAGCAGGCGAAGCCGGTATTGGCTATGTCTTAGAGCGTGGCTCCCATCTGCCTCCATTAATGTTCACCCAGCAAGAAATGATAGCATTGGAACTGGGAATGCGAATGGTTCGAAGTTTATCCGACAAAGAGCTTGCAGAAGCTTCTACGACTGCTTCTGCCAAAATTATGTCCGTCTTGCCTGATAAACTTAAAAAGCAGGTTGAGAATTTTCCTATGCGTGTACCTGATGTACATACAAAAAGACTCGCCACAAAATCCGCAAAGATATTACTCCATGCAATAAATGACCATCGCAAAGTCCTATTGACCTATACGACTGAAGCCAATGAACAGACAATACGAACGATTCAGCCTTTGGGTCTGATATTCTGGGCACACTCTTGGACGTTAGTGTCTTGGTGTGAGCTCAGGAAAGGTTATCGCCAATTCAGGTTGGATCGAATGGATGAAATACTTGTTCTATGTGAGAAATTTGAGGTTTCAGAGGACAAAAGCTTGGAGCACTATGTCATGACACGTGCTCACTAATGTTATTGTATAAATTTGATAATCACTGGGTGTAATATTTGTTGCCATCTTACACCCGTTCATGTCCCTGAGAACATCGAACTCTACTTGTTCCGATACGTAAGGAGGCCCTTCTTGAGTATTCATGTCTCTGACATGGAAGAAAACTTTTTGGGCTGGCGGGTTCTTGGTTGAGATCAATCCATAGCCATGTTTCTCGTCCCATTGAATTATTACGCCTAACACAGTGCTACATCCTAGTAAATTAATTACAACACTTATACTCGAAATTATAGACTGGGGATCACAACATGTTAAGGAATGAGAATCTTTTTCAATTCTACAAGTGAGTTTACAATGTAGGTAGGCTCAAGACCCTCTTCTTTCTCTGCGTTATACCTATTTAACCAACAGGTTTCGATACCAAAATTGATACCGCCTACAATATCAGATTGGAGCGTGTCCCCCACCATCAAAACCCTACTTTTACATGGGTAATTCATTTTTCCCAGAGCATAATCGAAGATCTTTTTATCTGGTTTAGCAACCCCGACTTGTTCTGAAATAATTACTTGCTCAAAGAACTTCTTCAATCCTGTTTTTTCAAGCCGAACATCCTGTAACTCTTCAAAACCATTGGTAATGATCCCAAGTTTTGCTCGCTCAGATAAAGAGTCAATCAAATCTCGTGCTCCTGGCAATAAAGTACAAATGTCTGCCATGGCATTCAGAAAAGCACTATTTAACTCCATAGTTGTAGTGCCAAGCTTTTCGGCCCACTGTAAAAATCGGGAGTGTTTAAGTTCATGGGCATCAATCTTACCATTTTGGTAGGCTATCCACAGAGGTTTGTTGACCTCTTGGTAATGGTTGTAATCTGCTTGGGTAAAGTCCACACCTTTGCGCGAAAACATCAGTTGCATGCCTTTGAATGCATCAAAATGAAACAGTGTTTCATCTGCATCAAATAATATCCAATCGTACTTCATTTTATTCTCCTCGATCTTCAGCAGGCATTGTAGATTGTTTTCCAATACATGATAATACTCTCATCGAGAAACTAATTGTTTACTTTTTCTCAACCAATGTATTCATATACGTCTATACCCGTTTTTATTGCTGTAGTCGAAAGCGGAAGCTTCTCGTTAGCCGCGAAGAAATTGTTGATTACCAAATCAGCGGTAAGTAAACGCATAACTCTACTAGAAGAGGAGCTCGGTTGTCGTTTACTTAATAGAACCACGCGAAAGCTGAGTCTTACCGAAGCAGGTCAGCAATATTATGACTATGCATCTCAATCTCTCGCACTGGCTGAGCAAGGGATCAATACCGTTATTGAACTACAAGGGAAGCCACGAGGTAAATTAAAAATAACAGTACCTATGTCATTTGGTGTAAACCATATTACGCCTTTTCTTTCTGAATTTATGACCAAATATCCCGACCTAGAGGTCGATATGGAACTTGAGGACAAAATGGTAGATTTGGTTCAAGGAGGCTTCGATCTAGGGATCCGAATTGGCCATTTACCGACATCAAACCTAGTTGCAAAGCGACTGACGATATGCCGAAGTATACTATGCGCTTCAAAACATTACCTTGAACACTATGGGGAGCCACAAAAGCCCAAGGATCTCAGTCAGCACAATTGCTTACGGTATGCTTATTTCAAAGGCGGGCAAAACTGGGAGTTTAAGAACTCTGCAGGAGTATCGAGTGTCTTACCGCAAGGCAATTTGACGATAAACAACAGTGAAGCAATACGCAGAGTATTGCTCGACGGTCTCGGTATTGCGCAAATGCCAACATTTCTTATATCTAAAGATATTGTATCCGGAAACTTAAAGCCTATCATGACCAACTACTCCTTACCTGTTCATGCGGTGTATGTTGTCTACCCTGAAAGAAAACACCTGCCACTAAAGGCCCGGGTTTTTATTGACTTTATGGTAGAAAAACTATGTCCGAATATCCCTTATTGGGATCAAGCTATATTTGACAGCTAATTTAAGTCAATTAGCGATCACTAGGTACCAACTCGGAGCTAATGATAAAAATTATCAAAAAAGCTCCTTAACGAATTCCAATTTCACTTAGATCGTGTAATCTGAATCCAGCTTATAACCATGTAAAAACTTAGGAGATAATAATGACAAAAGTAGCAGTAATTCTCAGTGGTTCCGGCGTTTACGATGGTGCAGAAATTCACGAATCGGTATTAGCCTTGCACGCCCTTGAAAAACAAGGAGCGAGCTGGCATTGTTTTGCTCCCAATATTGAACAACTACATGTGATTAATCACTTAACTGGCGAAGAAATGCCAGAAAAACGCAATGTCCTCACTGAAGCTGCTCGTATCGCCCGCGGGAATATTGAAGACGTAGCAAACCTAAAAGCTGACGACTTTGATGCACTGTTAGTCCCCGGAGGTTTCGGCGCTGCTAAGAATCTTACTGACTTTGCCGTTAGTGGCGCTGAATGCAGAATAAATACCCATGTCAAATCCGCTTGCCGCGATTTCGCACAAGCGAACAAACCTGCGGGTTACTTGTGTATCGCTCCAACCATTATTCCTATGATCTACGATAATGGTGTCAAAGCTACAATTGGTAATGATGAAGGCACTGCTGCAGCCTATAATGCATTGGGCGGTCTGCATATCAACTGCCCTGTTGATGAAATCGTTTTTGACGAAGAGCATAAAGTTCTGTCAACGCCAGCTTATATGTTAGCTTCAACGATAAGTGAAGCAGCAAGTGGTATAGAAAAGCTCGTCGAGAAGTTAGTTAAACTGGCTTAAATTAATATTTAGATGGGGTATTTAAGCCCCATCTATCAATCACATCAATCAAACCGTCATCTAAGATTTAATGGGCAAAAACTTTAATAAGAACGAGTCAGTAACCCTAAAATAGATTCTCTAGACTCACCAAAATACAAAGTTACTGATTTTGTCTCTTCCTGCGCAAAACTTCCATCCTGCACAATTCGTGTAGGTGAGGCGTATTGCTCGTTACCAAAATAGGCTTTTATTTGACTTGGCTTAAGTGACACACCACTACCAGAATGGTTTGTTATCGTGGCTTGTACCATGCGTTTACCACCTTGACTACTATAAATGTCGTATGACTCTAAACTGAAGTAGCTGTATGCAGGTTTATCTCGACTGCTTTTAGGCTCAGGAACATATTGTGAGCCATCAATAGTCCTTACATAGTGCATACTATCTTGTGATTTTTGCTGTGACTTTTTAATTCCCTCAAGGCTATCTTCGATATTACTCAGGTCCACCTTATCGTCATTCCAAGCCGCTAAACTCGTAAAAGAACTTAACAGTAATACCAAGACACATAAATTACGGACCATCATTATTCACTCCATGGGTTGTGGTACGAAACGGGCAATCAGGCTATCACTTGCATTAATGATGTCAATAACACCTAAGTTAATATCATGTTAATTTGAAATTTCAATTAGGTTTCTAGGACTTTATATTCATAGTTACAAACTGTTAGAATCAAACAATCAATTAATCGCATCAACCACTAATGACCTTGAGGGACGAAATTATGCCAACAGTCAGTATTATCGGATTGGGAAGCCTAGGTGGATTCGTGGCAGCAAGGTTATCAAGTTTACCCAAAGCACAGATCCAGTGGATACTTGGTTCATCTGAACGAAGTGGAGAGGTACAATTAGACTGTAAGGTTCCTGTATTGGCTCAAGCCGACAGCATTTCTCATAGTATCAAGGATATAAATGGTGAGATCGTCTTTTTAACCATAAAGACCTACCACAACAAAAAAGTATTTCATCAGCTAAAAGGTTTCAAAAATAAAACCATTGTATTATTACAAAATGGGATTGGGGAAGATGAGAAACTGGCAAAGTGTTTAGATTCGAGTAACTGTATCGTCAGCGCAACAACTCACATAAAAGCCTCCTATACTTCCTCCCCGTATACCGTTACTCTCCATAACGAACTAAAAGACTGCCTGTATACAATTTATCAAGGTCAGCCAAGCAAGCACCTAGAGGCTGTATTCAAATACGTCTTTGATGAAGTAACACCACTACCAACCGCTCACCACGTTAGACTTCCCAAACTACTGATAAGTTTTGCGGCAAATGCTGCATCATTTGTGTACGACTCAGATATGCAAGGCTTGGCTCAAAGCTCGCTATGCCGAGAACTTATGCTCAACATAGAGGAGGAATTTTTAAATTTATTTGAATACCACGACATACCTCGCCCAGAGTTTGACATAACTAGGCTCATATCCATACTGGACAACCCTTCATATAAGGGCAGTTACTTCAGTATGAAGGAGGATTACAACGAGGGAAGAAAAGTTGAATTCGACGCAATATTCAAAGCGACTTGCGATTTCGCTGCTTTACATAATATTCCATTTACCAAAAGCTTGACCGTAAGCCAAAACATAGAAAATTTAATCGCTACACCTAGAACACTCTTAATGTGACATGTTCGATATTCTTTTATACATACGACGTCGAATATTTCCTGACTATACCATTGCAACTACACTTCATTGGTTGAATGGAGGGATTTATGAACATACGACTATTAACCTTAACTGCTCTATTATCGACAAGCACAGCTATGGCAGGTGAGAACAAAATTTACAATGTAAATGGTCAAGAATACGAGGGATACTGGGCAAAAACGAGCGAGAAAGCGCCACTGGTATTACTCATTCATGATTGGGATGGCCTCACGGACTATGAGGAAAAAAGAGCTAAAATGCTGAATGATTTAGGCTATAACGTCTTCGCAGCGGATCTTTTTGGTAAAGGCATTCGTCCTACAGAAGTGAAGGATAAAAAACAACATACAGGTGAGCTATACAAGGATCGAGAGAAGTTGAGAGCCTTAGTACTAGGCAGCTTAAATTATGCTAAAAGTCTTGGTGCAGATTCGAATAATGTTGTAGTAATGGGATATTGCTTTGGCGGTGCAGCGACACTTGAAGCTGCGCGTTCAGGTATGAAAGCGAAAGGTTTTGTCACCTTTCACGGCGGCCTGAAAACACCAGAGGGCCAATCATATAAAGATACCTCAGCGCCAATATTGGTGCTTCATGGTACTGCTGACAGTGCGATTACTATGGATCAGTTTGCAACCTTAGCTAATGAACTAGAAAATGAAAACGTAGACCATGAAATGATCACTTACAGTGGTGCTCCACATGCTTTCACTGTGTTCAATAGTGAACGCTATAGAGAAAAAGCGGACAAAAAATCATGGCTGCGCTTTACTGAGTTTCTTGAATCTACCACTCAGTAGTCAATATATGCCCCATGAACAACATCATGGGGCTTTAACGCTATGCTAAGGGGCAGAATCTACTTCTGCGGGAAGGTAGTGCTTAGGCTCGAGCTTCAGCCATTCTGGTAACACAGTCCCTATTGAAATTGATGACCAAGTGCCTGAAAGAATGCCTATAAACATTGCAATAGCAAACCCTTCAAGTGCATTACCTCCCATGATCCATAAAGCGGTCACGGTAAGTAAGGTAGTACCTGATGTAACCATGGTCCGAGAAAACGTCGCTATCACTGCTTGATCATTAATATCTTCTATCGGTGTTGACTGCTTTGCAACTAACAACTCTCGAATTCGGTCAGCAATGATGATTGAATCGTTGAGTGAGTAGCCCAAGATAGCCAAAATAGCGGCAAACACGGTTAAGTTAAATTCCATCTGAGTCAGTGCAAAAAAACCTAATACCAAAACGACATCATGAATAAGTGCGAGTAAAGAACCACTAGCCAGCCTCCACTCAAAGCGGAAGCACAAGTAGCCAAGAATACACATCATAGATATAAGTAATGCTAAACCACCTTGGTCAACCAAATCTTGACCGACTTGCGACCCAACCATACTGTTACTAATTACATCGACCTTATGCGAAATATCTGTCAATAACGTCGCTATATCAGGAGATTCCACACCTTCATCCGGTACTGGATAGCGTATAATCCAACGCCCTTCTTGGTCAGAGTGGGTTACCGAAGTAAATTCACCTAAGTTAGGTTTAAGATGCTCAAGTAAATCATTATTGCCCAAATTTTTATCTACTTGAACTTCTGTCACCATACCGCCAGTAAAATCAAGCCCCATATTTAGGCCTTTAGTTACAAATGCAGCCAGAGACACAACCATCAAGGCGACTGAAACGAAGCTGGTGATATAACGAATTCGACGAATATTATTCTTAAGATAGTGAACCATGATTACACCTTTACATTGCGGCGGCCATCACGACCCCAAACCAAATTAATGATCGCTCGTGAAGCGAAAATACCAGTAAACATACTGGTCAACAGACCCAAGCCTAACGTCAATGCGAAACCTTGAATTGGACCGTTGCCAATTGAATAAAGAACGACAGCTGTGATCATAGTGGTAATGTTGGCATCGAGTATTGTACTTAGTGCACTATCAAAACCTTGATCAATGGACTGAGCAAAAGTGCGGCCTTCTGCCATTTTGTCTTTTATTCTCTCAAATATCAGTACATTAGTATCTACGGCCATACCTACTGTCAAAACCAGCCCAGCAATTCCGGGCAAAGTGAGGACTGCACCGGGAAGTAGAGCAATAAGCCCTAATAAGCTTACCATGTTGATCAGCAATGCCACATTGGCCACCCAACCTAAGCGGCGGTACCACAGTGCCATGAAAGTCAAAGTCATTGCCATTCCAAGAGCCAAGGCAGCAAAGCCATTTTCAATGTTTTCAGCTCCAAGAGAGGCCCCTATCGTGCGCTCTTCTACGATAGTCACAGGAGCAGTTAATGAACCTGCTCTTAGCAATAAAGCTAAATTTTGCGCGTCATCTAATGACCCTGCACCTGTGATCCGAAACTGACTACCTAATTGAGACTGAATGGTTGCAACACTAATGACCTTCTCAGTCCTTTCTGTCTCGCCATTAGCATTAGTTGTGTACTCACGATATACCGTTGCCATTGGCTTACCGATGTGCTTTCCAGAGAAGTCACTCATTATCTTGCCACCAGCATGATCTAGAGAGATATTCACTTCAGAAAAGCCCATCTTATCCATTCCAGCTCGAGCATTCACAATATGCTCACCAGTTAGAACGGGACGCTTCGACAAAGTAACATCACGCCCACTATTGTCTTTTAAAACAATATCTCCATAAGACGATGGTTCTGAGCCTGATTTAGCTTCATGAAATGCAAGAGTGGCGGTCGCGCCAATAACATTCTTAGCTTGTGACGGATCTTGAACACCAGGAAGTTCAATACGGATACTATGCTCACCTTGACGCTGGACCATAGCTTCTGTAATACCCAGCTCTTCAATTCGATCACGCATAATTTTTAAGTTCTGCTTTATGGTCACCGATTGAAATTCCGACTTATTCTGGACTGTTGGCTTCACAGCTAAGTGACCAGAGTGACGTTTAACATCCCAACCCGGATAGTTTTGGCGGATATAATTTGCCGACTTTGTCAAGGCGTCGCCAGAGTTACTCTTAAGGTCAAACCCATCGACACCGACCTGAGAGAGTTTCACTCCTCGCAAATGCTCTTGACGTAGCATATCTCTGATTTCATCGATAATGGTGTTGCGCTGCTCTTCAAATGCTTTATCTACATCAACATTAAGTAGAAATTGAACGCCGCCTCGTAAATCTAAGCCAAGCTTTATTGGGTTGAACCCAAGTTCACTCAACCATTTGGGCGCTACAGACACGTAAGAAAAAGAAATAGAGTCTTGCTTATCAAGCAGAGTATTTAGCATTTCTCTCGCATTCGTTTGGTCTGTCTCATTATTGAATACGACTGTCGTTCCGCCCTGCTCTTGACGAACTTCTTTAACGTGAATATTGTTTTGCTCAAAAATTCGATTCAGTTCTAGTGGATTATCTACAACCTTGTTTTCATGTGACGTTGTCACTTGAATAGAGGGTTGCTCCCCATACCAAGTGGGTATTGCACTCAATGTCAGGATGACGACTGTCACAATTAATACCGCATACTTCCATCCGGAATAGCGATTTATCACTCTAGATTGTTTTTTGTTCGGGTGACTATTCTTCATATTGATATCTTAGTTATTTTTTACCGAGCCAAAGTCATGCTTAAGCTATATAAGTTTGTATAGTCCGAGTGAACAATGCATTTGATAGAAACAGAAATATCATTAATGACAATGCATTGTGCTTTTATATGCTTCAAAAATAGAAGCGCGAGAAATCAGGAATAACTTCCTAGTTTAAATGGAATGATTATGAGAAGTGGCCATTAAGAGCTACATACAATGCGTTAGACTCTTTCCAACCAGAAATTCGGTATTGAGAATGAAACCCTGACCAATGGTTTATTGGACTGCTAGAAAAAAGTGTATCTGTAGTGATACTTGGGGATGATTTATCAAAACTGTCCCCATCAAAAGGAAAGTCTTGTTTAGTATCGTTACCATCTCGAGTCAATGAGCTTAGGCGTACAAACTGACCGGTGGCTAGCAGGTCTGCGTCAACCCCAGACTTCGAGACAGGTGTATTAGGCCCATCGATTTCTGATGACTTTGTGAATATCGGGCTACTTCCTACCGAATCAACAGTAGGATCGTAGCTGGTGTTATGAGTAAGCGGTTGGCTCGCTGCACTCGTGCACTTTGTTAGATACGACAATGCTTGCGATGGTAATGCCAAGGCAACCAATACAATCCAACAAAACGATGCAAAAAAGCGCTTAATCATTCACAAAACCAATAAAATGGAACTCTGACATCCTAATGTCTAGTGACATTATGGACAAATAAAAAAATCTAAAATGATGGACGTTAGCCTCTCAATTCCAATTGAAACATCAATTTAGGTAAAGAAAAATCAGTAAAACACCTGATCTATCGATAAAAGATTTCTCCGGTCCGAACATCTAGGTAAATCTTGTTAGCCTGTTTAATGCCTCCGCAATAGATAAAATACACATCTCGATATTTAAAAGTCAGTGAGCGTATCCATCCATTAGTTTCTTCAAAGTCTTCTGGGGTGCATGTCTTTTCTTTTAGCAATTCATCGGAAATTTTCACAAACATTTCAAAATGCTGTTTGAAATCATCTGACTTTTCGATATAACTGCTTACGGTATTTACTCTCTCCTCCTTTGTGATTGTCGGGGCAACTTCAACTAAGGCTTCCATAGGAACCCACTCGGCAATTTCTTCACCACCTTCTTCATAAACATAGTAACGAGAGATGCGACCCCAGCCATTCTTTTTCTCTAAAATATGCAGTTTTTCTCCTCGATAAACCAAGCTTTCGACAAAAGCGTCATACATAGGTGCCTCTCTCACACCCAATTTATCCGGGCTCACATAGTAATCTGTTACTTCGGGCTCAGGATGTCTATGCTCTTTTTGTTTACCAATAATAGGTTTGGGAGGCTTCTTATTCCTTTCTCTTTCCGCTGCTGCTTCGGCATCTTGCTGCGGCTTAAAGTAAAAGATGTAATACCCTCCCCCCGCGCAAGCTAGACCAAGTAGCAGTACAACAAACATTAATATCTTTTTCATATAGGTTTGGCGTCTTTTCTATACTTAAATCATATTTCACCAATACTATAGCTAATATGATATTTAACAGGCTATATATCACTATAGCGGCAACTTTAGTGTTCACTTTACCAATGAAAAGCACAGCGAGTCACTGTGTTGAAACGACATGGAACAAAGCACTCATTTTGCAACAAGAGATCGAGGTCTGGTACAACGAAAAAGCTAGAAACTTCAATGATTTTTTAAATTCACATCGACAAACCACCCTCTTACACAAAAAATATACTCAAAATGAACTTGTCGCTTTGGCTCAATCAAGTAGTGATTCTGAGCAAAAGCAGATTCGTCAGCAGCTCAAGACCTCTGAGCAAACTGTCGCTATGCTCCAAGGCGAGGCCAAGCGAATAAGCGAACAATCCGATCAGGTTAAGGTCGCCTACGCGAATTGGGCCAGTATATACGATCACTGTAACCAAGCAGGCTTGGCAATCAACAGTTCCTCAAGTCAACGCTATATGCAGCTCAATCAAGAAATACTCTCAGATACAAAAATTTTGCTTAGTAAATATAAATTTCTTATTGGCCTTTATAATCAGGAAGTTAAAGCGTTAAAAATGCATTAAGTGACTACTAATTAAATTTTGTCATTAATAACAGATGGTTAGGTAAAAACACCGACCAGAAGAAACAGAAAATTACTGAAAAAAGACACTTATATTTCTCAACACTCAAACAATCACAACAACTCAGATTATATCCACCCAATAGTTAGTTCGAACATTTTATAATCACTCGCAATTGTCGATAAAAACCTTTCTATAAATTTGGACTTTGGAATGATAACCAACAATATTACTAATGCGCTTCTTGGCAGCATTGAACATATTAACCCACAAGTAGCGCCAGAAAACGCTGAAGCTTATCTTGCAACAATTGAGAAAGCTCAAAGAGACCTTGAAAAAATAGAACCCGCCATCGCTTTGCTCGACAACCAACCAGCAGATTCCGAAATTCTCGCCATGGTTGCCGCCCACCAAAAACAAGTGGTCCAATCTATGGTGAGTAGCAATCCTGAAGATGCGATTGCGTTGACTCTTGCTGCAAGTATTGAAGCTTATGGTAAACAGTTGGAGGACATACAAGCATGGACTGAGGGGGGAGCCGCCGTGATTGGGCCAGCGTTGGACATTATGTTTGATAGTATAATGTCCAATCAACCATTAACAGACTGCTTACTTCAAGATCTCTTTCAAGTTGCTCTGATAGATATGATGACTAACCCAGATGAATACCCGGGTATGGACAGTTTGTTGTCTGATCCAGCTTTTTTAGAAGCGTGTGGTGATATATTTGAATTCACGGGTAGTGGCGCCCATAAACATCCAGGAAAATATGGCGGTGATACAACTCAAGTCGGAGACTCCTATCGTGTCATCTGGCAAAAAATCAGTGACAATGTCACTATCCCACCAAACAGTTTAGCCGCTAATGTTTTTAGTATTATTGATGACAACGGTGGAATTGATCGCTTAGTAGACTCTATGGAGTTGGATGAATACTATACAGATCCGGATGGTTTTGTAAACTGGCCCCAAAACCAAAATGGCAATTACCCTACACTCACTGACACCGCTACGCATTTATCTCCTTTTCTTACTTTAACAGTCTTAGCCAATCTGGCGATCAATAGTGAACTAGACCCTGAGAGCTGGGAAGCCGTCCTTTCAGGCGATATGAGTAAAATTGATAATGTTATCAGCGAAACCACAAGTGGTGCTTATGACGACGTATTTGAGTATCTTGTGGCAACAGATGATAGCTTCAATGATAACCCTGATCTTGGCTGGGATATACAAGGTAATGGAGTGCCCTCAGACTACTTTTTTAATCTGTTTCTAAACTTCCCAGATAGACAACTCACCGACGAAGAGTTAGAAGAAGTGAACCGAATCGGCGATCAGGTAAAAATGCTGCAACAGACTCTTAAATACTGGTTACAGATATGTCGTGATGAGCAAATGGCTATCGCTCGTAACATCTAATTATTAAATCTTTGATAGAGAGTCAGGATTTTCTTTTCTGACTCTCTATCTAGCTTAACAGATCGTCAAAAGCATTGAATTTTTCGACAACCATCAAATCACAGCACTTATAGCTCTCATGCTGAGATTCTCCAACCCAAGTCATTCATAGATTCACAAAAACTCAGGTTAAATCCGTCTAACTACTTAGAATACAACTTTATAATTGCTCTAAGTCGTCCTACTTTACCTCACTACTTCAGGAATTTTTGGAATGATAACCAACAAAATTACTAATACGCTTCTTGGCAGCATTGAGCATACAACCCCAAAGGTCGCACCAGAAAACGTTGAAGCCTATCTTGCAACCATTGAGAAAGCCCAAAGAGACCTTGAGAAAATAGACCCCGCCATCGCGTTACTCGACAAACAACCCGTAGATTCCGAAGTTCTGGCCATGGTGGCAGCCCACCAAAAACAAGTTGTCCAGTCTATGGTGAGTAGTAATCCCGAGGATGCGATTGCTCTCGCATTAGCCTCTAGTATTGAGGCTTACAGCCAACAGTTAGAAATAATCTACGGTTGGACAAATGGCGGTGTAGAAATGTTTGAGTCGGCTTTGTGGCTAATGTTAGAAGGCATTGAAGCAGATGGTGTCCAACCAGAAGAGCTGGAAGATCTTTTTCAGATCGCACTACTAGAAATAATGATTCATCCAGAAAAGTACGGGTTGGAAAACTGGTACGCAGCGAACAAAGAAGACATCAGCCATATTCTTGAAAGCACTGGAAGCGGCAGCCACGGTTTGCATGAATCAGATTATGATACGCCAGAAGAACTTGCTGAGGTCACCAAAAGCCTATATGAAGGCATTATGAATAACGCAACTATCCCTGAAGGCTCTTTACTGTATGAGGTGATGTCAGCATTAGAAGATGCAGGTGGTTCGGATGCCTTATATTCACAAATCAACGACCACTATTATGATGACTATGGTTGGTGGACAGAGGGTACAGCTGACGATCTAAGCCCTATGCTACGCTTATTTCTTCTTAGTGAAGTGTTATCCAACAACCCTAAAATGTCGCAAGAGGATGTTGAGCTGATATTAACGGGATCCTTAACTGAAATTGATAATCTAATTAAAAAGACGTTCGGCTCTGGCACCGCACTTGAGTTCTTGTGCGATAACACCACTTGGCAAATCCAAACAGGGTATAATTACCCAGATGGCAAAACTACCCAGATTGATTGGAAAGGCGATGGTATAGACAATAATGATTTGGTCGACCTGTATACCAACTTCAAACCAAGAGACCTAACCGACGAAGATATTGAGGAAATTAACCGAATCGGTGACCAAGTAAAAATGTTGCAACAAACGCTAAAATACTGGCTTCAAATATGCCGTGATGAACAAATGTCCATTGCCCGAAATATTAGTTAAGAAAAACTAATTGGATAAATCGGAATAAAAAAGGCCTGAAGTACTGGGGGAAGTGTCGCTTCAGGCCGTTAAAAATTAACTTAGGCTGTCACATTTAGCAGCACAAATAAAATCGTTACGATGCAGTCCTTTTATGGCATGACTCCACCATGTTACTGTCACTTTACCCCACTCTAAAAGTATCGCTGGGTGGTGGAATTCATCTTCAGCAAGCTGAGCAATATTGTTTGAAAAATCCCATGCAAGTTGAAAGTTCTTGAATTTATATACTTTTTCTAACTGAGGAATATCATCACGAATGATAATTTGCCAGTTATCCAGCTCCGTCAGCAGAAGTCTTTGTTCTTCTTGTGTTAATGCGATCGACTCGGGGCTGCACGCTTCACAGCGCAATTCATTAAGCATGTTGTTTTTCCTTTGGTTCAAATAGTGGGGACAGTAATCCAGCCTTCATAGCCCTATGGACGTGAGACATTAAGTCCTCTTGGCTGAGTTGGTAAAGCTGTTCGATGTTGTTCAGATAGAAGTATGCTGGCTGCATAATATCAATACGATAAGGTGTACGTAGCACGGTATGAATATCAAATATTTCTCTTACCGGTCTCTGGTCATTCAGCGCATATACTGTTTCTCCAGGCGAGGATAGAATACCTCCACCATAGATTTTAAAATCTTCACCTTCCTTAACCAAGCCAAATTCAACAGTAAACCAGTAGAGCCTAGCTAGATAAACTCGCTCTTTGCTGTCAGCATCACGCCCCAATTGACCATAGGTCTGAGTAAAACGAGCGAACTCAGGATTAGTCAACATCGCACAATGGCCAAATATTTCATGAAAGAAGTCAGGCTCCTGTAGATAGTCAAACTCTTCTCTTGAGCGTAAGAAAGTCGCGACGGGGAACTTTTTGTCTGCAAGCAAAGAAAAAAAGCGGTCAAAGTTAATTAGAGCTGGGACAGGTTCGACTGCCCATCCTGTCTCTCTTTGTAAAACACGATTAATTTCCGGCAATTGAGGAACTCTATCGACAGGTAAGTCCAACAACTCCAAGCCACGTAAATATTCTTTACAGGCGCTATCAGTTACCAGCGATAGTTGGCGTGAAACTAAGTCATGCCAAATCTGGTCTTCTTCTCGGCTCCAATCCACAAGCCCTTGATTATTAATAGGTTTAGAAACGTAATCACTCATGGCAACGCTCTTTAACAAGTCCTTTACATAAAGCCTATCGCCTGACTAAATCGGTGACAATCGGCGCTCATAGATCCTCCATACAGAGTTGTGTAACATTTTCTTTACAAAGATAAACTTTCTTCTTAATTATCAATCATATGATTGTTTGCTGTTTGTTTGACTTTAGACGCTTTTAACACAAGACTTAGCCATGTTTGAAAGGAAACTACTTGAGACGAGGAAGTCATGTCTATTCAAGATATCACCATACCTGCCCCTATCTGGGTACCCACTAGTCAGCGTATAGAGGCATCCAATCTGCATCAGTTTATAAAGCATATCAACATGCAGGGTGAAGCTTTAGAGTCCTATTCTGACTTGCATCAATGGTCAATAGAAAATCCAAAGCAATTTTGGGCAAACCTATGGCAATTCTGCGATGTTATCGGCTTCAAGGGTGACTGCATTTATGGTGAAGGCGTGCCGAAATGGAACCAACTCTTGCCAAGCCGGGATACCATATGGTTTCCACAAGCCAGAATGAATTATGCTGAAAACCTGCTCGCCTACGCTTTTAAGGAGCCGAACGCCGTCGCTATATTATTTAGTAACGAGCTGGGTGAAGAAACCGAAATCACTTGGCAACAACTGTGTGATGAAGTGTCTCTTGTGCAACAGTGGCTAAAACAATCTGGGGTCGGATCTGGTGATGTGGTTGCAGGTTACTTACCTCATATGCCCGAAGCCGTTATCGCTATGCTGGCTACAACCAGTCTTGGTGCTATTTGGACCTCAACTTCTCCAGACTTTGGCGCAGAAAGTGTCAAAGAACGTTTCGGTCAAGTGCAGCCAAAAGTGTTGTTTTGCTGCAATGGCTACAGCTTCAATGGAAAAGTCTTTCATATGGAAGATAAAAATACTCAGATTACTGATCATATAACGAGTATCCAACATGTGTGCTGTATCAATTACCTGAAAAAAACCAATGATAACTATGTCGGAAATGATCGAGTCATTGACTGGGAGTCTCTGGTTTCCAGCTTCATTCCGCAGCCTATCGAGTATCAACGTATCGGGTTTAACGAACCTCTTTTCATTCTCTACTCTTCGGGAACGACAGGAAAACCAAAGTGTATTGTTCACTCAGTTGGAGGAACAACATTAAACCATCTAAAAGAGCATCAACTGCATTGCGATGTGCAGCCACGCGACCGGATATTTTATTACACCACCTGTGGTTGGATGATGTGGAATTGGCACGTCTCGGCATTGGCTAGCGGCGCAACCCTAGTTATTTTTGATGGTAGTCCAATGTACCCATCTGAAAGTGCTCTTTGGGACATAGCTGAAAAATATAATGTTTCCTTGTTCGGAACTTCAGCCAAATATTTGGAAGCACTTGAAAAGGCTCAGTATTCACCTATTCAACAGCATAACTTGAGTCACCTTAAAACCTTATGCTCTACAGGATCAGTCTTGTATCCGAGTCAATTTGATTATGTATACAAGCAAATAAAAACAGATCTACATTTAGCTTCTATTTCTGGTGGTACCGATATATGTGGCTGCTTTGTATTAGGAAATCCCATTGCACCAGTATATCGCGGCGAATGTCAGGCACCAGCTCTTGCTTTGAATGTACAAGTATTTAATGAACAAGGCCAAACTGTTGTCAAACAGCGCGGTGAACTGGTTTGCCTAAACAGTTTTCCCAATCAACCTATCGGTTTTTGGAAAGATAATGGCGAGCGTTACCATAACGCCTATTGGGACAAATATCCAAACGCCTGGCATCATGGTGACGATGTCGAGAAAACAACCTGCGGTGGAATGATATTTTACGGTAGGAGTGACGCTACTCTCAACCCCGGAGGAGTGAGAATAGGAACGGCTGAAATCTATCAGCAAGTCAACCAACTTACCAAGGTAAAAGATTCTATTGCTGTGGGTCGAGTCGTAGATGGTGATGAAAAGGTGGTCTTATTCGTTCAATTAATTGGTAATGTTGAACTTGATGAAGATCTTATTGCAAACATCAAATTACAGCTTAAGACCAAATGCTCGCCTAGACATGTTCCCGCTGAGATATATGCCATCAGCGACATCCCCAAAACTAAGTCAGGAAAGCTTGTCGAGCTGGCCGTAAAACAAGTACTGCATGGCAAAGAAGTCAAAAATAAAGGAGCAATAGCGAATCCTGAGGTGCTTGAAGAAATTGCGCAATACTCTATCCAAACGACGATATAGCTCTGAAGCCCGAGTGAAACAACTCGGGCCCTAAATCTTTTCAATAGGATTTATTTTTTGGCAACCGCCATTAACACTGTTGATTTGCCTCTCGGCGTCTCAATACTGAATGGTGTCGTTACTTCAACTTCATCAAAACCGACGCTACTCAGAACTTGCAAGACATGTGTCGGGGTCATTGCACCGGCTTCATTGTGCTCAGCAAACCAATCCCAGTGGACGAAATACTTCCCTTTGTCCAGTAAGCTAAAGACAATATCAGCCACGTCTGAATAATTTGGTAAAAAGCTGCATACTGATGACGCGACGACCAAATCAAATTGATGGCGAAACGCAGGGTGCATAGCTACTAATCCGCGAGTTAAAATATCGACAACCGGTTCTACGTTATGGAGCTGCTTGCCATCAAGTTGTTCAATCATTGCTTCTGAACTGTCTAGTGCCACAATATCCTTCACAAGTGGAGACAACTTTTGACTTAGCAAACCAGTACCACAACCAAAATCCAGAACTCTTAAATCTTGAATATCAACAATTTTTTGAAGAGATTCAAAGGCTTTATCCGCATACAATAATGCAGAAGGTTCATTATCCCAGTCTGCTGCGTATTCGTCCCAGCTCTTAGCCATCATGATCTCCCTATAACTTCATTCAATTTGGCGCTGAACAAGATTACCAAAACTACATTAAATTCATAGCTTTTCGCTTCATAAAATACGTAAGATTTGTGTATCCTAGTAACATAGATATGAATACTCACCAGAGAAGTGACGGATCAAGATGAACCAATCTCAAATTGAAGCTTTTTGCATGGTCGCGGATACGGGTTCAGTTTCAGGAGCCGCCAGACAGCTAAACTGCAATCGTACCAAGCTTAGTATGTCGATAAAAGCACTAGAGAAAGAGCTCCAAATTGAGTTATTTAACCGTACTGGTAATCATCTCACTTTATCTGAAGCTGGCAAGGCAATTTATAAAGATTGTCAGAGCCTATTGGTTACGCTGTCGCGAATAAGACAAACTTGTGCTCAGGTCTCAGGAGAGTTTAATGCAGAGGTGTGGATAGCGAGAGATGATTCACTTCCTGACGACATGTGGCAAGAGTTCTCACACAAACTCAATAATATGTTTCCTGCTACCTCCTTTAATATTGTGCTAGCATCGAGCGGAGATCTGACAAATTTAGTCGCCACTCAACAGGTCGACTTTGCATTTGGTGTCGACTACGAGAGAGTTGATGATCCTTTGATTAGCTATCACCCATTAGGCAAGATTCGCCTAATGTCTGTATGTAAAGCTGATCACCAGCTCAGTAAAATGCGTCGCGTATCAGACGAGCAATTACGCCACGCAATGCAAGCCGTCATGGTTTATCTCAATGAGAAAGATAACCCGGAACTTCAGCCTTTTTCCCTGCGACACATAGGGTTTTCAAGCTTTGATAACATATTAAGCACAATTCTGACTGAAGATGCTTGGGGCGTGCTGCCAGAACCACTTATACGTCATTATCTCCGTAAACAAGAGCTAGCGGTTATCAAACATACCTATGGATTGACCCAAGAAGATTATTGTATGTTTACGGCTGCTGGTATGACTGAGCACCCTGGTATGTCATGGCTAGCTGATAGACTGAATGAATACTTATTTGATTTCTAGCCATTCTCCTAGCGCAACAAAATAAGGCTTTACTAGTACAGCATTCACCCACAATTGATGCACAAATCACAAACCAGACACTCATAGTCAAAAAAATTGACACTAGAAATTTGTTTTATATCATTGAATTTTATTACAAAAAAACTAGGCCGGCCGATAACTGGGCGTTATTAACACAAATAACATTTGTAAAATCGAGCTTTAGTGAGAAAAATAATAGAGTGAATATAACCGAGATCACTCTATGTGTGTCAAAACAAGCTTGAACGAAAAACGCATTCTGATTTTTTCAGCGCTTTTAGCGTCAGGCTTTGCCATGGGTGGACTCATTCTTGGGGTGCTTGTTGGGTCTCTTGTGATAGTGTTTGATGGTGTCTATTCTTCTGTCAGTTTGGTGCTAACTTTATTGTCGCTCGCGGTATCAAAATATATTCAAAATCCATCTCGCCAACATTTTCCATTCGGGAAAGCGGTTCTAGAACCCGTTGTGATCGCTATCAAAGGTAGCGTCATTCTCATCATAGTTAGCTACTCATTGTATTCTGCAATCATGGCTCTTTTTACTGGCGGCCGAGAAGTTGACGCATCCATTGCTACCCTGTTCGGAATCGTTAACGTATTAGGGTGTGGGTACGCATGGTGGTATATAGCTCAAAAATCGAAACGCTTCTCTTCTGGCCTAATCACAGCAGAAGCTAAACAATGGCAAATGGACACATTGCTCAGCGTAGCGGTGACATTTGGTTTCATCTTTGCCTGGGCAATGACACTATCACCCTTTGAGGAATATTCTGTTTATGCTGATCCTGTCATGATGATCCTTATGTCATTTTATTTCATCAAAGTACCCGCTGATATGCTAAAAGAAGCCATTCGAGAAATGCTCATGATGTCCCCCAGCACAGATATTATTGAGGTAGTTGATAAAGAGGTTTGCGCTTTAGACAAACAATCTGTGCAACATATAGAACTTGACGCAGTAACAAAAGTAGGACGAGAGCTTAGGATAAGCGTGAACATCCATTCAAACGACAAACAACTTGCTATTTCCGATATCAAAAGAACTCAGCGAATTTTAAAGCATAAGCTGTCTAAACTGTCGCTTGACCTCAGGCTGAACTTGAATATAGCCAGCTAATTCATTGCGAATTGTTTTACATTGACTTTGTTATCTACTCAATACTTTCAAATTGAGAATCAAAATAAACAGATCTTCCAAATCTTAAAGACCCCACAGTCAAAAATCATCGACTGTTTTTTTCATTAACACGCATTAAATGGCATGTAACTAACTGATATTCTTAGTTAGTAAAGAGATTTTTTTCAACAGGCAAATAAGCGATGATTGATGAGCAACCCATTCGAGTGGAGCTTGAAACCACAGATGCTTAGTCATTGTACTCAAGGGTAAAGAGACCTAGTCTTTACCCTTATTTGATCTAATCTTTTTACGTTGCTTACACAGTGCAATCACTTTTAGCTTCTCATGCGAACCGTAGGTATTCCATTCCAGAATTTCACCCAGAGTGCGATAGCAACCAAGGCATATATCTTGTTCATCAAGGCAACACATGCGAACACACGGTGACTCGGGTACATTATTCACATGCTCTTTCCTCTTCTACATCCACTATAACGTTAGTGAGAGAAAACCCAGCTGTCGAATAAATACATTTGAATAGGATACCTAGAGGTAGTATTAACTCGTTACTTCACTTGAAGACTTGAACGTTTCCTCATACAAGGCCATAAAGTCCTTCCTGATGTCTTGCTCAAGATGGGTTGCTTTCTCCGTAGGACAAAAAAGCATGAAATGAACGACTTGTTCACCTGTCGGGGCACTGCTGATATGAATATGAGGTTCAGCCCCAGGTAAATCAACACCGGCATGTTTCTCAATCATGGAATTATAACGAACGGCGACATCACTGAAATAATGACAATGCTCATCAATCTTGTTAACCATAATCGGCAACAAAGGATAAAGATTAACGAACTCAGCGACCACAATAGAAAAGTTATGATAAACATAGCGTTTCATGAAGTTGAGATTTTTGACTGGGTAGGTGAAAAACATGCTATTTGGCAGAGTTGCTGTCTTTCCTGTGTAATGATATTGACCATGGTGCAAGTCAATTTCTTGAATCACAGTTGCCATCATGTTGTGTTCGATAACTTCACCACATAATTTGCCAACCTCAATCCAATCACCAATTCGAAAAGAGCGGGAACTAGCGCGCTGAATAGAGCCCGTGAAACACAAAATTATCTCTTTTGATGCCACCACTATTGCAACAGCGATGGCCGTCACTGACAAGGCAAATTCATTGATCTCCGATTTCCATAATATGAACAAGAGAATGACAGTGACAGTAAAAGTCCCGTTCTTTGTTCTCGACATCCAGCTGCGCTGTTTTTCAGTGATAAACGCCACATCACCACGAATTTTGGATAATACAATTTTTCGAACAATCGTAATAAGCCCAATAATAAGCAGCGTAAAGATAAATTTATGAGTCAGTAGAAAGTCGATAACAAGATACAAATGATTCATCCCCAGCTCCCCCATCCAAGTAAATAACACTAGGGTAAACCCCAAGAAAAACTCACTTTATAGCAAGGGGCCGAGACTGCCAATATTTATTGGCTGACGCAACCCAATCTTGGAACCACATTGACTACTTAAAGCGCGCAGAGGTAATAAATTCGCCGAACGTCTCACACCAGACTATGACTGTATTGTATTGAGACAAATCTAATTCATGAGGCAGATTAAGGGCAAACCTATCAAATGTCTTAACGTCTCCCACTCTTGCCATAGTGTGCTTTTGTTCATTGAAGTCCTTTTCTGTTTCAATGAAATTAGGGGATAAATAAAGCTTATAGTCAGGACCGGGAGCAAGTTCACCAACAAAAGCAATTTGTTGGTCACTTATCGATACTGATCCTTCCCCCCAATGCAGAAAGTCGCTGTCTTTGCGATCACGCTGAAAAGTCGCTGTATAAATCGCGTTATTAGTCACCAATTCGACAGAGTTCATAGAGGGTGAATCTGGCTGGATAAGTATTGGTAAAGCATAAACACCGAGCGCAAAGCCCAAAACACCACAAACCAGATGTGTAAACAGTAAGCCAATTTTTTTCATTCAAAGACCTATGATCAATTTATCTGTAAGAAAACCGAGTGAACCACTAGATAATAGATACCATCTATATATTTGCTCTCAAATTGGTAGTGTTTTCCTACATAAATCACAATGTTAACAAGTCAAACTACTCATATCGATGCCTTTTTACGATTTATAAGTGCATTGATTCAATCATTTATTTCCTACTTACACTAATGAAATATGCATCGAGTTAATATAAAACCATGGACAAAGATCACAAAATTAATTATGAAACAAAACACATTTCTATTTTATGTTTGCAAAATGTTATCAGGCATCTAGCTTTATAACTGTATCAACTAACGTACTCGTGAACCAAGTATTCGCGAACAGCGTCAGAGGCTAACACAACGCAAACACAACAATATAGAGTAGCCCCACTCTCGAGTGGGGCTCTTTATTTGTTCGGGTTCTATTTTTGTACCCATAACAAGGCCTCGTAAGTTAAGCTAGATTTCTCATTGTAATGTTATAAAATAACAATCGAAAATCACTTACCATGGATACCTTGTGGAACACGATTACACCCTATTTTATTTGGAAAATACTTCCAGCGATGAGCTAGAGGAACTCAGTCTGAGAATGATACATCGACTGATCGATGAACAATCAATGACAGAGCTTTTTACATTTGATAGTGAGGAAACAGATTCTGAAGATAAGTTCCAGCAAGCACAATTTGATGCTCTGCTGAGAATGAATGCGATCGCATTGAGTCAGTTACCTGCTCTTTTCAGTGAATCTGAACACTCCGCGCAGAACATTAGGCGTATGCAAAGACTGCTTTTGTGGCATTTTTACGCTGTATCTTTCAAATTGGAACAAGCCATTGCACTTGAAACACATTGCGCGCACGTTGAGACTCTGCTCGATGAAGCCCCGAGTAATACATTAGAATGGGTTGCAAGTTTAACAGACTTGCTTCGGCAATACGCAACAATTGCCAGCAAATCAGAATAGTCAGAAACTAAAAGCAGGTTCTATGATGTTTACTTCACACCATAGAACCTCATTCATTTTTAACGTCTACTAATCACTTGCAAGTACAACCCGAGCATTTTGATTTTGCAGCGGACGATTGTTTTCACCCATGACTTTCTGCATTTGTTGCGCTTGTTCAAAGGTCAATGCCTGTGGCGATCTAGCCACGATCCAACGTACACCTTCTGAACAAGGAGGGGTGGTTAGCGAGCCATTAAAACGATAATATTTGGTCATCTTAGGCAGCATATCCGCTACAGGAAATGACTCTTTCAAAGAAATAGTCTGATTAAGTTTAGGCATCGATTCAGTAAGCTTACTTATCTCTGCATTCTTGCCATTTCCAAGATCATACATCACTGATACAACAGCTAGATGTCCCGCTTTGTCAGCATTGACAAAATGTGCTTCTAGAGGATAAGTGTGACCTTTGATGTGATTCTCAGAAGGAGTATGGAAATGAAACTGAACCAAGTTAAATTCAACACCATCAAGTATAAAGGAGTTGTCACCCGTAACACCTGCTTGCAACGTATGACCATTGTTGGTCAAGCCTGTGACCATGCCCTTGTATTGGATGTTTAGTGACTCTAGCTCAGCCTCCACCGTATCATTAATATCAATAGGGCTTTGGTTTTTTCCCAGAGCACATCCTTTAGCAAACTCTCCCCAGTGGTCTGGACCAGTCTTTCCCTCATATCCCCACTCTGCAGCTTGAGTAATACTACACATTGACATCATAAGACTCATTGCCATTATTGTCTTCTTGATCATATTCTTCCTCTTCCTTTAATCAGACAAGCATTAAAATCGAAGTATCATAAGTCGGAGATAAAATTTACAGGCAGTAAAAGATCGTAAAACAAAGCAATTAAATATCAATATGAGGGATGAAGAGGAAGGAATAAAATGTATGCTTTTATCCGTTGCAAACTCGATAACAAAAGCAAACGGCCAAGCACCAAGGCTCAGCCGCGTATTCAACTTTTGTATTAAATTAAAACTCGGTTAAAAGTTAATACAAAATCAATCATTATTCCCAATCAAGAATAACTTTGCCAGACTGTCCACTGCGCATTGCATCAAAGCCTTTTTGGAAGTCGTCAACTTTGAAGTGGTGCGTAATGATTGGTGTTAGATCTAGGCCTGATTGAATCAATGACGCCATCTTGTACCAAGTCTCGAACATCTCTCTACCATAGATGCCCTTAATGACTAAGCCTTTAAAAATGACTTGGTTCCAGTCAATGCCCATATCTGATGGTGGAATACCTAGAAGCGCGACACGGCCACCATGGTTCATGGTTTTTAACATACTGCTAAATGCAGCCTGAACCCCAGACATTTCAAGTCCAACATCAAAACCTTCCGTCATGCCCAGTTCGGTCATCACATCTTCTAGACTTTCATTGGCAACATTGACGGCACGGGTCACACCCATTTTTCGTGCAAGATCCAAGCGGTACTCGTTAACATCTGTGATAACCACATGACGAGCGCCAACATGTTTAGCAACAGCCGCTGCCATAATACCGATTGGCCCAGCGCCTGTTATCAGCACATCCTCACCAACAAGATCAAACGATAAGGCAGTGTGGACCGCATTGCCAAAGGGGTCAAAAATAGAGGCAAGATCATCGGAAATGCCATCTGGGATCTTAAACGCATTAAATGCAGGAATAACCAAGTACTCAGCAAAGGCACCTTCGCGGTTGACGCCAACACCCACTGTATTGCGGCATAAATGTGTTCGACCACCACGACAGTTACGGCAATGACCACAGGTAATGTGCCCCTCTCCAGAGACACGGTCACCAATTGCAAAGCCCCTAACCTCTTGGCCGATACCGACAACTTCACCCACATATTCGTGTCCTACAACCATAGGAACAGGAATCGTGTTTTGCGACCATTCATCCCAGTTATAGATATGGACATCTGTACCACAAATAGCGGTTTTTTTAATCTTAATAAGGATATCATTGTGACCAAGCTGTGGCTTGTCCACTTCAGTCATCCATATACCTTGTTCAGGTTTCAGCTTCGACAGGGCTTTGATTTTCATTACTTAATAATCTCCATATCTCGACCAACTTCGATGAAAGCATCAATTGCACGGTCTAATTGCTCATGAGAATGCGCGGCTGACATTTGAGTGCGGATTCGGGCTTGGCCCTTTGGTACAACAGGGAAAGAGAAACCAACAACATAAATACCTTTTGCTAATGCTCTTTCAGCAAACTCTGCAGCAACTTTTGCGTCACCAAGCATAATAGGGATGATAGCGTGATCGGCTCCAGCTAAAGTAAAACCAGCTTCAGTCATACGAGTACGGAAGTGCTTGGCATTTTCCCACAGACGATCGCGAAGGTCACCACTTTCTTGCAACAAGTCAAGAACGCGAATTGATGCATTAACAATCGCCGGTGCGACTGAGTTAGAGAAAAGATATGGACGTGAGCGCTGACGCAGCCAATCAATCACTTCTTTCTTACCTGACGTATAGCCACCTGAAGCACCACCCATAGCTTTACCAAGCGTACCTGTGATGATATCAATGCGTTCAACGACATTGTGGTATTCGTGTGTCCCTGCTCCAGTTTTGCCCATAAAACCGACAGCATGAGAGTCATCAACCATAGTCAGTGCGCCATACTTCTCAGCCAAATCACAAATTTCAGGCAAGTTCGCCACTACACCATCCATTGAGAATACACCATCTGTAACAACTAGGATGTTACGTGCCCCTGCTTCTTTCGCAGCTATCAGCTGCTCTTCTAATTCTTGCATGTTGTTGTTCGCGTAACGAAAACGCATGGCTTTACACAAACGAACGCCGTCAATAATAGAAGCGTGGTTCAACGCATCAGAAATGATGGCGTCTTCTTTACCAAGAATCGTTTCAAACAAACCCGCATTCGCATCAAAACAAGAAGTGTAAAGAATCGTATCTTCTTTACCTAAAAACGTTGAAAGCTTCTGCTCTAACTCTTTATGGATATCTTGAGTACCACAAATAAACCGGACAGATGCCATTCCAAAGCCATGCTGGTCCATGCCAGCTTTACCTGCTTCGATTAACTCTGGATGATTGGCTAGACCTAGGTAGTTATTCGCGCAGAAATTTAATACTTCTTCACCAGTTGAGATCTTCACAGCAGCTTGTTGCTGAGAGGTGATAACGCGTTCTGATTTATAAAGACCTTCCGCCTTTACTTCTTCAATCTGTTGTTTTATTTGATCATAAAATGCAGACGCCATGTTCAATTCCTTGTTAATTATAATATTAGCCATTGCGCTATAAGCCGTATCTAGCCAGAAAAAGTCTCGGCACTTGGACGACATTGAGCTCAGTGCGTAAGTGTAATCCAAGCTCACCATTTTCATTATCCCGTCTTTTGGAAAAACATTAATGAATCCAAGGAACAAATAAGACTTTTTTATGACCTAAATCACATGATAAGATGGATAGATTGAAATGGTAGGCTGAATCACAATACGCGGTTATTGTGTCACAAAACATTGAGGCTTAATTTGGTCAACTCGAAACTTATTGCACTACTTCCTGATCTGGCTTCATTCATTTTGATTGTTGATGAAGGTAGCTTTACCGCCGCAGCGAAGAAACTCAACGTGACACCATCTGCACTTAGCAAGCTAGTCACGAGGCTTGAGCAGGCGCTGTCAGTCAAGCTATTTGAACGTACAACACGAACATTGATCATTACACCAACAGGTCAACAGATTTATGACCAAGCCATTGTAATGGTTAATGCAGCGCAGCAAGCGTGGGAACTTTCTACAACGGATCACACGAAACCAACAGGAGCCCTAACGATCGCAGCTCCCGAAGCCTTCCTTAACTCAGTCCTACAGCCTTTTGTAATCCCTTTTCTGCAACAGTACCCAAGCATACAACTTAAGTTACGTGTCGCTGACGGAAAAATTGACCTACTAAAAGACGGTATAGATGTCGCTTTTAAGCTCACTGATAAACCGGATGAAAACTTAGTTCTGAAAGAGATTGGAAAAACTAACCTTGTGTTGTGCGCCAGCCCAGAATATATAAAGGCTAAAGGGATACCGGTTCATCCAACAGAGTTAGTTAACCATGATTGCCTATACCTTGCCGAAACAGCAACCGATAACATCTGGGATTTTTTTAGGGATGATGAATTCCACTCCGTTGCGGTTTCTGGACCTTACGCCGTTAACCACTCACAAATGCGCCTCAACGGTGTAAAGCAAGCACTCGGTATAGGCATATTCCATGATTTTGTGATAACACAAGCCATTGAGTCACGCGAGGTTGTTCCCATCTTGCCAGACTGGACAATCAAAAGTAACTACCATGGCGTTGTCGCAATGCAGTATTCGCAAACAAAGTACATGCCTGCTCGTCTGCGTGTTTTTATCGACTATATCACTAAAGCTTTGAACGAAAAACTGAATCCAGTCATTCCAAAAACTACCATGTAATACCAAGCAAACGGGCTGGCCAGGTTATTTGGCCTTGCCCAATCAGATCATAAATGGTGAAAAAAACACCACATATAATAGCAAGCTTAATCAGTCTATATACAATCACCATGGCGCAATACTGTTACCTTTTAAGGGAATAGAGTCGCTTGAACTTATCAGAATTGGCTCAATATACAAGCCTACATACTTGTTGTTTGACGGTTGGTTCTAGTCAATCTCAATGTAAACGCGGATTTTGGCATTTTAGTTAACAAGATCCCACCTAATAAAGGCACTAAAAGCCCCAATGATCGGGCAGACAGGACCTCATCATTAACATAAGCAGAGATAAACAGAGCCACAACAGGGAAAATTAAAAAGCAAATAGATGCTTGAAATGGAGTAGACACCTGCCCTAACTTAAAGTAGGCGACAATTCCACCAACACTTGCAACAAAGCCTAAGTAAGCAACTGCTGACATCGACTCGCTACTGAAAGCGTGATAATCAATACTCTCGCCCATTAAAGAAACAAAAAACAGTAAAATAGAAGCAACAAAACATGGCAACGCATTATAAGTGAGCACTTGAATATCTTTACAATGTTTTTGCACCAATACGTACATGACCGCATGAATTACCACAGCCATCCCAAGACAAGCGGTACCAATAACGTAATCTGTACCGCCTAACTGCATCTCAGTCCCAAGAATTAGCGACAAGCTTAACACTGCAACGACAAGACCGAGTAGCTGATGCTTTGCTAAACGTAGTCCAAGAAACAAACCAGACATTAGCATGACCGCAACTGGCATGTTAGCAAAGATTATCGACGCCAAACCCGATGATATGTACTGCTCACCATAGATCATTAGGGTAAATGGAATGGCAAAATACATCATAGCAACAATCAATACCCATTGTCCCTTGCCCTTTGGAAATAGCAGCGGTTGTTTAAACAGTTTTGCCAATGCTGCTAATAACGGGGCAGCCAATAAGAATCGCATTGCGGTTGCAAAAATAGGAGGAATGGTCTCCAGTGCAACTTCCATGGCAAACCAAGTCGTTCCCCAAATTAAACAGACAGAAATAAAAAGCAGACAAGACACGGATTTTGAATTCATGAAACCATTCACCTAACGACAAAATTACTCGGTAAAACACTACTTTGTAGCAAACTTAAGACGTGTCACAGTATACAAATTTAACTGGAGAATAATTTTACTTTGTTATCTATCAATTAATAAATTTTTAAAAATAGGAACTACAAAAAAACATTTTGGAGAAATATTTTCTATAAAAGCCCACAACCAAATAACAATATTTATAATGAGGATTTAAGCTACTCTACTGATGGCTATCACTTTTAATATCTTGCCCCTAACGGCTACCTATGTTAGCTTCTTCAATATGAACTTATACACACACTCATCATTTCAAACTTGTTGGTGGCGCTCTCTCTAGAGCGGCCAAGACTTGTTTCGTCTGTATGCTGCTGGAATAACAGCATACAGGCGTCAAGCTCTATGAATTATCTCCAGTAGCGATCACTCAAGATAGGAGAATAAATTCATGACAAATCATTATAGTAACACTCAAAACCAGATCATATTAACAGGCGACCGAGCTACAGGACCTCTGCATTTAGGTCACTATGTTGGTTCGCCGCGGCAAAGAGTTACACTACAAAATCATAACGAGCAAACAATACTTGTCGCAGATATGCAGGGCTTAACCGACAATGCCAACACCCCTTCTAAAGTCTCATCCAACATTCTTAATGTTGTCGCCGATTACTTAGCCGTAGGTATCAATCCAGCACAAACCACTATCTGTTTACAATCACAGCTCCCTGCACTTTCCGAAATCACAATGTACTACAGCAATTTAGTCACCATCGCGAGACTTGAACGCAATCCAACCGTAAAGGCTGAAATTAACAACAAAGGATTTAATCGATCGGTCCCCGCAGGTTTCTTGACCTATCCAATATCTCAAGCAGCTGATATAACAGCATTTAATGCGTCATTGATACCTGTAGGTGATGACCAGTTACCCATGCTTGAGCAAACCAATGAAATCGTCAGAAAAGTAAATTCGCTGGCTGGAAAGAATGTACTAAGTGAATGTCAGCCATTACTCAGTAAGTCCCCACGGTTACCAAGTACTGATGGCAGAACAAAAATGTCAAAAACCATGGGCAATGCAATTAATCTTGGCTCTAGCCCTGATGAAATTACTGCTGCTGTAAAATCTATGTATACCGATCCAGCACACATTAACATTGAAGATCCAGGTAAAGTTAAAGGCAATGTCGTCTTTACCTATCTTGATGCTTTTCACCCTGATGGCGCTTATATCGAATCGTTAAAAGAGCACTATCGTACTGGTGGCTTGGGAGACGCTACAACCAAGCGTATTTTAGATGAATGTTTACAAGAAATATTGAAACCAATCCGGCAAGAGCGCGCTAGATTACTCTCTGAGCCAAGTTATCTTTTACAAGTATTAGAGCAAGGCAGCAGAGCAGCCAAGAATAAAACCGAGCGCACATTACATAGAATAAAAGATGTATTTGGGTTGAATTTATTTAACCTCGAATAATATTCAGTTCAAACATTAATATTTAAATTATCATTAGAACAAACATTTTGAGAATAACACCCCAAATAAAGCAATTGGGGTGTTTACATATTATGTTGAAGGTTAGATCAAAGTCTTGCCGTGCAAAAAACAACCATTGCATTTTATTATTTATGATTATATTTTGTTGAAAAATATAAGTAGTTTATAAAATAAAAATGAATGTTGTGTTTTTTTTGTTAACATTGATGTCTTTTACCGTTATTGCGAATCCGCTTCCTGATGACGAAAAACTAATGGCTTCCTTAGTCGAAAGTAACGTCATATGTAAAGACCAATCCTATGATCAGAAGCTTAAGTCTCTCCAGATTTATCTTTCGAAAAAAAATAGCAAAACCAACAAGATTGATAATAGCAGCAAACAAACTACTCATGAGCACATGAAGAATAGGCAATGTATTTCAGCCCCAAAGGATTAGGTGCTGGAATGTCATCAAAGAATCTCTCACCGTCAGGAGAGTTGTTCACGCAACGTAATAACCACGACTAAAAGTGGAGTTGGCAATAAAAATATAATAAGGAAATAATATGGCTTGCATAAGGAAAACATTGCTAGCAACAGCAGTGATGGCATTATTTAGTGCCAGTAGTAGCGCGAAAACACCTATTGATCTAGGTGTAATTAACGAAGAAAAAATTATCGAGATGCTAGAAAGAAAAGGCATTCTTGATGAAAATTCTTCAGTCGAAGAGCAGAAGCTTGCTCTTAATAATTACTTAAACAAAAAACTCGGTAATAATTTTCAGGGAGATGCTCAGTTCGGCAAAAAAGCACTTGCACAGAGAGCGAAGATATTAAAGTCAATAGAAACCAATAAAGGTCCACATAAAGCACATGTATTTGCTTTTGATCTATCAGATAAACGTACTGATAAAGTTTTAGCTGTACTGGTCGATTTTCCGGATCTTCCTTGGAATGAAAACAGACTCACTTCTGAACACACTGATATGCTCTACGATAGCTATCAGCCAGAACACTACCAAAGCTTACTTTTCTCCGATACTGGTTATACTGGCCCGAATGGAGAAAACCTTATCTCAATGCGCCAATACTATGAAAGTGAGTCAGGTAAAAGTTACAGCGTAGCTGGACAAGCTGCAGGTTGGTATCGAGCATCAAAGGAAGCCGCATTTTATGGCGGAAACTCCCCCTCTACAGACAACGATCTCAATGCTCAAGAGCTAGTTCGTGAAGCTCTCAATCAACTCGCTCAAGATCCTAGTATTAACCTCGCCGATTATGACATTGAAGACAGATATGACTATGACCAAGATGGTGACTACCGTGAACCAGATGGCGTAATAGACCATTTAATGGTTTTCCATTCATCCGTGGGTGAAGAAGCAGGTGGCGGCGTATTAAAAGACGATGCCATTTGGTCGCACAGATATAACCTCGGAAAGTATCATGTCTTACAAGGTACCAGCAGCACTGTACCAAGCCGTTTTGGGGGTAGTTATGCTGCATTCGATTATACAATTCAGCCCATTGATGCCGCCGCTGGTGTCTGTGCTCACGAATACGGCCATGACCTAGGTCTACCTGATGAATATGATACTCAATATACAGGTAAAGGTGAGCCTGTATCCTACTGGTCCATTATGTCATCCGGCAGCTGGGCAGGTAAAATTGGCGGCACTCAACCTACCGCATTTAGCTCTTGGGCAAAACAATACTTACAAGAGTCAATCGGAGGAAAGTGGCTCATAAATCAAACCATTTCCGTTGATGATTTAACAGATGAAGGAGAGGAAATCACACTTCATCAAACCATAGACAATGACAAACAAAACATGGTTCGTATTGATCTTCCGATTAAACGCACTACGGGGCAAAAACCTTACTCTGGTAGCTATGGTTTTCATTCGGGCAAAGGAGATGACCTCAAAAACTCAATGTCGCGTGAAGTGGCTCTACCAGAAGCAACCAATATAAAACTGGTATTCAAAGCATGGTATCAGATTGAGAAAGACTATGATTTTGCGAGGGTTTTGATCAACGATCAGCAAATTGAAGGAAGTATCACCACGTTAGACGATCCTAATACCACTGATCTCGTTCCTGCTATTTCAGGTGAATCTGATGGTTGGGTCGATGCAGAGTTCGATCTTTCAAACTGGTCTGGACAAACCATCACACTCGGTTTTGATTACATTACCGATGGTGGCTTAGCAATGGAAGGGCTACATATCGATAACATTGAAATCATTGCCGATGGCGAAGCAACCTTAATTGATGATGGAGAAGCTGAATCTAGTTTTGCACTCAATGGTTATCGATTAAATAACGGCTTCAACGAGTCACCCCACTACTATTTGCTGCAATGGCGCAGTCACAATGATGTTGATGAAGGGCTTAATAATATCAAGCGCTTTGGAAGCTTAATGTCTTTTGAACCTGGCCTTATCGTCTGGTACGTTGACAATTCAATGACAGATAACTGGGTCGGAAAACACCCAGGAGAAGGCTGGCTAGGCGTTGTCGATGCAGACCAAAATGCAATGATTTGGGAAAATTCGGGCTCGGTTGCTCAAACTCGCTATCAATTGCGTGATGCAAGCTTCTCACTTCAAGATCAGGCGCCTATGACTCTTGAGAATAAAGAAGGAGATATACTGCGTGATGTTAGTCTTCTAGGCAATGCCTACTTTGCTGACAACGAAGACTACTCTAACCCTCAAGCACCAGATGCTGGTAGATTGCTTGCCGAACACGGTGTTGCAATTGAAGTTATCGAGCAAGCGGCTGATAATACCTACGGCGTGATTCGAGTATCAAAAACGCCGGAGCCTAATCAGCTTCCCATTGCTGCATTTAGTTTAACGGTCGATGGAATGACGGTGACAGCAAGTAACATGAGTTCAGATCCTGACGGCAGTATTGTCGATTACTTATGGGACTTTGGTAATGGTGAAACGAGCAAAGAAGCATCTCCTAATTGGACTTACCTCAATGATGGTCGCTATACAGTGTCTTTAACCGTTACTGATGACCGTGGCGATCAGCACACAACAACAGAGACGATTTTTGCTGAAGATGACAATATTTTGCCAGAGGCAACGGCTAAATATATACATCTAGGCCGACTAGTGACTATGTGGTCGACAAGTACAGATGACGACGGACGTATTGTTGATACTGAATGGATTTTACCAAACGGTGACATCAAACGAGGACGTATGTTCACTGCTCTATTCCCAAGTTATGGAGAACATCAAGTTCGCTTAACCGTTATGGATGACAAAGGTGACAAAGTCAGCACATTAATAGACGTCGAACTATAGTTCAAATTTTACCTATTAAGCGCAACAAAAGTTGCGCTTTTTTTATACCCCAAAACCACCAGTTCGAATAGTAAATATCCCCTAAGTCAACTCTAATTAACAAAATAAGAAACAAATCTCATATTAGAAACAAAACAAGCACCAAAATGAAACAAACTTAACACCCCGATAACTAAAGAATCCTGTATAAAGTATGATCTAAATCGAATCTTGATTGATTTTTTTCATGAATATTTTGACTGTTTAGTGCATGCCATGCGATCAAAGATGAGCAAACACTCTACAATCAGAATAATAAGTGAAGGATCATGAATAAAATTCTACTTTTAGCTGGTTGCATTTTGGCGGCGCCAGCACTCGCAGATGAAACGTCAACCAACCTGAAGCTTGGACAGATGGAATACGACCAAACAATTCAGGGTAGGCAAACCAGTACCTATGTCAGATGTTGGTACCGACTCTCTCACAATCGAAATGACACCGATGCCGATTGGGAATGGGCAAGAGATGAATACGGTCGATATTATGAAATACAGGGTTATTGGCGCTCTTCTATATCGGTTAAGAATATGTTTTATACCAGTACCGCTCAGACTGATATTGAACAACGCTGCAAGGAGACATTGGGTGTAACTCATGATGCGGCAGACCTAATGTACTACGCATCAGACAGCCAAGTTTCATACAATCACAGCATTTGGACCAATGACCCCGTTAATAATGATAAAATCAATAGAATCATTACATTTGGCGATAGCCTGTCAGACACTGGCAACTTGTATAATGCATCGCAATGGGTATTCCCAAATAGAAGTTCATGGTATTTAGGACATTTTTCAAATGGTTTTGTATGGACTGAATATCTTGCTAAACATAAACACCTCCCATTATATAACTGGGCAGTCGGAGGGGCTGCGGGAGTGAACCAATATGGAGTGCTAACTGGTGTATACAAGCAAGTCACATCATATCTTAAATACGTGGATAGAGCAGAAAACTACAAACCAGAAAACAGCCTAGTAACATTAGAGTTCGGCCTCAACGACTTGATGAATTATGATCGCACAGTCGCTGATGTAAAAGCCGATCTCAGTAGTGCTCTGATTCGTTTAACCGAGTCTGGGATAACGAACATTCTTTTGTTTACTTTGCCCGATGCAACTAAAGCGCCACAGTTTAAGTATTCAACCGTCGAAGAAATAAATAAAGTAAGAGCCAACATTATTGAGTTCAACGCTTTTATCAAAGAGCAAGCTGAACTCTATAAAAGCAAAGGGCTTACTATTGTCCTCTATGATGCTCACGAGAGGTTTAACCAAATCACATCTGATCCTAGTTCATATGGGTTCGAGAATGCGACCGACTCGTGTTTGAATATCAATAGAAACTCAGCATCGGACTATCTAAAAAGTCATTCACTAACTAATGAATGTGCTTACCACGGCTCAGATAAATATGTTTTCTGGGGAGTGACTCATCCAACAACAGCCACTCACAAATTCATCGCCGACGACATCATTCTAACCAAGTTAAACCAATTTAACTTTTAAATACTACCCGTCTAAAGAGATGAAGTTACCATTGACTTCATCTCTTTTAATGCCTAGCTAAGCTCTGCCTAGACTAAGATGGGCTCTATATACCGACCTATTATCCTATACGTTAAAGTAATCGCTCATGACACTATCAACCCAAACAGGCTGGGTAACATCTTCTTTATCGACTAGGAATTGTTTAAACACTGGTTTAATGTCGACGACCAGTGACCCATTTATTGCATCCAAGCCTTTTACTCTGAGAGTATTGCCTGAAACATTAACAATTGAACAATCCGTGACACCAATTTTGTTGATACGGTTTTTCCCTCTTTGAGATAAGATGCCTACAGGTTCAATGTTAGAATTGTTTCTTGGGTGTCGAGCACCCAAGCAGATTTTCTCATCGATAACTTTATGCATATAAAATATAACAGTGACATGAGAAAATGAACTTAGCCCTATCAAGGTTTCCTCAGGTATCTCATCCTCAAGTACAATGTCAGAAATAACACTACCCCAACAGTCATCTTGAGGAGCATCAATACTATTCTTAACTGTTGCGATAGGTTTAATACTGATCATTTCTTATATCCCCACATTATGCTTTAGTTATTTTTATCATATAAATCAATGTATTATCAAGATAAATAATATCACCCGCTCCTTCAATCGAGAAAGCAGCCTGGTAGGCAAGTTAGAATATGCACTATCTACTCTTTTGCAAAGCTTCTTTTACCGCTGCTTGAGCATGTATTGCCGTTGTATCAAACACCGGAATATCGGTATCAGTATTATTGATGAGTAAACCAATCTCAGTACATCCCAAAATGACGCCTTGAGCCCCCTCCGCTGTTAGATCTTCAATAATTGTTTTAAAGTCTTGCTTTGAGCGAGCACTTATCTTTCCAAGACAAAGCTCATCATAAATCACATCATGGACAAGCCTACGTTGTACACCATTGGGAACGATGACTTCTATACCAAACTCGCTATTAAGGCGTTGTTTGTAGAAATCTTGTTCCATGGTAAATGCCGTTCCGATCAAACCTACTTTTGTAATTCCTTTATCAACAAGACATTGGCCAGTTGGGTCAGCAATATGAAGCAGCGGGATGGTAACACTTTCCCCAATCTCGTGGAAAACCTTATGCATTGTATTTGTTGCAACAATAATAAAGTCGGCGCCAGCCTTTTCTAATGACTGAGCGGCTTGACTCAAGATTAAAGCAGCTTCGCCCCACTCTTCACTTTTTTGTAAACATTCAATTTCCGCAAAATCCACACTATAAACAATCATTTTGGCTGAGTGCAGACCTCCTTTTTCATCATTAACTGCCTGATTTATTAATTTGTAGTAGCTTGCCGTTGACTCCCAGCTCATACCACCAATCACACCAATTGTTTTCATATCGATTCCTTTCTCTAGGTATAAATCACATCATAATCAGATGTTTAGCAAAAATACAATCGATATTATTAAACAAAGATAGGCTTTCGATAGTAAGAATTAGCCTATGTGTTAAATGAAATGATTTTTGAAAATAAATAGTGATATTTATGTGATGAATTGAGTTGTAGTAGTAAGTTTTAGGCAAATAAAAAAGCCCTGAGTTATGTTATCAGGGCTAAATATAATAAGGCCATGCTAGCTGGTCGCTTCTTTGACTGGAAGTACTTGTTTAACGTAGTCTCCAGGGGCTGCGCCAATAGCAGGGAACTGTTCACTACCAACATCAAACGGTTTACGCTGTTCTTCGGAGCTAAAGTTTAAGAGCCATTGATGCCAATGTGTCCACCAAGAGCCCTCAGTATGGTTTGCATTCGCTAGCCATTCATCTGCATTATCATCTAAGCTTTCATTAGTCCAGAAACCATATTTGTTTTTATCGGGATGGTTGATAATTCCGGCGATATGGCCAGATTCACCTAAAACAAAGGTCTTATTCCCACCCACATTAAGAGCACCACGATAAGTACCTTGCCACAAAGCAATATGATCTTCTTTTGTAGACACGAAGTAGCTCGGTATTTTAATCTTATTAAGATCTATCCACACTCCGCCTACTTTTACGCCTTTTTGCTTGACCAATTTATTGTTAAGGTACAACTCACGCAGCATAAAGTTGTGACATGAAGCGCTCACATTTGTACTGTCACTATTCCAATAGAGTAAATCAAAGTCGACCGGGCTTTGTCCCTTGAGATAGTTGTCTACATAATAGTTCCAGTAAAGACTATTCTCTCTGAGTAAGCTAAAAGTTACGCTTAATGAACGTCCATCCATATAGCCTTTTGCATTGTTCTGCGCTTCAATAGCACTAATGATGGTGTCATTAATGTAAGCCCCAACTTCTCCCGGTTGAGAGAAATCAAGTAACGTGGTGAAAAAGGTCGCGCTCTTAATGCGTTTTTTCATTCTCTTGGCTGCATAATAGGCAATGGTACTTGCAAGTACCGTCCCACCAATACAGTATCCAGCCGCGTTTATTTGCTCTTGACCCGTAATATCTTCAATCGCCGATACCGCTTTAGCAACGCCTTCTGTAACATAATCACCAAATTCAACTTCACGTTGCTTCTCACCTGGATTGCGCCAAGACATCATGAATACTGAGTGCCCTTGTTCAAGTAACCAGCGAACGAGTGAGTTCTTCTCACGCAAGTCAAGAATGTAGTATTTATTGATAAAAGGAGGCACAAACAGCAAAGGTGTAGAATGAACATTTTCAGTCAATGGTCGATACTGAATAAGCTCAAATAACTCATTACGATAAACGATATCACCAGCTGTATTCGCAACATCATCACCAAGTCTAAATGAGTTGTTGTTCGTCATTCTGATCTTTAAGATGTCAGCACTTGATTCTACATCTTCTTTCAATTGCTCAAGTCCTGACAACAAGTTTTGACCATTCTGCTCTAGTGTCAGTTTGAGCAATTCTGGGTTCGTTGCTATAAAGTTACTCGGCGAAACCGCATTGATAGCTTGGCGAGAGAAAAAGCTGATACGCTCTTTTGCTTTCTCATCTAGACCTTCGATGCTATCTATTGTCTTCAAATAAGTCTGGCTAAACAGCAAATAGGATTGCTTAATAAAGTTATAGAAAACATCGTTTTTCCATTCTTCATCAGAGAATCTTTTATCGCCCTTTTCTGCCTCAACAACAGTTTCACCATTTTGTGCTAACGCAACGTTTTGCCATATTTGTAATTGTTGTTGCCACCATTCAGCTTGGATCTGTAGTAACACTGCTGGTTGATTGGCCGCGCTTTCAAAAAGTTTAGAGGTATCTTCAAAGTTAACTTCTTGCATTGCTTTGTTGAGAGGGGAGTTAACGGCTGCCCTGCTTAGTTCCAGATCTTCCCACCATTTTTGATTGGTTTCTTGAAGCTTCACAAGGTAGTCCGAGAAGAAGTGTTGATACATGTTGCTACTCCTATGATCGGAAAAAGTGCCGCGAGTCAGGCGGCACCATAGTCAATATTATGCTGGAGTCAGTGTTATGCTGGAGTCACTGTCTTGAGGTTTTCCGTTGTCAAATGGTCAACATCATCTTTAAATTCTTTCGCAATGGACTGTAGCTTGTTGCTATCATCCATCATTTGCTGAGACAACTTAGAAAGAACCGATAATTGTTGGCTGTTGAAGGCTGTAAGTGAAGTCACATCTTTAATTTCACTAGCCGCTTTCATTTGGGTTAGGCCCATTTCACTGTAGGTACGAATTGCGTTTAATTGAAGCTCAGTTAACACTTCAACATTTTTAGTCACAAGCTTATTAAACTTTAGGTATGGTTCTAAGCTTTTCTCTGTTTGGTCTGTGAAAGATTTGAAAAAATCGGTATACATAATAATGCTCCTAGGTTAATTCCATTATTTCGGCTTATTTTCACTACGTTGAATTTAAGCAATTGACTTGATGACTACTGCCGTTCCCATACCACCACCAACACACAAAGAAGCAACACCATAGCTTCCAGTTCGTCTGTTAAGTTCATGAACTAGAGAAACGAGAATTCGGTTGCCTGACGCTCCAAGTGGATGGCCAAGTGCTATCGCACCACCATTTACGTTCGCTTTTTCCAATATGGAGCCAACGGGAACATTATGGACATCAGCAAGCTGGTGTATTACTCCAAGAGCCTGAGCGGCAAAAGCTTCATTGAGCTCATAGAGATCAACTTCGTTTGCTGAAATGTCGGCTTTACTTAAAGCCTGTGTCACCGCTTCTACAGGCCCTAGCCCCATGACTTCAGGTTCTAAGCCTGACTGTGCATAGCTGATAATTTCCGCTATCGGCTCAAGGCCATATTCTTCGACCGCTCTTTGGCTAGCAACCACAATCGCACTTGCACCATCATTAATACCCGATGCATTGCCGGCCGTAACTGTGCCATCTTTTTCAAACGCAGGGCGAAGTTTTGATAGCCCATCGATAGAAGCATCTTCTTTAGGATATTCATCTGCGATGAAATTGATGATTTGTTTGCGCTGCTTAACTTCAACTGGAGTTATTTCATTTTCAAAGCGGCCCGCTTCAATGGCAGCAGCGGCTTTCATTTGACTTGAAAGAGCATACTCGTCTTGCTGCTCTCTGGTAATGTCTAACTTTCTTGCAATATTTTCTGCCGTTGTGCCCATGTGGTATTGATTAAATACATCGGTCAAACCATCACTGATTAGCAAATCCATCACACTCATATGGCCCATTTTATGACCATCACGAACTTGACTAGGAACAATAAATGGAATTTGCGACATAACTTCAACACCTGCAGCCACAACAACTGAAGCATCACCGCTACGGATATGACTCACTGCATCCATTACAGTTTTCATACCACTTCCACAAACCATATTCACAGTGTAGGCTGGCACATTTACTGGAATGCCAGCATGAACAGCCGCCTGACGGCCAACCCCCATACCTTGGCCAGCACCAACCACATTGCCAACGATAACTTCATCAACAAGATTGGGCTTTATATTCCCAGACTCCAGAGCCGCTTTGATTGCTATAGCTCCCAAATCCCCTGCTGATATATCTTTGAGAGTGCCTCCAAAGCTACCAATAGGTGTACGCTTTGCTGCAACAATATACACTTTTTCCATAACAACCTCAGATTAATGCATGTATAAGCCGCCATTTACAGATAAGGTTTCACCTGTAATGTAAGCGCCAGCATCACTAATTAAAAACGATACAGACTGAGCAACTTCTTCTGGTGTTGCTAAGCGTTTCATCGGAATTTGAGCTTTAATCGACTCCAGCACTTCTGGCTTCATTTGCTCGACCATAGGCGTACCAGTGTAGCCTGGTGCAACAACATTCACCGTAACACCGCTGCGAGCACCTTCAGCAGCAAGCGCTTTTGAAAAGCCAATCATTCCTGCTTTAGCCGCTGAGTAGTTGGCTTGACCAAATTGGCCCTTCAAGCCATTTACTGATGATATGTTAATGATTCGGCCGTTACCCTTCTCACACATTGCATCAAATAAAGGCTGAGTGACATTGAATACACTGTTGAGATTGGTATCAATAACTTCCTTCCAAGCAGAAGCGCTCATCTTTTTAAACATTGAATCTCGAGTAATACCCGCGTTGTTCACCACAACATCCAATGTTCCCTCTTCTTGCATTAGCTGTATGAGGCGCTCAGCACACTGCTCAGTATTAGTGACATCAAGCTCAAATAAGCGGACCTGATCCTGACTAAACTCTTTATCATTAAACCAATCCAGAGCACTCTGATGATTGCCCGTAGAGTAAGTTGCGATAACACGGTAACCTTCCTTAACTAGCTGCGAAGAGATTGCAGAACCTATTCCACCTTTTGATCCTGTGACCAAAGCAAGTTTTTTCATTGATGAGACTCCATTAGTAATAGCTCGATAATTTGTTTATCTGCTATTAACCGATGCTAAAAATAAAAGCCAAGTGACGTTATTAGTTATATATGAATCAGGAAACATCTGTACCCGTTCTATTATTTTAAAGTAAAGGCTTAATATTTCAGTTCAAATACTTTTTGACTTTAGTTGCATAATGTTGAAGGAGATCTCATATAGAATGAAATGTTACTCTAGTGTTAAATCACTTCATCTTTTTGTTTTAAAAGGAATTTATTTAAATGATAGGAATGATTTTAATTTATAAATCTATGTTTTTTATGAGGTTTTTATTTTAATTCGTTATTACATAGATCTTATCTTTGAACTCACTCTGTTATACCTAATAGTTCGATGGTTTAATTTTATCATTAAACTTCATATCAAAAATGAAATCGATTTCAATTTATAATTATATAATTTGCAGATAATTAATATCTTGGCTTAAGTGCATTTATAATTAATAATATATTTCAATAAAAATGCTAAGAGAAAAGATAAAGCGGATCTTTTAGTGTCATTAATATCAAAAAATAAGGGAATGTTAGTCTGTGATAAGAATTTAAATAATACCTAACTAAATAGTTAGTCACCCTGATTAGAGGATCTGACATGCTGTTAACCTAAGAATCGGCAATGTTGATGTCAATGAAAAGACTTAAAAGGAAAAGTCTGCAATTTGCAGACTTTATTGAAAACTGTTCAGAAGACTCTGATAATTGGTGTCAATAATCACATAGGTAATAAGATACATTATTGAAAACAATAATGCTGATATGCCGAGTGTCACTTTAGGTGGAATAACCCGTTTTAAAGGCTGTTTGAGGTACTTTGCTTTCAAATTAACTAGAGAAACTTTCTCGTTTTCCACCATTCGCTCGTCTTTTATTAGACGATAGATGGTATTAGCGATGTCAGAAAGCTTTTCCTGCCCACGTTCTTCTATACCATACTTACCTTGAAAACCTAACTGTATTAGCAAATAGAGCAATTCAATCACATACCGATAGCGCCTAGGATCAGCCTTAAGCCGTTCTAGAATGGTAAAAAACTTATCGCCACCTGAGGTCTCATTATGAAACTCCGCGAGCAAACTATTTTGGCTCCAATTGCTGTTTGCCCCCCACTCTTGGCGGCATACCGCCTCATCGATAGCAGCACACAGACAATACCGAATCACTAATACCGATGCCCGATCAACTTCCATTTCATTCAACTTTCTTTCGCCCTTACGAATTTCGCGAGCAATCTGTTCCCTGAATGGCTGAGGGTCCTCGAGCCAAGGAATGGAAGACATGCAAGATAGGCTAGCAATTAGCCATGAAAATTGATCCACCAGTGGATTGACACCCATTTTTTCTATACTGGGATCTTTAAGTGCTATGTTGCGGGATAAATCAGGAGCGGGCATAACCTCCATAGGCTTGCCCAAGTCGGGTTGGAATAAAACAACCGTTACATCATTATCTACGTAACTCATACTCTTACAGCCCATAATTGTAGAGATAAATTAGCAAAATCACCGGAAACATGAACCGCAATAGCCGACGCCTGCTCCAATGCTGCCCACTCTTCACTGGCTCTCTCCAATTCAAAATAGGTATAACCTGCATGATAAGGCAATGCTCTTGGTACGACAGGCATAGGTTTAATTCCTATTCCTGGTAGCTGGAGATTAATAAGGTCTCGTATGTTATCAATAGAACCGATCTTGGTTTGGCTGACAAACTGAGTATGAAGTATATCCAGCGTAACATCGGCTTTAACTGCAAGAATAAAGGTGGCGGACTCAACCACTTTCTTGTCAGGAATGACCGCAGTACGAATACCAAAGTTTTGTTCCTGCAGTGTCAATGGTATTGCTCTTTGCTCAGACATTACGCTCAGAGTACGTTTGGTATGCTCTAATACTTTTGACATGCAAACCGTTAAATCGCTGTGATTGTATTCAACAAATTCTGGTGGTCGGCGTGAAGTGGAGCATAGAGTCGAGAGTTCACCTTCTACTTGAAGAAGGATTCGATATAAAGACTCTGGGTGCACACCCTCGACACTAGAAAAGTGCCAAAATAAAGGTTCGTAGCGATTGAGTGCTTGTAAAAGCATAAAATCAGACACCGTAGAGACTCCCTGCTGATCGACCGTACCAAGGCGCTCAACAATAGAGTCTGCTCTGTGCTTTAACATAGAAGCAAATTCATTGGTAAACTTAGAAAGTAGCTCAGATGCCTTAATATCGATACAAGTAGGAATGTAGCGTTCATCGAGAACAATACTGCCATCCGTCTTCACTTCTGATATTTTCAAAATAGGGATACCAGTGTAGGCACTGCGGTCCTCATCTTCATACATCAGACAAAACTTTAGCTTACCTATGGCAATATTTGCGGTATCTTCACTATCGTAACAGGAGTCAACTGCGTCTTGGTAACTCACTATATAACGTGCATCACTTCTATCAGAACTGAACAACTCTTCGCGTTCCGAGGGTAGTGGACAACACAAGTAAATCACTTTATCGGTTATCGATGGATCAACTTCTTTAACATCGGGCACATCGGCAAGAGCTGGCAAATCAAAAGGCGTTTTATCTTGAAGTACACCCGCCGCACTTGTTACCGCAATCTTTCCTTGAGTCAAAAGCTCTGTATTAATCTTTATTCGATTAACTCCCCACATTAATGGAGAACTATTCGAGAACAGCATACTACTCCGCTTAGACTGAGAGCGGTCTAGCTGTTGGAAGTGTTGTGGCTTCATGAACATACCATCTTGCCACACAACTGGATTATATAGCGACATCTCGTGCCCCTTAAAAATAGGTTTGCTCAATTCCACGCGTCGAATCGAACGATAGCTCGTTCTCATCTAGCTTCAATTTTAGGAAATACTCTGATTTTTCTTCAATTAGCTCGATTTTTCTCCATGATGAACCATTGATGTCACGAAAAGCAGCCGAAAAACCTAGCGCTCTTGTTGCAGGATCAAGTTCCAATACTTGATGAATTTGCTCACCAGGCTTTAGTTGGTACTCATAGCGCTTAATATACTCATCGCCAAGGGATGCCTTGTCGTTGTCAAATAATGCAAAAAAGTCTAAGTTGCGAAACAGTACAGGAGATGAAAGCTCATGAATTCGCAAAATAACAGGTGAAGGCTGGCCCATTTTACGTACATTAAGCTGGGGAGATGCCTCAATAACGAGTTCAATCGAAGAGGTTTCTGGCGTAATGCCACTTGATTCTTTAAATTGCTCCCACATTGAGCAACCTGACAAGGATAGCAGGATTAGCAGATAGGTAAGTTTACGCATGCTTTTCTTTTAATAACCTATTGTAGTTTTCTTGTACGAGTTTCTTTGTGCCAACACCATGTACACCCTTCAAGCTCTCTAGATAGTGTAACTTGTATGAATCCCACAACTTCTGTTTGATCAAAAAACCCTTATTTTCATGTTTTTGTTCGAACACTATGGGATCATATTGACTAATACTTTGCTGAACATAACTATTGAGAGCTTGTTCATAGAGTGATTTATGTTCGCTGATTTCATCAAGCATTTGTTCCACTAGTTCATTCGGCGAAAGCATGCTCTGTTTGTTGAGATCCAACATTAAACTTATTAAGTCAGTATCTGTCGCTGCGTGGGATTGTTTCAACTCTTCAATTTCAACTAACTCGTGCTGCAATTTAGTCATACACAAACGTAAACACATGCCCATTTGTTCGAAAAGGCGCGGATCCTCTTTCAACAGTGAATCATCTGATATGCCCAACCCTTTTCTAAAAGCATCGATAATATTTACTGTATCTGAGGGAACTGCGGCTTCTATTTCTGTTGTTTGTTGTCTAGGAGCGACTTCTTCCCATTCTTGAGTCGAAAGCTTAGTGGAGGCGGGCTGCACAATCGTGCGGTCGTTTGACTCTTTTAAAATCGGCTCTTTGGCTATTGATTTCTCAACAGTCCTAGTTTCATCACCTGACATCCAATCTTCTGGAATTAAACTAGGTGCATCAAATTCTGAATATACATTTAAGCTATCATCTACAAGCTGGCGCATAGACTTTTCGATTGAAGGGGCTTTTTCAATCTCACTTGTTTCAGACCTAATTAGATGATCATCATCTTTGTCTAACGAGAACTCAAGATGTGCCATAGGATCAGACATGTCAGAGTCTTCTAACTGAGTTTCTAGGAAAATTTCCTCTAAAGGCCCCTCTTGCTCCAACTCAAACTCTATCTCATCTAAATTGGCCAATGGATCTTTATTATCCCTATCTGGAGTAATATCGCAGGCAATATCTAAACGGCTTGATTCTCGTTCAACACTCACCGATAGTTCATACTGACCAAGCGAAATGCAGTCCCCTTCATGAATGGGAATAGGCTGGTTTTTTAGTAGCTTATTACCATTTACAATTAGTCCATTAGTACTAACATCACTAATGTAGTAAGCATCGCCATAAATACTAACAAGGCAATGTGTACTCGATATATAACGATTGTGATCAATCAAAGGTACTGAGCAACCTGGATTACGGCCAATGGAGCCGCCATTTTCTGGCAGCTCAATAAATTTAGCCCCCGTATACTCTTCAGGGTGCTTTGATATAACTATTACTAATCGTTCCAACAAAGCTATTGCCCTCTAAAACAGAAGTGACACGGTAAGTTCAAGCCCACCTAAACCATCGTTGTAGACAGGTAAAATATATGAAGCTTGAGGGATGATCTGAATATGCGCATCTGGGTCACTTCCTAACTTAATGACCGTACCTATAGTCGCCACAGCTCCTGCTTCAAACTGATCAATATCATCAAGCTGTGAACCATACTTAACGCCTTCACCGTCGACAGGCCAACGGTTCGAATATTGACTATAAGCAGCAGAAATGCCGGCACCAATATAAGGAGTAAAGATAGACCAACTTCCTAATGCATATTGCGGGACAACCCTTATTTCATAGTTGGTCACTTCCTGATATATACCATTTGACGGAGCATCAACAGCCTCACTTAAATAGTTAAAACCTAACCACCATCGCCAACGATTATTGTCCTCATCGATCGGCCGAGTATGCACTAAGCCATAACGGATAGCATCTGCAGTACCACTCTCTCCCTGCTCATATTCTATGTTATCGATGCTCAGCATACTGACAGAGCCACCGTAGCGCTCTCCTTTCGCATTGGCCACTGCGGATACGGTAAATGCTAGAGCCAATAAGCTCCACTGACTTAACTTACTCATCCTTTTATCCTCAAAAGGTCTAAAGTAAAAATACAAATGAAAGAGAGAGCAAAATAGCAGGGTAGGTTACAAATTCAATAGCGAAAAAAAAAACCCACATAAATATTTCCTTTTTCCTAGTATTACCTTCTTTTTCCCTATAAAAATGAACATTTCGACTGGCCGATTAAATTTCAAACAGGATGTTTAGATAGCACACCATCATGTGTAAATATTTTTATAATCAACCAGATTTATAGCATGGTGTATATTTAACCATATTACCTATGTCATTCGATTTTTAATTTATAGTTTTATCAATTAAACTTTAGTAGTAACAGGTGGCGCTCACATTTAATGATTTTTAATCAAGTTTAATTAATATTCTATCTACAAATTACTTTTCTCCCACGTAAAATCCTCCCTTGATAATGAAACGTCTTAATTAAGAATTTTTATAAAATTGATTGAGTCTTTGTAACTAGCGTCACTTGGGTAGGATTTAATGTACTTTTCAGACTTCGCTCGACGACCAATAAACGAGCAGACTCCTTGCGGTGTCAACCCGAATAACCTCGAAGACTTTGAGGAGATAAAGCGACAGATAAACAATATCAATAAGGTAACAGGGCGCGTCTCATGGAAAAAAGTACAACAACTCTCCAAAGATATACTAAAGAATGAAAGTAAAGACTTACGCTGTGGCTGCTACTATGCTGTTGCGTCTGCTCATAACGATGGTCTTAACGGGTTTGTAGACGCATTAAATGTTATTTTAGATTTATGTGTGGTTTATTGGTCATCATGTTACCCAGAAGTGTCCAAATCGAGTGCTCGTATGGGCGCGTTGGAGTGGCTAGTCGAACATGGCGAAAAGAGAGTCAAGCTATTCAATGTCACCGTCGATGACATGGCTGTTCTAGAAGCGGGACACAGAGTATGTCTGAGAATAGAGGAAGAACTGAGACTTCACTATGGACATAAAGCGCCCTCTCTAGGAGGGATAAGACGTATTTTTAGTCAGTTCATTGACGATGTAAAAGAGTTAGAAGATAAGCGAGAACAAGCACAAAAAAAGGCTCGACAGCAAAGAGAAAAGGTCAAAGCACATAATGATAAAGTGGCTGGGGCAATCACAGTAAAAGTAAATCCCCCAGCCAAACAAACGCAGCCTGTAGCCGATACTGAACCTGAAAAAAGTCACTCTGCCGTATGGGCTGTTTCTATTGCCGTAAGCGTATTTATCTTAGCTTTAAGTGCTTTTTATCTGCAAAAAAGCCTGCTACTTGCAGGTTACGAACAAAAAATAGCATCAAACAACGTCTCCATATTGTTGCAAGTCACTCATGATCTTAGCACTGAAAATAAAGATACTATCGAAAGGTTAAAACAACCTCTCATTGGGGTGATTGATGCCATGGTGTTCGATTTGAATAAATCCCCAGAAAAAGTAACCAAGCTTAAAACATTAAAAGAAATCATTGAAAATCTTGCAACAATTTATTCAGATTCCTCTTCAGTGCAAGTTTTATCAGCAGAACTGGCTCGCTATGACGAGCAAATGCAAAGGGATTTTAGAGAAATAAGTCGTCGCTTTGCACGTGCTCGTACCGCGATAGCGAACTTAAAGCTTGATACCAACGATTCCGAAACCGAACTCGCATATCAATACAGCAACTCTTTATTCCCTTTATTGGGCAGAATTGAATATGCAGAAAAAACCAATGACCCAGAAGAACTCGATCGCTCGTTGAATTTAATCAACGTCTATTTACATAAAATCGCTCAACTCAAAGCGACACAAACCCAAACATCACTCGATAAAGTTGTGGCTGAATAATCATGTTAAAAAATATCATACGTCATCCTATATTTCTATCCACTGTACTCGCTATAGTGTTTATTGGTGGACTCTCAGCAGCACACTTTTGGGCACCCGATACTGTAACAAAGACTATTTGGTTTATCGGCATTGGTGTTATAGCACTCATTTTTCTAGCCTATCAAGCCATTCTTTTTGTTAGAAAAAGAAAGCAGAATAAAGACCAGCAGCTTGAAACAGAAGAGGAGGCATTAAGCCTGGTCATTAGACCTCTGCTTAATAACTCTAAAGCTAAACCGATATATTTGATGTTGGGCAACCGAGCGGCTGGCAAAAAACAATTCCTGTTTAGTTCAAATGCAATTAAAGCCTTAGACAATTCAAAGACGAAGAAAAATGACTTCTTTGAGTGGTATGAATCTGATGATGCCGTCTATTTAAAACCTGATCAGCGTTTAGTCTTTCAAGAAGTGTCAGCTTCCGACTCGTCACTATGGACAACACTTATTGCAGAAATACTAAAAAGTCGGCCACGTAAACCATTTGCAGGTTGCATGTTTTTCACCGATCTCGAGTTTTTGATTATTTCTGAAGAAGAGCAGATCGATTATACTCTTACCGCGCTTATCGAACGTATTTCATCTATTTGTGATAGAACAAGTACAGCGCTTCCCATCTATATGGTGATTTCTAAATTAGACAAGCTTCAAGGCTTCAAAGAATATGTTCAGCAGAGTCCTCTTAAGCATAACATCGAGTACTTATCAATTGCTCTAAAAGACTCTAAAGGTGTTCTTGTCGATTACTATCGCGATAGTTTTAAAAACCTTATTCGAGTGATCGAAAGTAACGCACTGGACTCTACCTCTGCCTCAAACGACACAAAAGAAAAACAGGCTATTCTGTCTTTTCCTAAACAGCTAGAGATATGCCAAAAGGAAATTGAGTATGTCGTACAACGTCTGTGTGACGTCAATCGTGGAGCATATTACCTCGATCTTCGAGAACTATTTTTCGCTTCATGCCTTCAGGGTGGACGCAAGTACAACTTACTTGCTAAAAGTTGCAGCAGTTACTTTAATTTGCCAATCATTGCTTCAGAACATACTCAACTCTCTGAGACATCGTATTTTACTCGTTTCTTAGTCGAATCTCAGATACTGCCTGAAGCCGATTTTGCAGGCGAAAACAAGAATTACCTTAAGCGTATACTTAGGCAAAGCCGATTAGCCATGGCTGCTTCTATTCTGTTTCTTTCCGGAGGTGCTTACCTTTTAGGAACAACTCTTGATAGCAATTTAAAGGTCATATACCAATTGCTAGATATTGAAGCAGAAACTGTTGAGCTGAGCTCCAGTCGACAATTAGACGAAAGCTTGGCAAATGCGATTAAGAAGATTAACCCCATATACGATGCTTGGTTAGAAGGCAGCAAGGCCATGGATGAAGAGATACTTTCGCTTCATGTAAGCCGATTAGAGCCGACAACTAAGATGGCGTATCAAGTCCTCATTGACTCAATACAAAAAGAGTTAGTACCGGTTATCGAGCAAACATATCGTGTGCAGTTAACCAAATATCAAGATCAGCCACTTAAAGCTCTACCCGTTTTGAAAGGCTACCTGATGTTAAAAGAGCCAAATAAACGTGATTTGGCTTATATGACTGCACAAACCAACTCAACCTTATCTAAGGTAATTGGCGAGTCAGACCAAGTCAGCACTACCATGAAATACCTGAAGGCATATTTCAGAACTGACTTCCCTCCCGTCGATATTAATATGGGAATTGTACGAGCTACACGCCGAACATTGCTCGCACAATCGAATATCGATCTTGTCTATGCTCAATTAATTCATCAGGCTGAAGCTATTGATCTTGGAACTCTTAATTTAGAGCGTGCCGTGGGCTTTGACTTCAATAATGTCTTCAATGACAAAGTTGATCAGCAATTAATTGATATCAGTAAAGTCTACACTGCGACTGGGTTCAGCACTTTTTATCGTCCACGAGTTGATCTTATGTCTAAAGATGTAATCGCCAATAACTGGGTATTAGGACTGTCTAAAAATGTGATTCCAAGTAAAAAGGAGCTCGCTGCCTTTAAAGACAAAATCCGTAAGCGATATGCTGATGATTATGTCAGTTATTGGCGCAACGCACTGAGTGAGTTAAAAGTTAAAAAGTATGACTCCATTGGTGACCTTACTAACGCGATTGATCTCGTATCAGGACCATCATCACCCCTTACCACCGTGCTGAAGCAGGTATACTCGAATACACATTTCTCACCAACAGGTGATAAACAACTGTTTGCTAATAAACTGCCAAAACTAGCAACAGAAGCCATCGACAAGGCTGCCGATTCAGCAGAAGAGTTTGTACAACCAGACTACTTGCTCATGCAGCGAGTAGAACAAGCTTTCTATCAACTGAATCAATTGCAAATTAACGAAACGCCAAACTCCCCTACTCCATGGGATGAAATCGTAACAGCATTGAGTCAGCTACGCACATACATGAAGGACATTGCCGACTCACCAGACCCGAAAATGGCCTCTTTACTTGCTGCGCGAAAACGTATGCAAAGCTCTGAAGCCGATCCCATCATACGTCTAAAACAAATCGCTCAGAAGTCACCTGAACCTGTGCGCAGTTGGCTATCAGGCTTGGTTCAACAAAGTTGGTCTGTCATGATCGCAGAGTCAGCAAAAGGTGTGCAAGACCAATGGTATAGCGAGGTATATACCAAATATACAGAGTTAGCGCTTAACAAATATCCTTTCGACCTAAACGCTGAAGAAGAAATCACGTTAGAAGACTTTGAGCTACTGTTTGCAAAAGGTGGGATCATTGATACTTTTGTCCAACAAAATCTAGCTTCGTTTTACGATACTAACCTTTGGACTCCAAAGCGTGTTGAAGGTGAAACTATGCCTCTTACACCGCAGCTTTTGGTACAACTTAAAAATTATAATGTAATACGAGACACCTTAATTAATAAGAGTACCAACCGTGTGTCTATTCCATTTACGACCAAAGTGCTTGACTTAGACTCAAGTGCAATACGCGCGACCGTGTCAGTCGCGGATTCACAAATGAGCTATTACCATGGGCCGAGTCGAATTCAAGAATTGGAATGGCCACCAAAAAGTGGTGAGTTCAACGTAAGTATAACAATTCAAGACGTTACCGATGAAGGTAAACAATATGTATTGAGCAAGGATGGTCAGTGGGCAATCTACCGACTGTTGGGCCAATCAACACTAACAAATCAGCATGATGGTAGCTTTGTTAGTGATATAACTGTTTCAGGTCGAGACTTGAAACTGAGAATAAAGCCGCTCGCGCAAAAGAACCCATTTACTTTAGCTGAGCTGTATAACTTCTCACTACCCGAAACCATCAATTTATAAAAGCAGACTAATAAAAACAACGTAAGGCAGGATATAATGTCAACTACTAACCTTCAAGGATTAGACAAATTAGATAGGAAAATACTTTCGAGTCTTTTGTCAAATGGCCGAGAGTCAATAGCGAATCTTTCGCGAAATATTGGCTTATCACGTACCGCAGTCGCTGAGCGAATCAGTCGACTGGAAAAAACCGGTATTATAAAAGGCTATACCGCTCAAATCCGAGTAGAGAAAGATGATAGGCCGGCGTCTAGCTACCTACTGATTTCTTGTGAAAAAGGTAAGAAGAATAATGTCACGGAAGCGCTAAAAGAGCTTCCAGAGGTGAGAGTAACCAGTATCGTCGGTGGCGCGTACGATATTATTGTTCTCATTGAGGCACCCGATCTTCAGTCGATACATACCCTGTGCAATGAAATAGAGTCATTTAATGGTATTGAATCCTTAAATAACACTGTGGTATTGCACGAACCGATTCGACGATAAGGCCCATACACACAATTACGACACTTTCTAACCTTGGGCGTAAATATAAATTTAAAGCCACATATTTTTATGTGGCTTTTTGCTTTCTCTATAGAATATAGTTTAGGTATTACTAAGGCAATAGCAATGCGTTTAACTGTATAAATCCACGAAATTTTCTTTATTTAAATGCTATGATTGCTTATATTTTCTGTCTATGCAATCTTCAACACAATCCATTAAATCATGAAGTTTATCAGCGAAAAACATGGCGAAGTTTCTGCGATTAATTTAGTCCATTATCCAGAATATCTCTCTCTTTTTGCTCAATGGGCAGAGAGCGAATGGGGCTATGTAAGAAATAAAGGCGTCGAGTTTCGCACAGAGTTATTTAAGCAATACATAGAGTCTGATGGTATCCCTGAAATGTACGGTTTATTCATACAGGACTCCCCTGTTGGTATGTTTGCAATTGAACATTGTGAGTCTCAAGACAATACGCTATTTTTGAATTATCTGTATATTGCACCCAAATATCGCTCAGCAAGCATAGGCACCAAAACAGTAGAACTAGCGAAACAAATTTGTCGCACCTATAAGGCTGATTTTATGCAGTTGACAACGTTAGAAGCCTCAATGAATGCATACTACGAAAATCTTGGTGGCCATATAATTGGCAAGGAGTATTTTTACACTTATCCAGCAACCAGAATGGAAATCCGGTTATAACTACAGCATCACAACTGCCCAATTTGTTTTATCGACACATCTTTTCTCGCGGGGGCGCCTAGCCACAACGTTTGTCCAAGTAAATTTCCCTCTCCCTTCCCTAAGGTATTTTTCGGAATAGTTTCAAGCCTTACTTTCATGATCATGTCCCAAGCTAAAGGGTCACGTAAAATAAACTGCATTAAGCCCACCAGCGTTTTATAGTTGCTTCTGCCAGGTAAGAATGTTTGATAGGTTGAGAAGTCTATATCTTCTATACGTAAATTAAACTTGCCCACTAAATCTGGCAGGGATTTACCCAAATGAAGATCATGACCTAGTACACAGTTACTTTGGTTCAACTGATTTCGCTGAGAGTAATGTATTTCAACTCGCCGATAAACCCACTCATCAACAAACACTCTTTCTAAACTGAAATAATGCGCGACAATGCCAGATATCAGTTTAGGGGAGCGTGTCCTTGTGGAAAGTTGACTCACGTAAGATAGCAGTTTGGCTCTATCTAGTTCGCTGACTTTCGCATCTTGCATAACTGACGACAAACCAAGAAGATGCAACATACGAGCAGAAAATGGATCTTTCGCTTCACTTTGATATTGAATATGGTATCGGTACTTTTTCCAAACACGATAAATTAAAGACAAATGCCGATTGTGGAAAAAGTCAAAGAACAGTTTTACTGGGTTGTCTTCATCGTCACGACCAGTCAGCTTCTCTGTATACGATGATGGAAGAGGAGAGCTAGAACCATGTAACCCAAGAAAGCTAACCTCCACTCGAGTATAAGCGTTTCCCTCCATCTCAAAATGAGCAACGTAATCAATATCACTTTTCGGAAAAGCGAGGCTTGGGGAAACACTAAAACGTATATGTTCATCAGAAATATATTTATTTAGGCCAATCCCTTTATAACTAAAGTCCGTTTCAGCCTGATAATATTTCTCCAGTAGTGAAACTGCTTGGAAAAAACCAAACTCATGCGTCCGTTTCTCAATCTGCTCAATCATAATACTGTCTGCTGCCCTACAAGACTCGGCCAGTGATAGTTTTCACCCGTTTTTTCATCAAAGACTTCAAGCTCGGTGAAAGAGTTCAAACTCGAATATAAACGTATAAACTCATTCAACACACTGACTAATAAAAACATATCACCCTCATTAACAAAGTAGGAGGAGTCTACGGTGAGATTAAACTGAGTTCCTCTGACTGCTGTACCACGAAATACTCTATCGGCGGGCTGCATTTCACTTTTCTTGATCCCATCTAACCTATGTATCGAGGCACGATGGGCTTGGCGATCTACGCGCGAATGGAAGTCATAAGTCGAGAGGAGTACTTTAAGCACATCAATGTTTGCCAAGGATAAATAGTTCAGTGACATGTTGGCAATCAGTTGCCATTGCAATTCACCATTAACTTGTGGGCTAACAGACTGGGTTGGCTTGGTGATATTGGTAAAATTAGCGTACGTCGGTGAATTACTCGATGTGTATGTAATGTCGCCTACTGATAACCTTTCAGCCAAGTCACCATTACTGCAGGTAAGCTTCATTAATACCGTTTCAGACCCAAGTTCAGCAATATCACTGTTGTGAGTATGGAATGAAATGTAGCGCTCAAGGCCTCTCCCACTGATGCGACTTGACACTTTTGTTTTAAAAAATTCTCGTTTATCACGCTGGTTAATTTGATGTTCGAAAGACTCAAACTCAATCAGCCTCTTTCGGCTACGCTCATTTTTGCTCCATGTTTCTACTTTGCCGATCGAATACACTTCATAGTGATCTTGGTTACTGCTCTGGGGTCTGACTTTGTATTCACTTCGACGGTGTTCTAAACGAATAGGGTCTGAGTCTTTACTAAACAAATTAACGGCTGGTGTACAGTGCAATCTCAGGTGTTTATCTTTAAGGATAACTTCCGAAGGTAAAGCACGCTTAAACACAAAAGATATTTTCATTGTTGAGCGCTGCGGAACCCCAGACAGCCAACCTAACTCTGTGACATCAAAAAACATAAACTTCTCTGGCAAAGAGAAATATTCCTGTAATAAACGGTAGCCAGCAAAAGAGTTACTACTGTATGGAAGGATAGCCTCGTCATCACCAAAACCAACAGGTTTAATACAAGAAGCGGGTAGCCTATGTGTAAAACCGCCTCCAAGATCAAGTTCGACGTAGTCTAGATAGCGAAACAACCACAGATAAACACTACGAGTAATATGCAGCTCTCCATGAAGGTGGAAACGTAATGAATCCATCTTCAACCTTGATAAATCTTGACCAAACTCAGCCGCAATAGATACATCGACACTAGAGCTGGTTCGGCTATTAGACTGTTCAACCTTAGTAATATTGATGGGATATAAAGCGACATCATAACAAGTTCTAAATAGGCACTGGGTCCCTTCTACCTGTTCACTCGCCATTTCAATCCCACGTTCGACTATGGTTTTTTCTGTCAGGCTTCCTACATGTGGCGTGAGCTCAGAAATGCACATAGAAGGTATCGAACGCATATAATGAGGCCAAAGCAGGGTCATTAGTGACTGAGTCAGCTCTGGCAATTCGTCATCGATTTTCTCTCGAATTCTACCTGTTAGAAATGCAAACCCTTCAAGCAAGCGCTCTACGTCAGGATCATGAACCCCTTCACCTAGGAAGTTTGTCAATTTAGGATGATATTTAGCAAACTCACTTCCGGCTTCTCGAAGGTAAGAAAGTTCATCTTGAAAATATTTACTGCTGCTCACTAAGTATTACTCCTGACTTTAGACGTTGAATTGACCATCAACGCCCATAAACACATTGATAGACATTGGAACCTGACCACCGTTATGGTTTACTTCACCTGTAATACCAAAACTCAGTTGTAAGGGATTATGAAAGTCCTGACGATAAGTCACTTCAATATTGCCAAGCCTAGGTTCAAACTTGTTTATTGTCGTGCGTATATTCTGCTGAATATGGCGTATCAAGTTTGATTGACTGGCCAGTACATCATTAAAATCAGGAAGGCCATAATCATTGTCTATCATTGCATTCCCCGCATGGGTATTGAGCAGATCTGCAAGATGAATATGAATTGAGTCAACCAAGTGTTTATGAGATACCACCTTTTCATAACAACTCTTGGGCTCACCTAATTCGATACGTTCAAGTAAGCGGTAACCTTTTTCCATGTTTAACCTCAAAAAGAACGGCCAGAAAAACTGGCCGTTCGCTATTAGTAACGTACTTAGATTACTGGTCTAGTTTACCAACCAAAGAAAGATCGAAGCTAGCACCCATATATTTGAAGTGAGGACGCACAGACATTGATACTTTGTACCAGCCTGGGTCACCCTCAACATCCGATACTTCAACCTTAGCAGCACGTAGAGGACGACGACCACGTACTTCTGCTGGTGGATTCTCTTGATCAGAAACGTATTGACGAATCCATTTGTTCAGCTCAATTTCAAGGTCCGTGCGCTCTTTCCATGAACCAATTTGCTCACGTTGCAACACCTTGATGTAGTGGGCTAAACGGTTGATGATGAACATATAAGGCAGTTGAGTCCCTAACTTGTAGTTCATCTCCGCGTTCTTCCCTTCCGGCGTGTTCGGGAAAACCTTAGGCTTTTGGATTGAGTTTGCGGAAAAGAAGGCCGCATTATCAGACCCTTTACGCATGGTTAGAGCAATGAAGCCCTCTTCAGCAAGTTCAAACTCGCGGCGGTCAGAAACCAAAATTTCAGTTGGAATTTTAGTTTCGATCTGTCCCATAGACTCAAAGTTGTAGACAGGTAGATCGAAAACTGCACCGCCACTTTGAGGACCTATAATGTTTGGACACCAACGATACTTAGCGAACGACTCACTGATCTTTGACGCCATTGCATACGCTGAGTTACCCCACAAAAAGTTGTTGTGGTCATCAGCAACTGACTCATCATAGTCAAAGGCCTTGATCGGATTATCTTCAACAGAATAAGGGTTGCGAAGCATAAAACGAGAAGTACATAAGCCAAGGTAGCGAGAGTCTTCATGTTCACGCAAACCACGCCACTTAGTATATTGAGGACCTTCAAATACAGACTTAAGATCTTTCATGTTAGGTAGCTCTTCGTAGCTATCTAAGCCAAAGAACTGAGAAGATGCTGAGGTAATAAATGGCGCATGAGACATGGCACCAACATTAGCCATATATTCCATCAGTTTGATGTCTGGGCTAGAAGACGTTAACTGATAGTCACACACTACAGCGGCAACAGGTTTACCACCGAATTGACCGTATTCACGAGTGTAAATCTGCTTGTAAAGACCAGACTTAACCACTTCAGGCGCGTCTTCAAAGTCGTCGAGAACTTCATCTTTTTTCGCCGAAATCAATTCAATCAGAATGTTTTCACGGAAATCAGTATGATCAACAAGATATTTCAATCCACGCCATGTTGATTCAATCGCTTGAACTTCTTCGTTATGAAGGATGGCATCAACTTGTTTAGAAAGCTTTTGATCAATCTCACTGATCATAAGATCGACTAATGACTGATCAACTTTTTCAGTCGTGCTGCTGCTCAGTAGCTCACCGATAAATGCTTCAACGCCACGTTTGGCAACGTCAAAACCTTCATCACTTGGCTTTAATCTTGTTTCAGTTAGAATACTGTCCAGAAGGGAGCCAGAGTCAGCTAAGGCCGCTTCTTGTTCCGGAGCTTGTGCTTCTGCTGTCATATTATCCTCTTATTCAGCCTTTTCAGCGTCTTGATCTTCACCAATGCTGAGTTCTTCGAGTAGTTTCTTGCGAGCTTCTTCGTCCTGAAGAACCGCAGCGATCTTCTTGCGGAAAGCAGGTACATTGCCTAACGGACCTTTTAACGCAACCAGAGCTTCTCTCAGTTCAAGAAGGCTGTTTAATTCAGGGACACTTTTAGCGATGGACTCTGGTGAAAAGTCCTTCATGTCCTTGAACGTTAGGTCAACGGCAAGCTGTGCGCCTTCTTCATCAGTCAGACGGTTTTCAACGTTAACTTTAAGGTTAGGAGCATAACCTTCGAGAACTTCGTTAAAATTGTCTTTATCAATGTTGATCGGCGTACGTTCTTCAATTGGCGTGTCGTCAGAGCGAGCGGTGAAATCACCGACAACCATCATATTCAGCGGCAGTTCAACGTCTTCTTGCGCATCACCTGTCGCTGGAACATAACGGATATTAATTCGCTCTTTAGGAGCTACCGAGCCATCGCGTGACATAATTAGTTCCTTATCTAATTGTATTGTTAGTTGTAGATTGACTCCCACGCCTCAAACTTTTCTGGCAGCTGCTCCCTGGATGGATAAAGCTGCTTAAGAATCTTTTGGGAAAAATCATCTAATTGCAAAGAGAGGTGTGGTTCCCAGCTGAACAGGTTCATTTCATCTCTAACTGACCATAACTTTTCAAGATAAGGTAAACATAGAGCGTAAAGACCAACAGCTTGGTAAGCTTTTACGATTTGTAAATGCAGCATAAATTGCCCTCTCCCAGAGCTATCTAGCGCTAGGTTTTGAGCCACTTCTGCTACGCGCTCTCCCAAATTTTCGAGAGTTACATCGTCCATCGATACGAGGTCATCTTCAGCAATCACAACCTGAGGCATGGTTTGCTGATCTGAACCTTTATTAGAGCGACCAAATTTACTGAGCCACTCCACCGTCGCTTCATTAGCAAACGGTATCGAATTTTTAAATGAAAGCTGTTCTATACCCGACAGCGTCTGAACAAACTGATTCACTTCTTCATGAACCGCTTGCGCTGCCTCTTCCAAGTTGAGGTTTTTCAACATTTGATAAACATAGAAATGCCCAGTGAGCCAAAAAGGGGCATCGGTTAAGGTACGCTCAAGGCGCTTTATTGTGTCTATATCACTTTCTTGCTTAGCTTTATCACTATATTCAGCCTGTTTATCTTGCGATACAGCAAGAATTAACGGTGTTTCTTGATTCTGATGACTTGGCAATTCTGTGATATCAGACCAAGTAAGATGGCGATGAATACGATAAGACAAAGGCAGCTCTGGCTCTGCGCTAAGAATAGTTTCCGCGACTTTTTTCAACGTCCTTTTGGAGGCCGTGGGAGACGAAAAGTCGGTATCAATGTCCAGCTCTTTCTTCTCATGAACAATAGGTTCAGATATTTCTTGGTTCAAAGGCTCAGCTAAAGTCGCTACTGATGCAGTTTTGGTCTGATTTTTCTCTTCTACCTGAGAGCTTTGATTGTAGCATGGCGGCTCATGCCCATTAGAATTTGCCGAATGTTTTTCGTCCGAAGAAAGAGTTTGTGATAACCGAGTTAATTCGTTCTTGAGTTCGAAAAAATCAGCCTCTGAATCCTGAAAAATCTCGTCAAAATGCCGTTGTATATTCTCAACACTATCAATGCAAGCGGAGACACTTTCCCATCTTAGCTGTTTGGCTTCCAACTTAGGCAGCACAAGTTTCATCTGATGATTGAGCCACTCAATAGCGCCATCTCTGCCTCGTTTACGACGTGGGTATAGATCAGAGCCAAAACAAATAAGCGACTCACCAATTAGGTTAAGCCCTTTGTCTAATCCCTCTAATCCATCCGCTTCCACCATAGCGCGAGTCAGGTAACACATAGCTTTGAAGTCTTTACTATACCCAGTTAAAACTTGAGTCGCATGATCTTCCACAACTTTCCAATCCACAGTTTCACCAAACAATGAACCGAACTTTTTTACTTCAGATTCCATCATTTCATAGCTAAACTCATAGCGCGCATCTTCTCCAACAGGAGACGTGGCGTTGATAGGCTTGAGAAGTACTTGAATATCTTGGACCAAAGTTAGCTCCTTACATCAGGATGATAATCACTGATTGCCCTCTGAACAGCTAGCGCACCTCGGGCAGGCTTGGATTGTTGATGACTTTTACGAATGGCATCCTTGGCCATACTGTTGAGCAACTCTGTGACTTCACCGAACTTTTTCGGTGCGTTCTTTTCAAGTTCCAGCAGCGAAGCATTCAACTTTGCATTGCCAAATATGGATTGTTCCGTCACTGTACTAAATAGGATATATTCACTTCTCGCGACTTTAAGCGCTCTAATTTTAGCGGCCAATTCAGGCGTATTTCCGTAAAACTGCTTCGCCACTTGCGCTTGCTCAATAGCACGCGAATAGTAATGTTGCTCGGCATTGGTATCGATCGCCGCATACACTTTGTCCAGTAAAGCACCGGGAAGAACTTGGCTATAGTAGTAAGATTCAGCCTGATGGTTAGCCCATGCTGCTTTCATGTAGTCATCAACAGCTCTCGCTTGCCCGCTCAGGATCAGATCCACTAATTCGTTGTCCTGGCGCCCCATAAAATTAGCCATTTCCTGCGCTTGAACGTTGAGACGGTTGAGATTCGCCATCACTTTATTCAGTGAGCGTTGAGCTTTCGCAAACAGAACGCCGTCATTATTTAAATTGGCCTGTAAGGTAACCAAGTCGGAACGAATTTCCTGTAAGTTTTGGGGCAAGGCAGAAGCAACATTTCTTCTCTCAATCAGATTGTCTTGATTATCTTGGTATACATCGAGCAACTTACCCTGCTGAACCTGATAAGCTTCTTGATATGGCGCCATCAACACAAGGTCATCTGACATATTCTCTAGCGCATATTCAATTTTCCATGGTGGCTGAGCAAGAAATGAGGCCGTTTGAGCAGGTTTAATCGTTTTCGCCAATGTCACTGATTCGGTAAAGCCTGATTTGGGAGAAGGTTTCCACTCGGGCTGCAAATAATCATAGGTATAGGTTCCGCTCGCCAAAAGCACTGACGCGACTAGTGCAGCCTCTAGATATTTAAAACGGCCAAATGAAAACTTGTCGGCAGCACTATGCTTTGTAAGAACAAGATCAGCATTCCTCAGGTTAGAAAACAAAGGAGCACTATTGTCTGTTTTGAGCGCTTGTGTATCGATTCTCGCCAGTGCCTGAGCAAATGAAATTGCGGTATAGCCATGCGATCGAGGCTTGTTAATTACACTTTTAATTAACAGCCAGACATGCTTGGGAATCAAACGACAGCGCTTTTTTTGCCCCAAAAGGTGACGCCAAACGTCGCCAAAAGTAGAACCTAAAAATAAGTGCCCCGTTAGCAATGCTAACGAATAAACGTCATCTTGAGGTTTGGCGATGCCGCTTTCTACATACATTGGAGACGCATAATTCATGCTAACTTCAGTAGGGCTCTGTTCCTCATCTGAATAGCGAGCAGCACCAAAGTCGATCAACTTGATGCTATCGTCTTCGGCCACCAGAATATTTGCAGGCTTAATATCAAGGTGGCAAACACCACGAGTATGCATATATTCAAGCGCGCCAGCTAATTGGTAGATGAGCCAAGCAATATGATCGTGTCGAAAACCCTTTTTATTGTGCCTTTCAATTTTTTCCGCTAGCGATTCGCCATGTATCCACTCATACATGATATATGGGCGATCAAATTCATTACCGACTTTAATAAAGTCAGCAACACTAGGGTGCTGAGATATCTCCAGTTTACTTGCTTCACCAATCAAGAGTGACTGTTCGTGACTAGACGTCCCTTCATTCGCCACCTTACAGCAAACCTGCTTCTCAGGTTCACCCTGTTTTGCTAGATGATAAAGCGTTGTATTGCCATTCTTTGATGGAAATGATTCCAGAACATCAAATTGGGAGAATAAAACATATTCTAACTTAGGCTTATTGCGCTGTGCTTCCTGATGCTCTAAGTGTTTTTTTCTCTCAATCGCTTTATGCACTAGTTGATTGATATAGCTATCACTTGACCCATTTTGATCAGACACGTTCTACTCTTTAGCCAGCTGATAATATTTACTAGATGGGCATATTAATTATTTTGAATATTACTTTTCAACTAGGTAAAAATAAAAAGCCCACTATATCTAGTAATTTAGTCAGAATGACGGTGAACTAGGTAAAATACATGATTCTTTTGACGCTTTTTTATGGATATAGTTATTATTTAAAGTTTAAAGAATTAACTTTATTGTCTGTACAAAGGGAGACTGTTAATAAACCTCGGTCACCATTATTACCAAACATCAGCAATGAAGCACTGTCAGAACTTGAGTGGACCTGAGTGAAAGCAGCAAGTAAGGCCAAAGATGATGCTTGTCCCAAAGTACCCCAGAGGTCATTAATTAAAAACGGTTGCTGAGGGTTATCAAATTTCTCTGCTTTTGCTCCCAGTGCAAAACCATAGTCTTCAGTGTGGTCTCGAGAGTTCTGCATATCCGTATAAACACGGCCTAAATGTTGGTAGGTGAGCGCTGCGTTTCGCACTAACTTCATCATACCTCGTCTATCATTGCAGTCCTTTTCAGAAATAAAGTATTCGAGCATAGCGAGAGGTTTGAGTTTAAGTGTCTCAATGATGTTTTTTCTAGTTAAAATGACACCCGCGCCACCTTCGCTGGGAATCATTCCCCAAGGGTTTTTATCTCCCATTACTTTAGATTGAGAAATAAAGGCTTCAAGCTGGTCGAACAATGAATCGGCAGCAACGCTAATGATAGCGTCATGGTGCTCGAGCAGTTGTAAAGACTGCTCAATAAACCTAGGTCCACTAGAGTGCACTATTTCAAATTTTGACAACCACTTAGAGTGTTCACATTCTTCTAACCAAGCCATCACTTTCTTGTCGTCGACCGATTCGGGTACCGACACTATGACAGGGATAGGTTTGAGCATTTTAGGAAGTTTGTTCAGCAGTGAATTTATCAATAAATCAATCATTTCTATGAAACGCTCAAATCTATCTTCTGCATCCAGAAAATCTATCTTAGAAAAGATATATTTCTCTCCAGTATCGGTTTGATGCTGATTGAATCGTGATAAATCGGCCTTAGCGATAGCCAATGACAGCTCAAGATTCATTCCCATAGGAGTGACGACTTCCGTATCTAACACATACCGACCAAATAACTGACTCATGCTTTCTCCTTTGACTGGGACACCTTGGACGAGACTAATAAGTGCTCTTTCCCTTGGCATGGAAACGACGTACCATAGCTCAATGTCAGTGTCATTTGCTCAGTATCAACATACAAAGTGTATATCTGCATTGGAGCTATCAGGCTATCCTCTCCTATAAGCACTTGCGCGACATATTTTTCTGTCGGTAGACGAAATGTAATCACATCATCGTGATTGAAACCACTCATCATTAGTCGTTCAGAGCCTTCTAGGAAGCCACAACACTGCTGATCAGAAGGGGCAGATTGATAAAACTTCTGGTCAAAATCTTCGGGTAATAGAGGACGGCGATGCTCAAGCCAATGCTCATCAAACGTGCCTGCATACTGAGCCCTTTCAGCAAAAAAAGGTGCGATCGGCCCAAGTCCTGCTACTCGAACATTTTTGCTGTTTGGTGCCCAATTTTCCCTCGGAAAAAATACGCTAGGAACCGGTTTTTCCAATAACTGTTCGGTGCTTGAAGCAATGCCGCATCCAACACGGTTGCGTTCATCCCCTCCTAACGCATGACCATAGTGGATATCTGCTTCAATAAAAGGCTTAGGGTTTGAAACGGTTATCGCACCACCGTGGCGAATCCATTGGCGCTCTCCGTGAACCGAGATGGTTTTATCAATGTGACCATCAATGAGAACTCGGCATTCATGATAGGTCACTGGACGTTTTGCGTAGCTTCGCGCTTTACCATAGACGAGTACATCGGTATTTTGCTTAGTAACGGCAAACTCATGATCTATTTTCATTACTGAAGAATTAGGCTCGGCAAGCTGTACAGGATCGTCATAGATTTCTTCCGCCTCTACTTCTTGCCATTGGGTGTCAACAAAATTCCATTGGCGCTTTGCCGTTAGGACCCATACCTCATGTCCATTTTCATCTCGTTGAAATCGCCCTTTGACAAGCACACCTTCAGTCTGCTCAATATCCCACAGTTGCATTCTGATCCCTTAAGTCAAATCTTTCTGAAGCAGCCGTCTGCTGCTGCATTTTGTCAAACACCCAATCTTGCTGGTAACAAGGCATAATCCAATGCCAAGGCATATAGACTCGACCATTAATGCAAAGCTGACGCCATATCCACTCTCGATAGTCTTTGGGAACTAAGGGATCTTGCATCGCTCGTATGCTCGTTTGATAACTCATGACCTCACCACATCGTAATTGCTTGTTCGGTAAGTGACTTTGCGTTTCATACCAATCTTGTATGATTTTTTTTGCCTCTTCCAAGTCATACTCGATGTCCAGTTCGTTCGGTTTTAAAGGAAAAGCATCACCATAAATGGTGTAGAGTGAAAACAACCACTCGGTCGCTTCATCTTCATCGTCTAAACAAATTAAATGGTTGATCGTGATATCTATCCATTTAGGATGAGCTGACAAAAACAATTGAATTGGCGCCTTATGGCTGGTGGGGTCGAACTGATCGAACTCCTTAAGATCGAGTAATTTTGCGTAAATGATCAGCTTACTGCTGGAGAGAGCAGATTCTTGCGTACCAAAACGTTTTCTAAACCAAGAACCTCTGTCGTGCTTGGCTAGCAACAATTCAAACAGATAATCTTCATCTCTGTTTTGTTGGCTCAACCACTCCGTACTTTCCGAAACATCAAATCTAGTTAAGGTTTCATGTAACGTCGATTCATTGAGGGTATTGTTTTTTAGCCAATACTTGGTAAGACCAATGCTCAATGTTTGGCGCCATTTTAGTAGCTCAAAGCACCATTGCTTATTATCCACTCCGCCTTCTATGTACTGAGCGACCACTTTATCTAAATTGGCTACTTTTGCTTGCACAAACATTAGCATGGCGATATCTGAGTGCATATCTTGCACTGAAGATAAAGCCGCATCAAGGTGAAACGGATCATCGGAAAACTCAGGCTCAAGCATCAGCCATACAAAAAGCTCTGGTGAAGCGTCTCTTTGCTCGTAAATCAACCCTGGATGGAGGTTAAACAAAGCAATATAGACTTGCTTTAGCTCCATCATTTGACGTTCAACTAATCTCAAGTAGTCTTGTTTAACGCTTGGATAACCGTTACGGTGCAGGCGCACCCATTGCTTAAATAGAAATGAAAAAGAGTCGCTAGCAAGCTGTGATTTTTCGCGACAAAATGACAGCCAACTAGGTTTAATATGCTGTAAATCTGCAATAATTTTACTTAAGGATTCAATCGTTTTATCAACATCTTCTTGACTGAACTCCTGTTCGAGTTGTTCTGGGGTTATTCTTTGTCTCATGGTTAAACATCTACCATCACTAATTTATCGCGATCGTGCCACCCAAAATTTTCTGAGCCATGCAGGCTTTTGACGTTACATGCTCAGCATCGGTCGTGACACTCCCTTCCTTGCCCCGATAATGAGTCTCAGCATTGCCACTGATAATGGCTAGTTCATTCGAAGTTTCTACTGTCAACTGATCAGCACTGAGTATCAATTCTTTACCGTCACCAGATACTCCGAAATAGATTTCTGTAACAACGGGCAAGGTTAGGTCATGGTTAACAAACTCTACCCAGCAGCGCGCTTGACTGTCGACGGACAATTTAAGTTCCGATGCTTCAAAGTGACGTTCTAATCTTGCCCAGATAGGTTGTTCAAGCGGATTGTCGGCAAAGTTAATTCTTACACTATTGGTTACTTGGTTAAAATCCACCACTCGACCAAAACGGGAAAAGCAAGCCGGTTGGTCGACTTGCTGCGTTTCATGCTCAAATAACTCTATATAAGTTTGTTGCTTCATAGGGCCTGCGAACTATGGTTATATACATACATTGCGTTTGAGGTAATAGGTAAACAGGCCTTAGTTAATCGCCACATTACCACCTTTGATAATGACTTTGTCACTCCCTTCAACCGTAATCGAGCTCCCAGAGAGTTTAATCGTCCCATCGCTGTTCATGACTAAAGATGAGCCTCCAGTCTTCAACACTATTTTATCCCCACTAATAACCTGAGTTGCCGCATCTGCTTTGTAGGAAGTGTTTCCTTTAACCGCAACGGTTAAATTACCGCCAACACTGAGGTTATCATCAGCGCCAACATCGGCCGAGCGAGAAGCACCTACTGTAAGGTTGCTATTTTCACCCACATCCAGATCGTCATTTAAACCAATTTTAGTGGTCCGATTGTCGTTAATCGAAAGCGTAGAATCGTTCTTAACCGTTTGAGTTTCATTGGCATTGTATGTCACGGTTACATCTTGCTCGACGGTTTCCGTGAAGGTGCTATTGACCTGCGTAGTTTTGTGACCGTCAATCGTTTCTTGATGATCGCCGTGAACTTCATTGGTTTGATGTCGGCCTACTTTCAAAAATTCGTCCTGGCCAATATCTCGGAAACGATCATTGAGAACTTTGGTCGACATATCCTTCTGCGCATGGATATAAATTTCTTCCTGATTGGCTTCGTCTTCAAAACTAAGCTCGTTGTACCCAGTGCCTTTGTGGGTTTGAGTACGAAAAGTGGTTCGAGTTTTATTCTCCGGTAAAGCATAAGGAGGGTAATGCAAGCCATTATATACAGCGCCGGTAACCAGTGGACGATCAGGATCCCCTTCTAAAAAAGTCACCACAACTTCATGCCCGATACGAGGCAGATACACTGCTCCCCATGTGGGTGCTGCCATCGATTGGCTGACTCGGATCCAACAGCTCGCGTGCTCGTCATTGTTACCGTAGCGGTCCCAATGAAACTGAACCTTAATTCTACCTAATGCATCCGTGTATATTTCTTCCCCATCAGGACCAACGACAACCGCAGTTTGCGGACCATCAACCATAGGTGCAGGCAGCTTAGGCGCCTTGTAAATCACGTCACGTGGAATACAAACAAACTGATTCTCATAGGTCGTTGGCAGACCATTGGTTTCATCTTCATGGACTTGAGGATTATGGCCACTATGAACCACAGATAGCATGGTATAGTCACGATTGATCGCTCTGCGTGGGTGTTCACTAATACTAAAGCTATAACCAGGAATGATGCGCATAATGTTTGAGCTGGCTTCTATTTGTTGGTTATCAACCTGATGGTCTGCTATCCATTCAGACGCTCTGATTTGTCCCATAGCAGGGTCAACATAGCGTCCTGGGTAGTCAAACTGCTTAAGATCTTGGTCAAGTGGGCCATCGCTCCCCATCTCTTGCGGAATTTTCGGCTGCTCGTAATTGTAATCACTGTATGTGGTACTGCCTGTTCTCACCCGATTAATCGCCGCGAGATCGAAGATATGCTCACGATCGGCGACACCACCCGCTTCAGAGTGGTACACAAGAGGCCCAAGATGAGAGGCATTGAGCGGTGTACTCAGCAGTTCGGGTATCGCATCATTACTGTCTACTATCACCATAGTATGGCTTGCGTCAGTATGTTCAAAATAATACCACATACCATGCTCGGCAAGCATACGTTGGACAAAGTTACTGTCACTTTCTCGGTACTGAAGTACATACTCTTTTTCTGGGTAAGTACCGGTAATATCGAGTCTATAATCGGTAACAGATGCGTCATCTAATACTTGAGAAATAATGTCAGGAGCCGAAAGGTTCTGAAATATTCGACAATCTTGCCTTTGAGTCATAAACCAAGTTTGCGGCACCAACACTAATTGATATCGAGCAAAACGTCGTCCCTGACCAGCAAAGCGCACTTCATTCACCATGCCATGAAACACACGCGCCGATCCCATTCCCTGTCCATAAAGGGTAAGCAAGGCTGGTTTGCGAATCAGTTCATCAAATGTAATATCAGCATCAAGTGAAAGTAATGAAAGGCTAACTTGGAATGGTTTAGACACTTCTTCTGTTACTTGAAAGCTTTCAACGCGAAACTCATGACCAGTGCCCTGAATTTCAAATTTAAATTCTACGTCAGTTGTCATACCTTTTACCTGATACAAATAATAAAATTAGGGCCAACATAAGCTGGCCCATAACGCTAACGTGTTGACGATTACGCTTCGCGTGGAGCACGCCAGTCGTCGTTACCGCCTTTGCCCATAACTTCGTGAGTCACTTCGATTGCACGGTAAGTGAAGCTAAGAACTTCTTCAGTTACACGGTCAGATGTGTGTGCATCTTGACAGTGAGCCATACGAGTTTGCATATCAACCAATAGAGCATCAATAAGTTTGATCGTGTAGTAGTGCTCTTGCTTACCTTGAACAGAAGTACGGTAGAAGTTGATGTTACACTCAGGTAGTTTCTCGCCTGAAACAAGAGCGTTAAACAGTAGTGGTGAACAACAATCTTGCGCTTTAGTTACCACGACTGGCTTGTGTACACGTTGACCTGTTGGCTGACCACTTTGTGGATCACGTGGAATAGTCAATACGTGATCAAGTTCCTGTACTAGAAACTCATCTTCATGACCTTCTTGCCATGTGTTACCTACTGATTCAGCTGTGAACGCGCTTTCTGTGATATTGCCTTGTGTTTCACCTGTGATAGACATATACGCTGGAGTTGGCATCTTATATTCCTTCTAAACTTTTTTATTTAAATTCACCAAATCGCTTATTACCGCGACCCAAACCATTAATACAAACACCATGCCAACTTTTAAAACCCATAAATAACAATAAGTTATGCGGAAATGGGCTTATATTTATAATCTTAACACTTCAATAAATTGAAAAATTAAACAAGTTTTTGTTGAGCAATTACAATTAATTGTCACTCATATTAATTGATAAAACAATGGCTCACATATATGCAAAAAAAGCGTTATTAACGGGCATTGAAGTCAAATTAACTAAAACAATAATCATACTGTCTAATAAGACTAATAATTATGGTTTCGATACAGTCATTACCACCATCAAAATAACTACAAAAGACCGATAAAAATAGCCGATAAAAAAAACGCCTCGATATTATTTAGTATAATTCTGGCCAATTCCAAACAACTGATAAGCTCGATAAAGACAATGATAAACATCAATCTATCCTCCTTAATTCAGCGTCTGCATCCTATCGCCAAGGTCGCGCTAGAAGACGCAGCAGCTCTGGCTGTCTCCGAAAAGGCCAATGAAGTACAAATTGAGCACTATTTGCTTAGCTTACTTGAAAGACCAAATAGTGACTTTGATGTTCTTCTCGCACATTTTGACTGCTCGGAAAATATTCTACGCCAATCAATTCGCTCAACATTAGACACCAGCCCCAAAGGCAATGGTGGGAAACCTGTTTTCTCTGCACTGCTAATCGAATGGCTACAGGAAAGTTGGTTAGTCTCATCACTGGATCTTTCCCAATCTCAAATTCGCTCAGGGGCTCTATTATTAACGCTTGTGAGTAATCCTCTGAGATATGGTCAGCACGCTTACGCTGCGTTACTAGAGAGTGTCAATCAAGACAGCCTTAAACGAAATTTTGCCGAGCTCACCAGTCAGTCTCTTGAAGCTCAAGTGGCAAACTCTGAAAAGACGCAGGCACGTGAAGAAGGTTCAGCCCTGAGTAAATTCACCACTGACTTTACGGGGAAAGCGCGTAAAGGAGAGATTGACCCTGTATTTTGTCGCGATCAAGAAATTCGCCAAATCGTTGATATTTTGGCAAGAAGGCGTAAAAACAACCCTATTGCAGTCGGTGAACCAGGTGTAGGTAAAACTGCTGTTGTTGAAGGACTTGCGCTTAAGATCGTTCAAGGTGAAGTGCCCGATAACTTAAAAGGTGTCGAGCTGTATGGTTTAGATATGGGACTGCTTCAAGCCGGAGCAAGCGTCAAAGGAGAGTTTGAAAAACGCCTTAATGCGGTATTAGACGAAGTAAAGAACTCTCCTACCCCTATCATTTTGTTTATTGATGAAGCACATACGCTCGTTGGAGGAGGTAATCAAGCAGGCGGTAGTGATGCAGCAAACTTGCTCAAGCCAGCGCTTGCTCGCGGTGAAGTGAAAACCATTGCCGCAACCACATGGTCAGAGTACAAAAAGTACTTTGAGAAAGATCCAGCGCTTGCACGTCGTTTCCAACTCGTCAAACTGGATGAGCCTTCTCCAGAGCAGGCAGCGCTTATTATTCGTGGTCTTCGTCCTGCTTATGAAAAGTCTCATAATGTTTATGTACGCGATGATGCCATTACTGCCGCAGCGGCACTTTCAGCTCGCTATATTTCAGGCCGACAACTGCCCGACAAAGCCATTGATGTGCTCGATACGGCTTGTGCACGAGTTAATATTAGCTTGAACGCCATTCCAGCATCGGTTGAAACACTTCAGCAGCAACTTGCCGCGCAAACCCGTGAGCTTGAAGCACTTGAGCGTGATGCACTGCAACAAACCGGCGATAAACACAGTCTTGCATCCATTCCCGAACTCAAGTTACGAATGGAAGAAACCCAAGCTGAACTTGAAGTGCAAGAGGCTCAATGGCAACAAGAGAAGCAGCAAATTGAAGAAATGATCGCCCTTCGTAGCAGGTTGCACCAATTAGTCAGTCATGCAGAAGAGGAGCAAGAGGACGAACAGAGCGACTCCCCTTATTTGGAACTGGATGAAGAAGCGGTGCGTATTGCCATTTCTGCCTGTCAAGAGCAATTAGACGCTATTCGCGGTAATAACCCATTGGTTCATTTTGAAGTCGGTCCTGATGAGATAAGCCATGTCATTTCTGATTGGACAGGTATTCCCATGGGTAAAATGCTACAAGATGAAGCAGAAACAACGCTTAACCTAAAAGACAGCTTAACCAGCAACATCAAAGGTCAAGAGTATGCCATTGACGCACTGGCCGAAGGTATTCAAACCGCCAAAGCGGGTTTAGGTAATCCAGATGCTCCAACGGGCGTTTTCCTACTCGTTGGGCCAAGCGGTGTCGGTAAAACCGAGACGGCGCGTGCTATTGCTGATCAGCTGTTTGGCGGCGAACGCTTTATGACCACAATAAACATGTCAGAGTTTCAAGAGAAACATACCGTGTCTCGACTTATCGGTTCGCCTCCGGGTTATGTTGGTTATGGTGAAGGCGGTATGCTCACAGAGGCCGTTCGCCAACGTCCTTACTCTGTCGTCTTACTTGATGAAGTCGAAAAAGCTGATCCTGAAGTACTTAACCTTTTCTATCAAGTTTTTGATAAAGGGACACTCAATGATGGGGAAGGTCGTGCCATCGACTTTAAGAACACACTCATCATTATGACCAGCAACTTAGCGACACACGAGATTGAGTCTTTGGTACAACAATCTAAAGATATTGATGCGAGCACCATTGCTGAGGCCATTCGTCCGACATTAAATCAGCATTTCAAACCAGCACTGCTGGCTCGGATGTCGGTGCTGCCCTTTGTTCCACTATCTGATGAGGCAATGACAGAGATCATTCACCATAAACTTGGCAAAGTGTCAGAGCGCCTACAAAATCATCACAAACTGACATTAAGCTACGATGATAATCTGGTTGAATTTATTCTGGGTAACTGCCGATTAGCCGAAACCGGCGCACGTAACATTGATGCGGTGATTAACCGTCAATTACTGCCGCAACTTTCGACTCAGCTATTAGTTCATGACAAGGATGATTCGCATAGCCAAATCACTGTTTGCGTCGATGAGCAAGGAACGCTGTCTTATGCGTTCAGCTAACTCCAGTGATTTGAGTAATGCTTTGCTTGCGATCAGCCAGTCTTTGGCTGATCGCTCTCAAATGGCACAAACTCTCGACGCGGTGCTCACAGCAGCGCGTCAAATGACCTTCTCTAAACACGGCATTATCTATGTCCTAGACCAAACAGGGCAAGCGCTGATACCCAGTATCGTCCATCATAATGAGAAGCCGCTTTCGTCACATCCATGGTCTGCATTAGCCTTTGATCACACAAGTCCAACCGACCCATTTAACTATGCCATCCAAAATGGCGAGGTCGTACTGCTGAATGAGCTATATCAATACAACGGTTACGATTGTGAAGCCATTTATGAAACTGAGCTTGTGCTGGGCAGTAAGAGCGCAAATCTTCTCGCTTGGCCTTTAGTTGACGACAGCAGTAAAACCATTGGCTTACTCGCGCTGTTCGACCTCAGTGTGATCGACAATGAATCGGCCCTGACCGCTTTTTGCCAAATGGCGGCAAACAGTATTCGCCAAGCCGTGTGGCTGGAAGAATATGGTCATATGATCAAAAACCTCAGCGCAGATAATGCGGCGTTGGTTCGAGAAAACCAACACCTTAAACGGCGCAAGCAAAGCCACTATCAAGGCCCCATTGCAGAAAGTGAACAAATGCTTGAAGTACTGAAGCGTTTAGACAAAGTATTGGCTCTACCAGTCGATGTGCTACTGCGAGGCGAAACAGGCGCGGGTAAAGAGGTGATTGCCAAGTACATTCACCAAAATTCAAATCGTGCCGACCAGCCCCTGATAGTACAAAACTGTGCCGCTATTCCCGAGCAACTGTTAGAGTCCGAGTTGTTTGGTCATAAAAAAGGCGCTTTCACTGGTGCGGATAAAGACAAAATCGGCCTTTTTGAAGCGGCTCACGGCGGTACTTTGTTTCTTGACGAAATCGGCGATATGCCACTTTTGCTTCAAGCTAAATTACTGCGCGTTTTGCAAGAGCGTAAAGTACGCCCAGTCGGAGCCAGTAAAGAGGTAGAAGTCGATGTGCGCGTCGTCGCCGCCACTCACTGCAATTTAATGGAGAAGATCAAAAACGGTGAATTTCGTGCCGATCTTTACTATCGACTGAATGTGTTCCCCATCACCCTACCCCCGCTTAGAGAACGACAAGCGGATATTCTTCCGCTGGCTGAGCACTTCGTCAAACACAGCGCTGCAAACCTCGGGCTTGCTCAAGCACCAGGACTGAGTGCGAATGTACAAAAACAATTAAGCTTATATTCCTACCCAGGTAATGTACGCGAGTTAAAAAATATCGTGGAACGCGCCTTATTGCTGTCAGATTTTGAAACCATCACTCACATTGAACTTGGTGAAACCAGTCTGGTCAATGAACCAGTACTATCAGAATCAAAGCCCGTGCAGATGGCACAACCCAACGTACACAATCAGCAGCCCAGCCAAGAAACGACTGACTATTCAAAAGGGCTTAAAGAGGCGGTAAGTGAGTATGAAAAGACCGTCATCCTCGATTGCCTGCACGCCGCCAATTGGCAAATTAAACGTGTCGCAGAGCAGCTTTCTTTGCCTGTTAGTACGCTCAGCCACAAAATGAAAAAATACGATATTTCCGCCGCAGGTGAATCAAGTAAGCTCAGTCAAAATGCTTAATGAGTTTAACCCTTTATCAAGCAAGTTATTTAAAGCAAAGACTACCAACTATCGGCAAATAAACAGTTTGTCTTTGCTTTTAACTGTTATATAAGAATTCAATAATATTCTTATACAACAAAGGCTATAAGCAATATTATCAATAGGTACTAGACTTCTGTTTACATGAGAATGAACAAGGATAAGTACCATGTTACCTAGACTCTCCACTTTATTGCTTTTTTGCGTCTCTTTTTCGGCTTTCAGTATCGATTTCCCCTATCGAGGCGACTATTCCGATGTGAAGACCATAGAACTCGCCGACTTAAAACAAACTATGGACACATTCAACATCGTTGATGTCCGCTCAAAACTTGAATTTGATGTACTGCATATAGATGGTGCCAAACATATTACCCTTGCCAACAAGGGCTTTGAGAATAAAGTTAAAGATTTGTCTAAAGATGGCAAAACCATCGCGTTTTACTGTAACGGCATCACATGTAAAAAGTCGTACAAAGCGGCGCAGCGAGCAATGAAAGCAGGTGTCAGTAATGTCGTTGCCTATGATGCCGGTATTTTTCTTTGGGCATCAGACTACCCCGCAAACAGTGTGTTGTTGGGTAAAGTCATGCAAGACAGCTCGCAGTTGATCAGTAAAGAAGATTTTAATGCGCACGTGTTGGCTCCCAAAGAATTTGAAGCCATGTTAGGCGGTGCCAATGTGGTGATTGTCGATGTGCGAGACCCAAACCAAAGGGAAAAACAACTTTTTAAAGGTAAGCCTGTGCGTAACGTCCCCGTCGAGCGGTTTGAGACCTTTTTAAAACAGCAGAAACCTTCCACCAAGATCATGGTATTTGATGCGGTAGGAAAACAAGTACAGTGGCTTCAATATATCCTCGATGGACAAAACTACACTAACTATCAGTTTTTGAAAGGTGGTGTCGAAGGGTACATGAAGAGTCAGTAATCAAAGGGAGCGTAACGCTCCCTACCATCATTTATTTGCTCTTTCTTGGAGACAACAACTCGTTATGAACCGCGTCTTTGTTGACAAGCGCTTCTGAAAACGCCGATGTAGCTTCTCTGGACTTATTTAGAATATTTTCATTGGTGAAAAAGCGTTCACCAATTGCATCAAAGCCTGGTCTATCATCAAAATCTTTCTTCATACGCTGCTGAGCAGTGTCTGTGTTCAGCGGGTATCGAATTTCATCCATTGAATGCCCACCATCAAAGAGTATGAACATTAACCCCTGCAACTCAATATAACGGCTGATATCATCAGCAGAGCGCCCTTCGTGAACCTTTTTACACGCTCTGGCGGCCCCATGCTGAATCATGATGGAGCCAGATGGCCCATTGACATAGGTTCCAGTGCCTGAGCGAAATAACGCGCTCATAAAAGAATCGGCCTGCTGCGCATCTTTATGTTCTGGGTCCTGTATTTCTAATCGGTCAGGACAACGTGTGTTCTCACCTGCACCAAGTAATCCGTCATAGTCTGTCTTATATTCAATATCATATTGAGCCCTAAGATCACTAGGAGAAGCGTCATGACTTCGTAAAATACCCATCGCATAGCTGTCTTGAACGCGGAATAAATTACCTTCTTTTACACTGAGCTCAATCCTTCCTTTTCCGGGCGCTTTGACAGAATCGAACATATCATCCCAATGGTCTTGAGCGAGAAGCTTTGACACATTTGTATCATTTTTTAATGTGTAATCTAAGTAACGGTTTTGATATATCTCTTTGATTTGAGCTCGCCTCTCCTTAGGCACGTCTAACTCACTTATCATCTTATCAACCCGTTGATTGAAACCCGCAAGTTGTCTTGCGCCAACAAAGACCTCTTTGCCATCTTTGATGATATTGTCATAGTTGCCGCTAAAGGCTTGCTCGAAAACCTCTAACACGTCTTTGGGTAGAAGCGTTTTGATATAGCTTGCCTGATCTTGTGAATGTTTTAATAAACGCTCGGCCATCAGACTATTTTTATTGCTAAACATGTCCTCAATAGCAAATTTGGCATAGTAACTTTCAAACACACGTCGAGCCGGATCATTGATCATTCGAAATTTTGCATCCTTATCCAACTGACCAAGCTCGTTATCAGTATTAGTAATCAGAGTCGTCAAATCTTGGCCCGAACGTAGGATCTCCTGAGTTTTGGTCCGCTGACCGTCAGGCTGTCTAAAACGCGGGTTACCTAGGCTCAATGCCCCATCTTTTAGCGTCGCTCTGCCTGGCTCAATGGTTTCCTTTGAATGCTTTTCAGTCACTTTAATCGCTATTTTGCCATTAACAGGAGAACCAAACTTTGATTCCAGATCTTCCAGTTGTATTTTCTTACCATCATCAGTCGTTAAATCATGGGGGGTTGGATGACTAACCGAACGCACCTCTAAAGGTGGATTGTTCTTACTGTTAGAGGAATTAATAATGGAAGCGCCCGTGCTGGGAGCGATAGATTGCGCGGCTAAAGTCATACGTATTCCTATCTAAGTTGATGAATGGATTTGTCAGTTAACGCCACGAAGAGGCCTCTCTCCGTGGCTTTTTGATTAGCGTTGCGAAGCTGGCGTGGCGGTATAATGGCGCATACTTTCGCTAATAAGGTTGGTTGCGGCGCCGGCGTGAGCAATGACCGCCATATCTTTTGCTTGGCTCATGCCTTGGCGAGTTTCTAGGAAGAAGTCTTCATTTCTGCCCTGACCTTGTTTAAATACATCGCTGTTGCTTAAATTCAAACTGGCCTCCAAGGTTTCCACGGCAGAGTGAAGACCATTGCCAATTAAAAACCCGTTCGCAAGAGCGATCCGTGCCATCTGATCCTCGGTTCTTACAACCTCTTCGGACAGGCTCTCACCATTAAGCACCAGCATAGTCGTGACGATTTCGTTCAACGAACCCGAGATATGACCGACTAGCGGTTCCTGAGTGGCATCGACTCGGTTTTTAGTGATCAATGCTTTCATGGGGTAAACGGGAGAAAGATAATCTCGGTGACCAAAACCAAGACCAGACATACCTGCTGTTAAGTCTGTCGCCTTACCCGTATTGTGAATGCCTACTCTGGGTTGGCCATCTTTCACCCCTTCACGTTGTTGTTTTTTGTATGGCCCAATTTTCTGCGAACCCGCTATTTGTTTACTTTTTTCAAGCGAAGGTTGCATTAGAGGAAATTGTTGATTGGTCTTATCAATGATCTCTTTCGCCGCGGGTGCCGGATTACTTGCAGACCCCAAATTATCGGATATCAATGCACCTAAATCTCCACATAAAGAAATCACTAGGTTATGGTCATCTGCGGTAGATAAGTGACTGTGGTGTGCGAGTCTATCAATGCCCACTAAGCCCTTGTCGATGCCAACTTCTTTTAACACCCCTCGCTTGGCTCTAGCAAAGAAATGCGCTTTTCCTTCGTCACTTAATTGGTTGATTATGGCTAGCAGTGACTTGGATGCTTGGGTTAACTGACTTTTGGCAATCGCGTTTGGCTGTCTGAGTAAAGCTCGTGCATCGGTAGACTGCTTCTTCGCAAGCTCGGCGGTCGCCTTATCTTGTTGTGAGCGAATGGCGGGATCCACTTTTTCCATGCTAGGCACTGCTGGGCTAGCTTGTAAATCAGCAGATTGGTGCACCTGTTTTACTTGCAGCGGCTTGCTGTCAGAACAGGCCGAATCACTCGACTGAGACGATAAAGAAGAAGAGTTCACACCGGAGTGGCTCGATACGTTAACCATAATTACCTCTGTATATTATTAGGATGGCATCATTAAACTGACGTGTTTTTCAACTTAATCCTAATATTTCAGCGGCACAATATGGTTTCATGATAACCCACTTTTAATAAGGGATTATCCTAGTAAGTCCATGTGCTTTCAGACTTTGCCAAATTAATTGATAGTTTGATATAAAACGATTTTTTCGGTCAAAAAGCAGGCAAGTAGAGTAAAAAATAGCTTAAAAAATATTAATCATATGAATCATATCGTTAATAACTGCCATTTATTGGATGATTTTTCGACATTAGAGATGTGCTTGAACGCGCAGTAAAAAAGGTCAAAAAGCCTAAAATAAATCAAGCGAAGGGAGAATCGAGGCTTGCCCGGCCAGCACTAAGCTTATGCTTAGTGTGGCTAAGATGGTTTTTATACGCTGAATCAATTGGTTACTTCCTAGACTGGCGATACACTTTAATCATGCTGATTGGTATCTTTATCGAGCCAAAGAAACTTAATCAATACGAATAGAATGTGGGTTAAAAAGCCAATATACA
>NZ_JAKRGI010000015.1:0-114715 GCF_022347625.1 Vibrio sp. Of14-4 | reverse complement strand
TATTGAAGCGGGTATTGCTGACTTCTGGTACAAGTATGTTGGCTTTGACGGCCGCATCATAGGTATGACAACCTTTGGTGAATCAGCACCAGCAGGCGAACTATTTAAGATGTTCGGCTTTACCACTGAAAATGTGGTAAACACAGCCAAAGAATTACTCGACTAATTCTTCTTGCGCTTAACAAAGCCTCGCGATGCGGGGCTTTTTTGAATGAATAACGATACTTTAACCTTTCAATAAAGGTAGAGACTGATGCAATTTATTGATCTTCCTAAAATTGATTTACATTGCCACCTTGATGGCAGTGTGCGCCCAGAAACGATTCTTGATCTTGCCAATCAGCAAGGTATTAGCCTCCCGACTCAAGATATTGAGCAGATACGCGAGCTGATGATCGCACCTGAAACTTGCCCAAACCTTGATGAATACTTAAAGCGTTTTGACTTGCCCCTATCTGTGATGCAAACCGCTGACGCACTCGAGAGAATTTCTTTCGAACTTTATGAAGATGCGGCAAAAGAGAACGTCAAATACCTTGAAGTACGTTTCGGCCCTCTATTACATCTTGAAAGCGGATTAACACTTGAGCAAGTGCTATCAAGCGTTGTCAACGGCATGAAACGCGCAGAATCGCTTTACGATATTAAAGGAAACTACATCCTTTCGATTCTTCGCCATGCACCAAAAGACAGAATCAAAGAAGTATTAGATGTTGGTCAGCCGTATTTAGGCAATGGTATTGCTGCCTTTGATCTCGCCGGTGGAGAAGCCGCTGGATTTTGCGCCGAGTTTGTCCCATATGCCGAGTACGCTAGAGATAAAGGTTATCACGTCACGATTCATGCTGGCGAGCAAGGTGTTGGGCAAAACGTTTATGATGCAATCACCTTACTAAGTGCTGAACGTATTGGTCATGGTATTCACATTACCGGCCATCAAGCTGCCTATGACATGGTCAAAGATCAGCATATCGCTTTAGAAACATGCCCAAGCAGTAACGTTCAGACTAAGGCAGTTACTGCCTTATCTAACCACCCTGCAAAGGTATTTTTAAAAGATGGTATCGCCATTACAATCAATACCGATAATCGCACTGTGTCGAATACGACAATGACGGCAGAAGTGGAAAAAGTCATGCAAGAATTTGCGCTAACACTTGATGATTACTTCAAGATTTACTCATACAGTGTTGAGTCTGCGTTTACTTCTGAGCAGGTTAAACAACACCTACGCAGCTTTATACCTGCGTAGAGCTGTCTAGCCACAATAGCCGATATTTCTCGGCTATTGTTTTTCTTCAAACCGCTGCGCAAGATGATAAAACTCGTTCACTTGATTACGCAGTTCATGGGAATGTTGGTTAACTGATTGAGTTGCTATCAGATTTTTCTCCGCCGCTGACGCAATCGACTGGATATGCAAATTCACATCCTCTGATAATCGGCGCTGCTTCATCGAGGCATCCTCGACCACTTTCATCAAGTTGTCCATCGAATGCATCATAGCTTCAACATCTGATAGACGTTTTGCGCTTTCTTGAGCCACTTCACCACAGGCATTGGTTTGCTCGCGATTTTCAATAATATCTTTCTGCCACTTTTCAATTGTCTCTAACATAGTGCCGATGCTGTCTTTAATTTGCACAGTGGCATTAGCAGTGCGACCTGAAAGCGCTCGAACTTCATCTGAGACAACCGCAAACCCTCTTCCTTGCTCTCCGGCTCTTGCAGCCTCAATTGCTGCGTTAAGTGCCAGTAAATTGGTTTGTTCTGCGATCCCGCCGATTTCTTCCATCATTTGACTGACATTTTGCGCTTGTTCGCTCAGTTGAAAAGTGGCTTGCGTGGCCTGCTCTGCTTGAAGACTTAACTGCTCAAGGTTGGCATGTGTTTTATCTATCGTCTCTTTGGCTAATAAACAAGTATTAAGCGTATCATCGATCAGTTCATGGGCTTCATGAGTGCTGGTTGAAACTTCATTAGCCGTCAATTCCACCTCTTCTGATGCCACTCGCACTTGGCGAATATCACGGGTTTGTTGTTCAAGCGCTTGCGACACCTCATTGGTCGTCGCGCTTAAACTGTCTGATAGACTCAAAAGCGGCTTTGCAGAGTCTGTCATTCGTCCTAAGACTGTGCGAATACGCGCTGAAAGCAACTTAATATGAAAATCCGCAACAGAAAACTGTCCTTGACCAGAGTAAATCAAACGACTGATGCTGTCATAAACTGTTCTTAAATGCTTTAGCTGTCTTGGTGTATCGACAAGCTCTTGTTTAAAGAGCATCAAGCCAGCGAGTGGAAGCAGATTCAAAATCCAGCTAAGCGCGCCTTCAACGGCAAACGTTTTTGCTAGTAGCGGCGCAATGAGGGCACCAAACACAATGACGTAGCGCAGCGCATCGAAACGAGGAAGTAATTGGCGACGTCCTGATTTTTCCGCTTTTCGCAATTTTTTGTATGCCTTATCGGCAACATTTACCCATTCTCTTTTGGGTTTAACCCGAACTGATTGGTAACCAACCATCTCGCCATTATCATAAATGGGCGTCACATAAGCATCTACCCAGTAAAAGCCACCCGATTTGGTCCTATTTTTAACAATACCACGCCACGCCTGACCGTTTTTCAAATGCGCCCACATATCAGCGAATGCCGCTTTGGGCATAGAATCGTGACGGACAATGTTGTGATGCTGCCCAAGCAATTCATCTTGGCTAAATTCTGCAATGCGGCAAAAGGCTTCATTACTATAGGTAATAACACCACTTAAATCGGTAGTGGAAACGAGCTGTTCATTGGTTTCCAATAAGGTTTCATGTTCTTGGGAATGTTGGGTAGCTGCCATAGACTTATTTTTCGAATTATCCATATGAAACACGAAATATAAACAACAAACACAGCTAAGGCAAAGTATTAAATCAGTTTCATTTAACACTTTTTAATTATCATAACTTTCACTGTATATCAGAGCCTTATTGTGGTTTAGGCCTTTTTGAAAAAACCAATGACTAAGTTATGAGAAACTCAAACTCAATGTTAAGATTAGCTATAACTTAGTGCTTTACGGCAACTGAGCGTTATCGTGGGTATCAACCATCACGATTAGCGTTATGCCGCCAGCCATCCCTATTTACAAAGGCCAAATATTCACATGGTTAACAACACAATCCAATGGTTTCCGGGCCACATGCACAAAGCCCGTAAAGAGATCGAAGAAGCCATTCCACAAATTGATGTCATCATCGAAGTATTGGATGCTCGCATTCCATTTAGCAGTGAAAATCCGATGATCTCTGAAATCCGCGCTGGCAAGCCGGTTGTAAAAGTTCTAAACAAGAGAGACCTTGCTGATCCTGAGTTAACTCAATTATGGATAGACCATTTCGAAAAAGAGCAAGATGTCAAAGCGATGGCAATTACCACGTCTAATCCGCAAGAAGTGAATAAGATTTTGGACCTTTGCCGCAAGCTTGCTCCCCATCGCGAAGAAATTGGCAAAAATATTCGCACCATGATCATGGGCATCCCAAATGTGGGCAAATCAACCATCATCAATACGCTTGCAGGCCGAACTATCGCAGTAACGGGAAACCAGCCCGCTGTCACTCGCCGTCAGCAAAGGATCAACTTACAAAATGGTATTGTGCTTTCTGACACGCCGGGGATTTTGTGGCCGAAAGTAGAAAACCCACACAGCGGATTTCGCCTTGCAGCCACAGGCGCAGTAAAAGACACTGCGATGGAATATGAAGAAGTGGCTTTCTATACGGTAGAATACTTAGCCCAAGCCTATCCAGAACGCTTGAAAGAGCGTTACCAAATCGAAGAGTTACCGCAAAGCGACATTGAGTTGATGGAAGAAATTGGTCGTAAGCGCGGCGCATTGCGATCAGGTGGCCGTGTCGATTTGCACAAATGTTCAGAGATTTTGCTCCATGAGCTTCGTAATGGCACCTTGGGGCAAGTCACGCTTGAACGTCCTGAAATGATTACTAAAGAGTTGGTTGAAGTCGAAATCGAAGCAACGCGTAAAGCCGAGCTTAAAGCACAAAAGAAAGAAGAACGTCGTAAACGCTATTTGAAAAACAAGCGCTGATCGAATTCTTGAATAGATTTAGAAATGGACTGACGAACAATTGATATGCAAACACCAACAAACATAATCACAGGCTTTTTAGGTTCAGGTAAAACAACCGCCATACTTAACTTGCTCAAAAACAAGCCTGCCAATGAAAATTGGGCTGTGCTGGTCAATGAATTTGGTGAAATCGGCATTGATGGCGCGATACTCACACAGCAAGGAACGCTCGTAAAACAGGTGCCAGGCGGCTGTATGTGCTGCGCGGCTGGCGTGCCGACTTCTGTCGCTATCACCTCATTGTTACGCAGTAAGCCGGACAGGTTGATCATAGAACCGACAGGATTGGGGCACGCAGACAAGATCCTCGCTACTCTTATGTCTGAACAGTTTCGCGAGCATATTGACTTAAAGGCAACTCTTGCCTTGGTCGACCCGCGTAATCTTTCCAATCCAAAATATCTTTCTAATGATAATTTTATTGAACAGCTCGGTATTGCTGACGTAGTAATAGGAAACAAGGTAGACCTATGTACTACGGAAGACATAAACGCCTTCAATGATTGGATAGCTAAGCAAGACCCGCCAAAGATCAATGCACACCTTGTCAAAGATGGCCAGTTCCCGATTGAAACCCTCGACAACATTAGAGGTAATGTTTCACCTAAGGCGGCTAATTTACATACTCATGACCAAGATATGGCTCCCCCTCTAACACTAGATGCTGGGCAGCATGTTCTTATGCGAGAAAATAGCGGCCAAGGCTATTACAGTTGTGGTTGGCTATTTAGTGAACAGGTGGAATTTTGCTTTGATGAATTGCTGTCAATGTTATCTGATCTATCAGCTGAGCGTATCAAAGGGGTAATGAAAACGGATAAAGGGGTTATGACGCTGAATATCTCTTATGGTGTTGTATCGGTATCAGAAGCGTCAATGTCAGCCAAGGAAAGTCGAATCGAAGTCATCGATAGCCAGCAACTACCTTGGGAGCAACTCGATGCCATCCTTCAGCAGCTCGCTGGCCTTTCATAAACTCTAAACAACAAAAGGCGCACAAATCAGTGCGCCTTGTCCCTCGTGACTCAATCGTGAGCTTGCGAATCAGTGCCTTCATCTTCGACATTCTGATATTAATACGAGGATTTCTGCATATTTGGGTAAAACTTTCCATATTGTGTGCAAGGTTAACTTTCTCTATGCGAATAGTTCAGATTTCCTTGCCCTTTAATTGTGGTTTATATCGCTCAGAGATCAAGAAAACAAGTGTGATCCTCTGCCAACAAAATGAAACTTAATGCATACAATTTTATTACATATTTGAAATTCAAATTTTCATTTTTGATAGATAAAGATTGTCCTTATCAAGCGTATAATCAGCCCACTGATCCCTAACATCCCAAGCAAGAATTTGCTTGAATATCGGGCGCAGCACTGATACTCACTCATAACAGGGACCAAAATACAAATGAACACCAGAGAGAAGATCAAGCAATCCTTTTTATCTAAGGTACCAAAGGATGCGATTAATCAATTTCTCTCGAAAGACAAAACACCTCTCTCTGTTCTCGCCCTTTCTTTGATAGTAGGAATATTATCTGGCCTTGTAGGCACCCTATTTGAGATGGCGGTTCACTTTGTTTCAGACACAAGAACTGATTGGTTAAAACAAGCAATTGGTCGTTTGTTACCGCTTTGGCTCGCAGCAATTCTGATTAGTGCTGCACTCGCTTTTATAGGATATTACTTAGTTCATCGTTTTGCTCCCGAAGCCGCAGGTTCAGGCATACCTGAAATTGAAGGTGCCATGGATGGAATACGACCAGTTCGTTGGTGGCGAGTTCTACCCGTTAAGTTTTTTGGCGGAATGGGCGCATTGGGCTCGGGTATGGTATTGGGTAGAGAAGGCCCTACTGTGCAAATGGGTGGTGCGATTGGCCGTATGGTTACTGACATATTTAAGGTCAAAAATGATGATACACAGCACTCATTACTAGCATCTGGCGCCGCAGGAGGACTGGCCGCCGCCTTTAATGCGCCACTGGCAGGTATTATGTTTGTGGTCGAAGAAATGCGACCTCAGTTTCGTTATTCGCTTATTTCAATCCGCGCCGTTATTATTTCGGCAATTTCTGCCAACATCGTCTTTCGATACATTAATGGGCAGGATGCCGTCATCACTATGCCTCAATATCAACGACCTGAATTGGCAGCGCTATGGCTTTTCTTGTTGCTTGGCGCAATGTTTGGTGTATTTGGTGTCGCATTTAATCGTTTGATCAATCTTTCTCAGGATCTGTTTGTAAAGCTGCACCGAAATGATCGTAAGCGATATTTGATTACAGGCAGCTGTTTGGGCGGTTTTTTCGGTCTTATGCTGCTTTACTTGCCCGAAATAACCGGAGGGGGGATCAGTCTCATCCCTACCATTACCAATGGAGGTTATGGTGCTGGGGTTTTAATCATTCTCTTTATCGCTCGTATTTTAACTACCCTACTTTGCTTTGCTTCTGGTGCGCCAGGTGGCATTTTTGCTCCTATGCTGGCGCTTGGGACGCTATTTGGCTACGCATTTGGTCTTATCGTACAAACTTTGTTTCCAGAGCTTTTAATCTCTCCAGGCATGTTCGCAATTGCAGGTATGGGAGCGCTGTTTGCCGCCACAGTAAGAGCGCCTATCACAGGGATATTATTAGTTATTGAAATGACGAATAATTACTACCTAATTTTGCCTCTTATTATCACGTGTCTTGGCGCTGTCATTGTGGCTCAACTCCTGGGAGGCCAACCTATTTATAGCCAGCTTCTACATCGAACGTTAAAAAATGAAAAATTACGACAAGAAGATCTCCCTTGTGAGAACAAATCATAGTTGCTAATTAAGCAACTGAATTGATATCATTATTAGGCTAATCAGATTTTATTTAGGATTTACGCAGTTGAACTGGCGACGCTTTCTTAAGTTTCATAATGTCCCTCCATCTCAAGCAGCATTGTCGCTGGGCATCATTGGCTTGGGGCATGCTTGGGCGCTGTATATTCCTGAAGTGGGTATTTTTATCCGGCCCTACCTTGCTGCAATCGGTGCCTTATTACTTATTCCGGTATTAATTAGGTACCTGAGTAACTATCGACTATTTTTAAACGATCTGCGTAATCCTCTTAACGGAAGTTTACTTGCGCCCATGAGTATGGCACTGCTGGTACTATGTGATTATTTGGCGGTGATTTCTCCCTTTATCGCCTATCCATTATGGTTTGCTGCATTGTCGCTACACCTTACTATGATGGTTCTGTTCTTCTTTTTCCAAGCTAAAAACTTTAAGCTTGCTAATATTGTGCCGAGTTGGTTTTTGTACCCTGTCGGTCTTATCAGTAGTTCATTAGCTGGCACTAAATTTGGCCACACCGTGTTTTCTGAATCTTTAGTCAATATCTGTATAGCAACCTATTTTGTCATGTTGCCTGTCGTTCTCTACAGACTGATGTTTTTAGGCAGATTGCCAAGAAGAGCGCGGCCGACTCTCGCTATCATGGCGGCGCCAATCAACCTATCACTTGCGGCATACTTGGTAAACTTTCGCCAACCAGATCCCATTCTCACAGGAGCCTTGGCGGGTATAGCCATTACCATGACATTAACCATATACCTATGTTACTTCCGTCTCATTCGGCTTAAGTTCCAGCCCTCTATTGCCGCTGTAACTTTCCCATCCGTAATTAGCGCGATTGCCATGCATCGATTAACCAGCTTTTTCGAGCAATATCATCCACATTGGCATTGGCTACATAAGTTTGGTTTTTTCGAACTGACTATCGCTACAGGTTTGGTCATTTGGGTTACCCTCAGATATATCAAGATGTACTGGCCTGAATTAAAACTTATAAAATCAGCTTGAAGTAATCTGAATTAAACGGAATTCAAACCGGACTTTATAGCTATCTGTGCTGATGATGCGTAGCATATCGGGATCTAGGTTCTTAAGGTGCTTACAATGTTTAATGACAAAGTCCAACTACAAATCATCAATTTAACTCATAGAACAGACCGCAAAGCAGAAAGCATATCTGAATTAAAAAAATGCGGTATTACTATTGATGATGAGTCATTCTTTGAAGCTTACTATAAACCAGAATGTGGTGCGTTAGGCTGCAGCCTGAGCCATGGTAACTTAATTGCCCACTATTTATCTCACTCTTCCAGTCCGTACTTACTAGTACTGGAAGACGACTTTGAAGTCCAAGAATATGACCTGTTTCTCTCAAACTTAGAGAGAATTTTGGATTGCTCTAACGAATGGGATGTGTTTCTTCTCGGGTGTAGTGGTCCGATTCCCATCAGTCTTATCGATGCTGAACAGGGCTTTTCACGGGTAATAAACTCACAGACTTCATCTGGTTATATCGTAAAACGATCATTTGCCGTCAAGCTAATGAGCAATTTTTTCGAGTCCGCATTAGGGCTAGAACATACCTTAACGCTGCCGCCAAAATTAGGTAAATTTGTTAACCACCATTATTGTCTGGATCAGCTTTGGAAAGGGTTACAAACAGAGCATCGTTTTGTCACACGCCTGCCTACTATCATAAAACAGCGCGCAAGCTATTCAGATATTGAAAAAGTCGATGTAGATTACGGCGTTTAAAACGCCGTATTTTTACTAGCCAAGTCTTTGATTACAAGAAGCGCACACTGAGGCAATTTCAGGTATTAAGCCTATGATATACTGCTTGTGACAGCCTCTAGTTAATTGTTATGCGCCAACAAGCGAGATCTTGCTTCCCGATCTTGATGAGTTCACATCCAGCCGCAGCGGCATCTGCTCTTTGAGCTCTGACACGTGAGATATGACGCCAATCATACGCCCAGTTTGCTGAAGCTCTACTAGAATTTGCATAGCCAAATCTAATGACTCAGGATCTAAACTGCCAAAGCCTTCATCGATAAACAAGGTATCAAGTCTTATCCCACCACTGTATGACTGAACAACATCCGACAGACCCAGTGCGAGTGCCAGTGCCGCCATAAAAGATTCTCCACCTGACAATGTGGCTACATCACGCGTTTTACCTGTGTGTCCATCTTCTACCGATAAGTCCAACCCTCGGCCAGCGACACCTTTAAAGCCCTCGGTTTTGCGTACCAGTTGATAACGCCCCTGACTCATCACTCTCAACCTTTGAGAAGCTTGAATCAATACATCATCAAGTAACACACCCAACACAAAGCGATGTAAACTAATTCTACTGCCCGTTTTTCCGCTCGCGACATCGTAAAGTGTGCCATAAACTTTGTATTCGTCATCGAGTTTGCTGTTTTTAGACCGTAATTGGGCAATGTCCGCAGCGACCTTTTCCAAGCGATGGAAAAGCGATTGAGCAGCATCAAGTTCACCTCGACACTTAACGTGTTCTGACTCAAGAAGCGTAACATTAAGTTGCTCTTCTTCTAGATTTGGCCGAGAAGTGTTGGCAAGTTCTTGCTCAATATCATGAATGGTTTGCTCTAGTTTTAACTTGGTCGAACTATATTGCTCTATTTGCTCACGCCATTGTTGTATTTGTTCTGAACTAGAACGGCATTCCAAGAAATGCTCCAATGAGGAAAAGGAAGTGGCCTTTAAAGCACAATCCCACTCTGTCTCAGCCAATTGCGTATTGCTCCGCGCTACAGCCAGTAATTCTTGGTGAGAAGAGATCTGAGACTCAATATTGGAATAGCTTACTGTGGCGTTATGCAGTGAGGCCTGAGCACCTTTTAATGCTACATTAAGCCGCTCAATATTCTGTTGGAGATCTAGGTACACTGCATCAATTTGGGCGATTGATTCATATGAGCCAGAGATTGAGGCACGGAGCTGGTTCAACTGTTTGTTCTGTGCCTCAAGTTTTGCGTCATTGGCTGATATTTCTTCTCGAAGAGCGTTTATTTTCGCCTCGCCGTTTTCACACCTTTGCTTAAGTTCCGCAGCGACACTTTCTAACTTAGGTACATCAATGGCATCAAGTTCATGGTATCTTGCATTTAACTGCAAAAGTTTTTGCTCTGTCGATTCAATATTGAGAACAGCATCATTACCCAATTCAAGTTTGTATGACTGAATCAGTTTTTCCTGCTGCTCACACAAGGAGTGATGACGCTCCAATTCGTTTAGTGCCGTATTAAATTGCTCTAATGCCACCGTTTCAACTTGACGAGCTTGTTGCACATCCTGCTTATATACTTCCTTACCTTCAAATTCAGCTGGGCTCGGGTGCTCACAACTGCCACAAACTGGGCAAGGTTGGTTCGATTTAAGTCGTTTAGCCAGTACCGCTGCCTGAGCACTATGCCAATGCATTTCCAACTTGTCCGCATGTTGGCGTTTCTCTGCTAACTCTTTCTCTAACTGCTGCTTAGTTATACGAATAGCACCGGTTTGGTTGGTAAGCTGTACCTGCTCAGTGAGCAAAGATCTCAACTTACTCAAGTCGGCCAATAAACGCTGGGTTTTCGCTATATCAGCTTCAAGAGAGGCTTTCTCCGCAGTCCCTTTCCTTGCATTATCTAAATTGCGTTCACTTGTCTGTAACTCTTCGAAAAGCTGAGCTTTTAACGCTTGGTACTTTGCCATGGTGTGAACATACTCTTTACCTTGGGATTCAAGCATTTTTAGGTTAGTTTGCTGCGAGTTTATCTCTTTTAGTTTTTCTTTACTTTGCTCTAAATGAAACAGTTGTTCGTTTAATTTGGGTAGTTGCTCTGCGTTTAATATGGCTTTTTGTAATCCTTGCTCACACAAAGTTAAGTGAGTTTGAGCTTGTTGCCTTTCAATATTTAAAGTCGAGACTTTATTTTCGAGCGCTTTCACTTGATTAAGACATGATTGCCAATGTTGATACGGCACATTGAGCTTTTCCGCGCTTACAGCAAGCTCAAGTAACGAAGTCATGTCTATTATTTTATCTTGCTGTTCTAAGTGAAGGTTTAGGCTCTTTTGGCTGTGCTCTCGCTTAGAAAATTGACCAGCAAGCATCTTCGACTGCTCAAGTTTAATTTTCGCTTGATTAAGGCGTTCCAAGCTGGACTGTTCCGCTTGCTTAGCTTTAGCCAGTTGTTGAGTGATGTCTTCGATTTGAATATTCAATTCTTGCTCTGAAGACACTTCAGCAACTTTCAGCGCGCCCTGTATTTGGTTATCAAACTCTTCTTTAGCGGTAACAATAGACGAGGCTTTGTCTTTTAAAGCGAATTCGATTTTTTTGTAGATATCGGTTTGAAACAGCTGACCAAAAATCGCTTCTCTGTCTTTTGAGCTTGCAAGCAATAATTCACGAAATTTTCCTTGCGGTAGCACCATTACCTGACGAAACTGACTTTCATTTAAACCAAGTAGACTAGTCACTTCCACCTTCACTTGAGCCGTTTTGCTGGTAATTAATCGGTCACTTTCGGTGATTTCATAGAGCGACGCTGTATGTTTGCGTGTTGTTGTACCCTCTCCACGCGACTTAGGTACTTGCTGCTCTGGCAGTCGAGTTACGCGGTAACGTTTGTCATGGAGCGAGAACTCAAATGTTATCTCTGTTGGTGTCGAGAGATCGGCCAAATCACACCGCATATGAGTTGCTTGTCTCTCATTGCCTGTCGTCTCTCCATACAAGGCAAAACAAATCGCATCCAAAATTGAGGTTTTACCCGACCCTGTTGCACCATTAATTAAAAAAAGAGGATTGCTGCCTAATAGTCGAAAATCAATAGATTGCGTCGTTGCAAAGGGACCAAAGGCCTGCAGGGTTAACAATAGTGGTTTCATTCGTTTCCCCTGTTATTGACGGCTTAACTGCATGATCAGGTCCGAAATCGCCTCATCTTGCTCGTGGCTTAAATCAACACTCTGCGTTTCTTTAAAAAAGTCACGAAACATATCAACTTCACTGCGTGACAGTGTAGCGGCCGCCAATTCTTTCTCTACACCAATTAACATGCCCGGTTTCTCAATATGTAATACGTTGGGGTATACACAGCGAAGCTTTTCCATCGGGTTTAGAGTGGCGTGAGTATCCATTAAACGAACCAATAAATAGTCATCATGATTAGGATCTTCTTTAGCTTGCTCAATGATATTATTCAGTTCACCTTCGATAATTCGCATCTGATGCGGCGCCTTTAGATCAATGTGTGTCGCTGACTTAAAGCCATTATTATCAAATTCAACTAAGGTCACGCCCTTTTTCTGATGTTGTTCAGAAAAACTGTACTTCATTAGAGAGCCGGAATACCGGATGAACTCTTGACCTTTTTTTTGTGGTTGGTGGAGATGCCCGAGTGCCACATAATCAAAGTCGACAAAATGCTCGTGACTAACTCGCTCTGATCCACCTATACAAAGTGGTCTTTCCGACTCAGATTCTATCGCCCCATCCACAAAACAATGGCTGATCAATACATTTTTCTGTTTTGGGCTAAATCTAGACTTAATTTCATCAGCCAAGAATTTGTGCGCATCATCAAACGTTGAAACGGATTGCTTGAAATAGTGGCGTACCATTTCAGGATCATTATATGGCATGCCGTAAAAGGCCACTTCTCCAACATCTGTATCAATCACAACGGGTCGACACATGTCCTCAAAACTCGATAAGATATGTAGTCCAGCTCCTTTCATTTGCGACGAGCCAAAACCGAGCCTTTGTGCACCATCGTGATTTCCTGGGATAAGAATGATAGGCACTTTAAGTTCATCACAAACCTGACTAACAAAATTATTCATTAGCTCAATTGCAGCAGTTGGCGGAACCGAACGGTCATAAATATCGCCCGCAATAATAAGCGCATCAACTGGGTTTTCTCGCAAATACTCAACTAACTGAGCCAATACCGCCTTTTGGTCATCAAGGAGAGAAACACTGTGAAACTGACGTCCGAGATGCCAGTCAGAGGTGTGAAGAAACTTCATTTTGTTCCTAGATTCATTTAAATAGCTCAGGGCGCATCATATCATCTCGACACGCCAATTCACTAGTAAGGGTTAGGTGATCAGTAAATAGTATGTTTCTTGCAGAATTTAACCGCCTCATCGATCAACTCAAGCACTGGCTTATCACACTCTGGCAATGCCGCATCACTGACACTTATTGGCGTAACACGATTCCCCCATTTTACATGTGCGGCTCCCCAAGTTAACCCTGCGCCAAAAGCTGCCAGCAACATATTGTCATCGGCTTTAATGCGCCCTTGCTCTAGCGCTTCGCATAAGGCAATGGGAATGGTCGCAGCTGATGTGTTGCCATACTTTTGGATGTTGATAAATGCCTTGTCTTGCCCAATACCAGATAAGTCACACAGGGTTTGAATAATACGTATATTCGCCTGATGAGGAATAACCAAGTCTACGTCTTTTGTCGATAACTGGCTTCTTTCTAACACATTATGGGCTGCTGCCCCCATGCCTTTAACGGCTCGCTTAAAGATGTCTTTACCGACGAAATTGAATTCCCAGTATCCATTATCAGCGGCAAAACGGTCCATCGAACTGCCAAATTTAGGCACCGACAGTATGTCTCTACCTTGAGAGTCACAGCCTAGCTGCGCATTTTGTAAACCCACTGCGCTTTCTGATTGACTCAGTACTACTGCCCCTGCACCATCACCAAATAGAACCGCTGTATCTCTCATCGACCAATCAATAAAAAAAGACAGGCGCTCTGCACCAATCACCAAGGCATGACGGTAACTTCCCGATTGCATCATCCTAGTTGCGGTTTCTAAACCATAAAGAAAGCCGGTACACGCTGCGTTTAGATCAAACGCCATTGTCCCTTCCATACCTAAGTTTTGTGACACCTTAGATGCCATATTAGGAATAAGAGAGTCTGGTGAACAGGTTGCGATAATAAGAAGATCGATATCGCTCACTTCCAAACCAGCACATGCGACGGCATGTTTTGCCGCAACCGTGGCAAGCTCTGAAGTATCGACATGACTAATTCTACGATTCTCAATCCCTGTTCTGGTTCGAATCCACTCATCTGAGGTATCAAGAAAAGTGCCTAAATCTTGGTTGGAGAGTATGGAGGGCGGAAGGCACTTACCCCAGCCGGTAATTTCTGCGTATGTTGTAGTCATTCGAAACCTTTATTTTTATTGTGTTAGATAGCCAACATAGTCGGTTGGAATATTTATATTTTCAAAGTATAACGAGCGACTATCTTCTGTGTCACCTCATTGATAAAATCAACGTCACACTTGTGCAGAAAACTAAACGAGAAATAAATAATGCCGACATTTAATACACGCTGCCCTTCTTGCCAGAGTATGAATCGAATCCCAACGGACAGAGTATCTGAAAGCCCTAAATGCGGGAAATGTTCAAGCACACTGCTTGATGGTTTTCCAATAGAAGGAACGGATTCCAACTTCGACGCGATTTTAAACAGTGATCAACCCGTGGTTGTCGATTTCTGGGCCCCGTGGTGTAATCCTTGTGTAGGCTTTGCTCCCATTTTTGCAGATGTTGCACTGGAGTACGCAGAAAAGGTTCGATTTGTAAAAATAGATACTGAAAGCCAAACCAACCTAGCAGCTAGGTATCAAATTCGAAGCATTCCGACAATAATGCTGTTTAAAAATGGTAAAAGAGTCGATTCTTTAAATGGTGCACTGCCTAAAAGTCAATTTAAGCAATGGCTTAGCGAAGCTTTACAGAAGTAAAAATACCCGCCGTCATCCCAAGTAAGGCCATAATGAGTTTAACTGATATGGCCTTGTAATCTGCAAGGTGACCAAAAATCCCCAATGTTTTTGTTATTTGTATCTCATAAGCTATCACCACACACATTGACCTGGCTATTGGCATTATCAACAATTGGTTACAAAACAACCATTGCTTTGATTGTAAAATTGGAGAAAGATACCACCATAGCGATTGACAGGAGGTGGTGTTATGACTTTAGTTCTTACCGTTCTTATTTTCCTGAGCTGTATTGCGATGCTCGCCATTGGTGTGATGTTTTCTCGCAAGCCAATTAAAGGCGGAGGTTGTTGTAAAGCATGCGATGTTACGAATGTGGGGGATTGTCCTGGGCCTAACGACGAATTAAAGGGTAATCACCACAAGCGCTAAATTTAAAACTACCCGAATATAGAGCGTGAGCGTTGACAGTCACTATAGAACTATTCGTTATGCTCTTAGCCACTTGTACATAACATAGCTATCAACTAACCCTAGATGAGCATGCTTATATGCCTTAGGAATTGTGCCTATGATGTGAAAACCTAGCCTCTGCCATAGATTCACCGCGACTTTATTGGTCGATACCACACTGTTAAATTGCATGGCGTCAAAACCAAGTTCTAAAGCGGTTTTCTGCGAATGTTCACACATAAGGCGTGCAATACCCTTACCTCTAGCTTCGCGTGAAACCATGTATCCACAATTACATATATGACTACTTGGCCCCATAGCATTTGACTTAATGTAGTAAGAGCCAAGAACAACATCATTTTCAATAAAAACATAAGCTTTTAATGGGGATTCGCACCATAGAGCGAATGCTTGTTCTAGCGTCATATCTGGGTCAAAGGCATAGGTCTCTTGAGACTGAATTACCGCTGAAAATGTTGGCCAAAATGACTCAAAGTCGGCTTTTGTTATTTCTCTAATCATGAATTTTCTCCGATAATATCACGCCGCATTAAAGTGCGAGCAACGCGGCCTAGCCCTATCTATTGTTTGTCCATCCAGCAGATGCCGATACATCGAGGCGCTTGAAAACAAGACAAACTCTCAGGAGTATAGTGGGGGTTAAAATTATCAAACCAATAGTTAAAGCACCTGATTTATAAATAGTTTTGACGTTTTTGATACGAGTCACATCATCTAATATGTCTAATATTACAACGAGCGAGCAAAAAACGTTCGATTTGTAAAAATAGATACTGAAAGTCAGAGAAACCTAGCATCTAGACACAAGATTAGAAGCATTCCAACAATAATGCTGTTCAAACGTGGGAAAAGAGTCAACCCTTAAAATGCTGTACTGCCTAAAAATCAATATGAGCAATGGCTTATCGCGGATTTCAAGAAGTTAAAAATACCATAATTTATCCTAGAGAGGGTCAAATAAAGTTTAATTTATACGGTCTTTTCTTTGTTTTGAATCATAAAACGCTTCGAAAAAAAATTTTTATCGAAACGACCAAAATTTTTCGTTTTACCCAAAGCACAAATAACCTCATAGTCGCGCCAAATTTATTAACTATGACTTATATTAAGAGGCTACGACATTGGAAAACATTCTTGCTCCTGCAGCAAAAGCTCGCATTTCAACCCCTGTTATTGCGCTGGCTCTTTATGCGGTAGCATCAGGCTATTTAATGAGCCTGATCCCACTGATGCTACCTTACTATGGGCTAGACAGCTCATTAGCGAGTTGGCTAGCAAGTGTGTTTTATGTCGGGCTTTTGCTAGGTGCGATCATTATTGAGCCTATAGTGAGTCGATTGGGCCATAAGTATACACTCGCCCTATGTCTGGCAGTATTTTCCATTACAAGTCTAGTTCTGCCGATCTTGACACATTCATCGGTCTGGTTGGTCGCTCGTCTTGTGGCTGGCTTCTCTGTTGCGGGTATCTTTGTCGTCGTAGAATCTTGGTTACTGCAAGGCTCTCCAAAGGCTAGAGCTAAACGTCTCGGGTTATATATGGCAGCGCTTTATGGTGGCAGCGCAATTGGACAACTGGGGATAAGCTATGTGGGTATCGGTGGGTATTTGCCTTTTCTCATCATTGGCGTCTTGGTTTGCTCATCTATTGCTGTTGTTTTATTTGGACGATGTGATCAGCCTCAGTCCGAGTCCATTGCACATTTAACAGCTAAGCAAATTTTCAAGCTAAATCATGCCGCCATTATTGGCAGCATAGTATCTGGGCTTGTTATAGGCGCTGTTTATGGCATGATGCCACTTGAGCTTGCCGAACAGGGAATTGAAAACTCCGATATAGGCTCGCTGATGGCGCTTATCATACTCGGCGGTATGTTGGTGCAACCCGTAGTGCCTTGGATGTCGAAATATTTAGGTCGTACACTATTGATGGCGTTTTTCTGCCTACTAGGCACTCTAGCGGTTAGCTTAGTTATGTTTGATGACGATCTGCGCTTAATGGCATTAGGGCTATTTTTGCTTGGTATGGCAGCATTTGCTTTGTATCCAATCGCCATCAACCTTGGCTGTGACAATTTAGACGCAGAATACATAGTATCAGCAACTCAAGTCATGTTGTTTAGCTACAGCATAGGCTCAGTATTAGGCCCTGTTATTGCTGACCAGTATATGTCTCAAGAACATACTTTACTGGGATATTTGTTCTCAATTTTGCTTGCAACCTGTTTGTACATGCTTGCTGCAAGCTTAAAGTTCAAAAATCATGTGGTAGCCGGAGAATAAGTTGAACTATCTCCTTCTACTCTAAAATGGAGCAATGATTCATCAGTAAATTTTCGATGAATCATTGCTCAGCAACTCGTGCATTACTCGTTAGCTTTCTTTATTTTCACTTTAAACCCAACAGGTGACATAGTGAAAGCAAATTGCTCAGTAACACTTTCCGGCTTTTGCTGTGGCTCAACGCTAAATTCTTTAAATAATGCATGAAAGGCTAACTTCATTTCCATAATCGCTAATGATCGCCCTGGGCATAGTCTGGAGCCTCCACCAAATGGTTGCAGATTCGAAAAAGAAGCGCCTGTCTTTTCTATCCAACGACTAGGATTAAACGAGCTAGGGTCTTCAAATAACTCAGGGTCAAAACCACTAGCATGAAGCATAGCAAAAATGGCTGTGCCCTCTTTAACCTCTAATCCATCAATATCAGTATCACGGTTAGGCTCTAAATAAAGCTGTGGTGCAACAGGCTTCAAACGCATTGCTTCGTACATGATCGCGGTTACATAAGGTAGCCGTGCAATTGGCCAGTCTAGTACCTTAGTATTACCTGTCTGTTCAAGTTCATTATGCAGAGCAATCTCGCTATCATTATCGTTGCTGACTAAAAATGCCATCCACGCGAGCGTGTTCGCAGTAGTGTCCTCACCAGCTAGCAAGACAGTGATCGCATTCGCGATGATATCTTCATCAGTTAAGGACGCGTCCTGTTGCTGCTCCAATAACATAATTTGCAGCATATTTTCTGGTGAATCTTTAAGATCAGGTTCTTCTCTCAAACGAACACGTTGCTTCCCTATGCATTCGGAGACAAACTGCCTGATCTCGTCTACACTGGCATCAAACTCCTTATCTTTACTGGTTTTAAAAAAACGCCATAAAGGTATAGGAGACTTACATCGTAGATTTACCACAGGGAAAACACGCTGAATACAATCTCTAACTGATGTATCTCCTCTCTCAATCGAGTTGAAATCTTCACCGAAAGCTAAGAGTGAAGTGACGTCCACGGTATACTTTTTAAATTCATTTACTAATTCAATAACCTCTCCAGATTTAGACAAGGCTTCAAAGCGCTTTCGTAAACGTTCTGTAATCATGCGTAAGTGAGGGTAAAAGTGCTTCAGATGACTAGGCTGAAACATTGGTTCTGTCAGCTTTCGATGGTGTTTCCACTTTTCACCTTCAGAAGAGAAGATACCGTTCAGGCCAACTTCATCAAACACACTTTCAATACTTTTTAAACGGCGAAACTCGCTCGGCCGAGATTTTAATATCGACTTAATTTGAACAGGATCAGACAAGACCAAAACATCTTTTAGGCCTAGTTTTAAACGAAACTGAGCGCCGTATTCTTGTATCCACGCCAACATCTGCTGATGTACATTGGTTTTCTTTAAATAGCTAACGTGTCCAAAAATACCCGCTGTGGGTGGCATTGGTAGTTGCCCAACTTTTTGCATCTCAATTTCCTTTGTCTCATCAAGATATTACTAACCTGGCCACAATTATACCCAATACATTCAGTAACAAATTTATAAAAATCATGAAAAAATAATGATAGAAATGCCATTAAATAATTTATCTATTTAGAATAAGACTAGGAATAAAAACTGGATCTATGAGATTTACAGAACGAGCATAAAGGTTGAATTCGGTTTGTTTTGGGGACCTTTGTAAAGTGAGCAATAAGATAAGTTTTCTTGTTATGGGACTTTGTGATGTAAAATCAAGAGGATTATGGCTTTGATGCTGAAGTTAAATGGAGGCGCGTCCCGGAGTCGAACCGAGGTCCACGGATTTGCAATCCGCTGCATAGCCACTCTGCCAACGCGCCTTACATTATGTCTCTTTTCCACAAGGAAAATTTAGATGGTGCCCCGGGCCGGACTTGAACCGGCACAGCGCGAACGCCGAGGGATTTTAAATCCCTTGTGTCTACCAATTCCACCACCAGGGCAACGCAATTATGCGATGGTAACACCATCTCAGCGGGCTGTGCCGCTGGAACGAGGCGTACTTTAACCTATTGTGATGTCAGGTCAACAAAATTTTTATCTTTTTTATTCAGATGGTTAAAAACCCGCCTCGGGAGCGTGTTTGGCAACCAAACGGGGTGAAATTTCGTCAAAGGCGAGAAAGCAAGTTACCGACTCGCCGCCCTAATACTTAAACTGTGAAACTTCCGAGTTTAGCTGCTCAGCTTGAGAAGAAAGGCCTTTCAGTACCTCATCAACATCTTGAACTTGGCTAGACACTTGTGATGACGAGTCCGCAATTGACGTAATACTGCTGGTGATTTTACTTGTTACAGACTGTTGTTCATCAGTCGCAGCAGCTATTTGCACATTCATTTCATTAAGGTCATTCAACATAGTCACTATTTGCTCAAGCATCTGGGCGTTTGTGTCACACGTTTCAACCCCTTTTGATACCGTTTCGTTGGCATTAGTTATACTCGTCGAGACATCACCGGTTTCTTTTTGCAAAGATTCGATTTTCTCTCTGATTTCTTCTGTAGAAGACTGAGTTCTTCCAGCAAGATTACGCACTTCATCAGCCACTACTGCAAAACCTCGGCCCTGCTCACCGGCTCGAGCGGCCTCAATAGCAGCATTGAGTGCTAACAAATTCGTTTGCTCTGCAATTCCTTGTATCACATCCAAAACTTCAGCAATGGAATTACTCTCATTGTCTAGACGGCTAATCGCATCCACAGCTGTTTGCATCTCTTCGTTGAGTTGAGATATCTCTCCTCCCAAGTTTCTACCAACACTGACACCTTGGCTACCAGTGTCGTTTGCATTTTTAACAAACTCGGCTGCTCGGCTGGCGAACTCGGCAACTTCAGAAATTGAACTACCCATCTGATTGATTGCTGCAGCAACAGACTCAGCACGTTCATTCTGATCTGTAACGGCTAAACGCGTACTATGCATGCTACCACTCATACTATGAATATTATTGTTCAGGTCATCTGTTGCTTGGGCGAACTTACGGATGATATCTTGAAGATGAGCAAACAAAGAGTTGAGAGAAACGGCTAATTCGGTCATTTCATCTTTTCCATCCTCATCAAGACGTTCGGTAAGATCATTGTCTTTACTGATGTTTTGGATTTTATTACTTGCCCGACTGATAGGTTTGGCAATACTTCTTCCGAGAAAGTAAGATACGCATACCGCTACAATTACCCCAACCACAATACTGACAACCACTGTGGTAAATTTCGAACGAATCAGTGCTTGTAAATCGGATAAGGCTTCATTTTTATCTATTTCCGTAACAATCGCCCACTTCAGACCTGCCGCATCAAGGGGCGCGTATACAGACAGCACCTCAACTCCCCTTTTCCCCACAACAACGTCTGTACCACTTTGACCCGACAAAGCAGCATTGACACTATCACTACTCACTTTATAGCGGCCAATCGCTGATGATTTTCCCTCGATTTGTTGTATTGTCTCGACTGGAACACCAAGTGTTTTTAGTTCTAAGAAGTATTTTTCCGGCTCTTCGAGTAAAAAGCGAGATTCACTTCTGAGTAACTTATCTGGACCGACTAAATAAGTCTCACCGGTTTGACCCAAGCCTGCATAGCTCCAGTTCTGTCCGAACGTCATAATGCTATTTATTTTATCAACCGGCATTTGAAAAATAAGCACACCTATTGACCGCCCTTCCACAACAATAGGGGTAGCGATGAATGAAGCCGCCGCCTCATATGATGGGAAATAAGGAGCAAAATCTTCTAAGTAATATTGAGAAGGGCTTATATTTAAGGCTTGTTTATATGCCTTGGCGATACCTGTGGATGAATAGGGGCCAGTGTTTAAATTTGTCGCATAATCCAATTCTTTGAAAACTGAATAAACAATATTGCCACTTGTATCGACAAGAAAAATGTCATAGTAACCAAACTCTTCTAAAAAGCCTTTTATACTCGGGTGATACTTTCTATGGACATCATCATACTCAGTGCCCAGAGTATCAGCCATAAGCTGATGCTTTTCACCTAGGGGGTTCGGATTGACGCCAATATACCTCGCCTGTAGGGCTTTCGCTTTGTCAGATAAACTCGACAAAACATTTTGCTCATTGGCCGATTGACCACCATTAGCTCCACGATATGTCTCACCGAAACCCGACGAATAGTAACTTGAAAGTTGGCTAATATCAGAGGGGCTCACGAGCTCTACAGGATATCGTTCAAAGGTATCAGAAAACGCCACCATCGCATCTCTAACACCGATGGAGTTGGCAACTGTCACCATCTGACCTCTGATCTGTTGGAAGTAGTTTTCTATTTCACTTTTTTTGTTCTCACGAATGGAGGTCAATTGACTCATCGCTCTCTGATATAAAGCTTGTTCTGATAAGGTCGACGCTCTCCATCCAACAAATGCACCCGTGGCTACAACCGCCACACTGCATAATAAAGTCGAAGCAATAACTATCTTGGTAGCAATTTTCATAGTAAGCCCTTATGCGGTAGTCCGTCTCCGCTGTTTTTTATGATGGGCCCAGACCAAGTGACGTTAAACATTTCAATGACAATATTATAACTTAACAACCTTGCATTATCTAAGTTTATACATAGTATCTTTAAGCTAGTGCCCAGCGGTTATCTCTTTATTAAACCACGGATACCATACTTTATACTCGTGCTAAACAATGATACCTAACGCCGCTATGACTCTAATTTTTCTACATTACATAACTTTTCTTGGCGTTTTTTACAAAAAAACCAGATAATATTCTATTTTTTTTTGCTTCATCATTAGTGGATCTTTTCGTATCCAGTCTGTGAGCGATAAAAAAACCAGCACTTTCATCTGTTTTTTAAACTTTGTAAGGATTAGTTTACTCTCATCATCCATTCTACAGTAGGCAATTATTTAACAATTTGGTTACACTTAAGCCAACTGATGTCGCCAACATTCAAAACTGGATAAGAACAATATATCAGTACTTAACAACAACTTTATCCGGCTATTCAGAATAGTATTTCAATTTGAGAAAAAACTCAGAATATTTAAAATGGCCACATCAGGAGGATGTTAATCAATTGCTGCCAAAAAATGCAGCACAATAAGGAGCTTGAGATGAACGTTCAGGCATTACCCATGAATCGATTTATCGACCAACATGGCCAAGTCGTCAAACCACTTCCTGAGTGGGCCGATGTTACAACACTGAAAAAGTTCTATCGCGACATGGTAGTCGCACGCACCTACGACAACAAAGCTGTCGCATTACAACGAACCGGAAAGCTAGGTACCTACCCTTCTCATCTTGGCGCCGAAGCCTTTGGTATTGCCATAGGTCACGCAATGAAGCCCCAGGATGTATTCATCCCATACTATCGAGATATGCCTGCTATGTGGGTTCGAGGAATCGGTATGGAAAAAAACCTTCAGTACTGGGGTGGCGATGAGCGAGGCAGTGACTTTACTTTTGAAAATAGTGAAATAGAGTGTCGCGATTTACCTTATTGTGTCCCTATTGCTACTCAGTGTACTCATGCTGTAGGCGTTGCGTCTGCTCTTAAGATTGCTGGAGACCACAACGCAGCACTAGTGACATGCGGTGATGGTGCTACTTCAAAAGGTGATTTCCTTGAATCCATCAACTGTGCTGGGACTTGGAACATACCTCTGGTATTTGTTGTCAATAACAACCAATGGGCGATCTCAGTTCCAAGAGCACTGCAATGTGCTGCTGATTTTCTATCGGAGAAAGCAAAAGGCGCAGGTATCCCTGGTATCACAGTGGATGGTAACGACGTTGTTGCTATGTACGATGCAGTTCAAACCGCTTTGCACAGAGCAAGAAAAGGTAAAGGGGCGACCCTAATTGAAGCCGTCAGTTACCGTCTAAGCGACCATACAACAGCCGACGATGCAACGCGCTATAGAAGTAAAGATGAATTAAACCAAGCTTGGCAATATGAACCAATTAAAAGGCTCAAAACGTATTTGACGGAGCAAGGGCATTGGTCTGAAGAAGACGAGCAAACCCTACTAGAAAGCGCAAAAGTCGAAGTTGAAAAAGCTGTAGAGCGTTATCTGAACCTTCCCCCTCAGGCACCTGAAGCCGCATTTGATTACCTCTATGAGTCGCCTGTTTCAGAGCTAAACAAACAACGTGACGAACTCATAACTAAAGCAATGCGTATGCAGGGAGGCAAACATGTCTGAGATTACACTTGTTGAAGCGGTCAACCTTGCTCTGCACCATGAAATGTCAAAAGACAACAATGTTATAGTGTTAGGCGAAGATGTTGGTGATAACGGCGGCGTATTCAGAGCCACCGTTGGGCTTAAAGATAAATTTGGCTTTAAACGTGTTATTGATACACCATTGGCGGAAGCGCTGATTGGTGGTGTAAGTGTCGGTATGGCAACACAAGGGCTAAGACCTGTTGCTGAGTTCCAATTCCAAGGATTCGTATTTCCAGCTTTAGAACACCTCATTTGTCATGCGGCAAGAATGCGTAATAGAACACGTGGACGATTAACATGCCCTGCCGTGTTCCGAGCACCATTTGGTGGCGGTATTCATGCGCCAGAGCACCACTCAGAAAGCGTTGAAGCAATATTTGCTCACATTCCTGGCTTTAGAGTCGTTATCCCTTCATCGCCTCAGCGTGCATACGGTTTACTTCTTGGCGCAATTCGAAGCAATGATCCTGTGATGTTCTTCGAACCCAAAAGGATCTACCGAACAGTAAAATCGAATGTGATTGATAATGGTGAAGCCCTACCTATAGATACATGTTTTACACTGCGAAAAGGTAGAGACCTCACACTTGTTACTTGGGGAGCATCTGTTGTCGAATCGTTGCAAGCGGCTCAACGACTATCAGAACAAGGCATAGAGGCAGAAGTAATTGATTTAGCAAGTATAAAGCCGATTGATATGGACACTATCTTCAAATCACTCAGCAAAACTGGGCGTTTGCTCGTCGTTCATGAAGCAAGTAGAAGCTGTGGTGTTGGCGCCGAAATCATTACACGTGTTGCCGAACAGTCTATGTGCAAGCTGAAAGCGCCACCGAAACGAGTGACAGGTATGGATACGGTAATGCCATATTACCGAAATGAAGATTATTTTATGATTCAAGAAGAAGACATTGTTATTGCAGCGAAAGAACTCATGGAGGATTGGAAATGAGATCGTTTTTACTACCAGATCTTGGTGAAGGACTTGCCGAGTCAGAAATTGTGCAATGGCATGTTAATGTAGGAGATATGGTCAAGTTAGACCAAATTATTTTGACGGTTGAGACAGCCAAAGCTGTGGTCGATGTTCCCGCTCCATATAGTGGTAAAATAGTTAGCCGCCATGGCGAAGAAGGTGATGTGATCAACATTGGTAGCCTTTTACTAGAAATCGAAGAAGAAGGTGCTACTGAAAGCAGTAAGGAGAAACAAAAAGACGCTGCAACCGTTGTAGGTAACGTTTCTAATCAAACCCATAAAGTCGATGTTGATGATTTTTGGATCGGTGCCTCTCGCAATACTGATGATGACTCACCGATCACCGCTATGCCCTCTGCAAGGCTTCTGGCTAAGAAGTTAGGAGTCGATTTACTTAAAATTAAAGGCAGCGGACACGACGGCATGATCACCGACGCCGATATCTATGAAGAGGCTGGAAAACAGCAGCCCGGAACTGAGGTGCTTAAAGGTGCTCGCCGAACCATGGTTGGCACCATGTCTGAGTCTCATCATAATGTGGCATCTGTAACTATTACGGAAGAAGCACTTTTAGAAAATTGGGTGAGGGGTGAAGATATTTCGGGACGTTTGATTCAGGCTGTCGTTCATGCCTGTCAAAAAGAGCCTGCTCTTAATGCATGGTTTGATGCTGAAACAATGACGCGTTGTGTACACAGCGCAGTGAATATTGGCATCGCTGTAGACAGTAGTCACGGGCTGTATGTTCCTGTGCTTCGCAACGCACACGAAGTGAAAACAGCCGATATTCGCTCATGGCTTAATGACACCGTCGCTGGAATACGTGACCGTAAAATCGGCCGTGAACAGTTACAGCACGCAACCATTACCCTATCTAACTTTGGTGCAATAGCAGGGCTATATGCCACTCCTGTCGTATCTCCCCCTCAGGTGGCTATCGTTGGTGCAGGACGCATCATAGAAAAGGTGGTGATGAGAAACAATGAGGCTGTTGCAGTGAAAGCGATGCCACTATCAGTGACTTTTGATCACAGGGCTTGTACTGGTGGTGAAGCAGCACGCTTTACTAAATTCATGGTCGAACATTTGGAAATGAAGCTTAAATAACATAAGTAAAAGGGGGCGTTAACTTTCTTCTCCATCAACAGTCGAGACAAGATTAACTCTCCCTTCAACAACTTGGTTACGGCCGTTTTCTTTGGCGTTGTAGAGTGCAACATCGGCACGCTCTACAGCGCTTTGCCACTCTTCATCACGTAACTGTGTAACCCCAAAACTTGCTGTACAGCGATCTTTTTTACTTGGCAACATTCGAGAGTGTTCTATCTCCTCCCTTAATTTTTCTGCCACAATCAGTGCTTTCTCGATGTCGGTATTGGGTAGTAATACCATGAACTCTTCCCCACCATAGCGAAAACTCAGATCATCTCTACGAGTGTGTAATTTGAGTATACGGCCGGTTGTTCGTAGTACCTTATCCCCTATCTGATGGCCATAAGTATCGTTCACTTGTTTGAAATGGTCGATATCAAGTAAGACTATCGATAAAGGTTGACCATGCCTAAGAGCTCTAGCGACCTCTGTTGGAATCAACTCCTCAAGTGCACGGCGGTTATATAGTTGAGTTAGTTCATCTTTAATCGCAGTATCATGCAGTGTCGCCACTAAGCGCCCTGTCAGCATCCAAGTCACTGAAAAAAAGATTAGGATAATCATGAGGAGAGTACTAACAAAGGCTAATTGATGCACAGTTCCTGCACGCATAAAGTCATCGATCACACCTTCAAATAGACTCCAGCCAAAACGAAACAAGTTATAACTAGACTGAATCGCGAGCCCAACAGAAAGTAAAACTGTCGAAGGCGATATGTCAATGCTTTTGCCCTTGTGATTGGCAATAATAGAGACAAAGCACATGGTCGAGATGTAAATCGACATCAAAATCACCCTCGCGTTAGTCGAAGGCATGAAAAAAGTAAAATATGTTAATCCAACAACAAGGACAGGAAAGCTGTAGAATCCGACATTAGCGAGCTTCACGCTAAAGCCTCTAAACTGACAAATTCCCATGAGCAACAAAATATAGCTAAATGCCATTAAAGAATTCGCTAGGATTTTGGATATCCAAAGAGTCACATTATTGCCGAAACTAAGAAAAAAGAAGCTAAGAGAAAGTAATAGTAAAGAAGTCGCTATGGTATTGATGCCACATACGCTTGGCTGAAGTCTCTGAATTAAAAAAAGCCCTATGCAGTAACATACGGAAAGTAACACACAAATAATTGATAAAGTGGCAATATCTAAATGTATTGTCATTGATAGGACGTCCTAAACTTACCCAATAGGATAAGTTTAGGAAATCTAACCAGACTCATCAGTCTTTTACGTGTATTTGGTCCAAGTTGAATTAGCTTAAATTGAAAACCTCCGATAATTTAAAAAAGCAATTATCGGAGTTTTAGTGACAGTTTTCAGTTATGTGCTAAACAGCTTGTGTTAGCTCTGGCAGTATTTCAAACAGATCTCCCACTAAACCATAGTCGGCCACCTCAAAGATTGGCGCTTCCGGATCACTATTGATAGCAACAATCACTTTCGAATCTTTCATACCAGCAAGGTGTTGAATAGCGCCAGATATTCCAACCGCGATATAAAGCTCAGGTGCAACTATTTTCCCTGTCTGGCCCACTTGTAAATCATTAGAGACAAAGCCGGCATCCACTGCGGCACGAGAGGCGCCAATAGCAGCATCAAGCTTGTCCGCTAATTGCTCGATTAAAGCAAAATTTTCCTTACTGCCTACTCCTCGACCACCTGATACAACTACTCTCGCAGCAGGTAAGTCTGGACGAGCACTTTGCGTTTTTTGACGTTCAATTAAATCAGACATGTCGTTACCGATATTAATGTCGACAACCTTGATTTCAGCTTTCACATTATCAGTGACCGCTGCATTATCAAACGCCGAGCTTCGGATTGTCATCACTTTAACTTTATCTAATGACTTTACTTTGGCCAGCGCGTTACCAGCATAGATAGGACGAATGACTGTGTCCTCAGATTCGATTTTGATAACATCCGATAGTTGACCTACACCAAGCAAAGCCGCAACCCTAGGCATCAAGTTCTTGCCAAACGTTGTCGCAGGAGCAAAAAGATGTGAATAACACGCCGCGACTTGCTGAATCAATGGCGCCGTATTCTCTGCGAGCTGCTTTTGATAAATCTCCGAATCTGCCACTAGCACTTCTGAGATGCCTTCAACACGAGCGACAGCATCCACAACATTCTGACAATCACAACCAACAACAATTGCGCTTATTGATTGATTAAGCGCTGTAGCGGCAGAAATCGTTTTTAGGGTATCACTACTTAGATCTTGGTTATCATGCTCAACAATGACTAACGTTTTTGAATTCATTCCCATCTCCCTATAAGACCTTAGCGTCATTTTTAAGCTTAGATATCAACTCACTGACATTGGCTACCATTTCCCCTGCCGTCCGCGCCTTTGGTGCCATTACCTCAATGATTTCATGAGTTGATACCACTTCTACACCTAAGTCATCTGCGGTAATAACCTCCAGTGGTTTCTTTTTCGCTCTCATGATATTTGGCAAGGATGCATAGCGTGGTTCATTGAGCCTTAAATCGGTACTAATGATCGCAGGCAACTGAAGTTTTACGGTCTCAAGTCCGCCATCGACTTCTCGAGTCACGCTGACATGATCATTGTCTAAACTAACATCAGAGGCGAAAGTACCTTGAGGGCGGTTGGTTAGCGCCGCTAACATCTGAGCGACTTGATTGTTATCTGTATCAATTGACTGCTTACCAAGAAGAACAAGCGCTGGATTCTCTTTGTCCATGACCGCTTTCAACAATTTTGCAACGGCGAGAGGCTCAGGAGATACATCATGTTTGATATGTATTGCCCTATCAGCTCCTAATGCAAGTGCTCCTCTAAGGTTTTCTTGACTCGCAGCATCTCCTATCGACACGACGACCACTTCATTCGCTTTGCCAGACTCTTTTAAACGAACCGCTTCTTCTACTGCAATTTCACAAAATGGGTTCATGGACATCTTAACGTTATTCGTTTCAACACCGCTGCCATCACTCTTCACCCTAACTTTTACATATGGGTCGATCACACGTTTTATGGCTACTAGTACTTTCACATCTCCTCCTTGGTGCTAAAAGTAACTACACAACAGTAACAGGCTGATATTCAGAATGTTTATACTGAGTTTCTCGATTATATTTTGCCGATCGGCTTCACATTAAACACAATTGGTCACCGATTCTGTCATATACATAGCTTAGTAAAGTTTACGTTTACGTCAACTAGACTATATTGATTAGTGTTCAAAAGTTGGAAAGGTAGGTTTACACCAATGGAAAGAGAATGTATGGAGTTTGATGTTGTCGTAGTAGGTGCAGGTCCTGCAGGGTTATCAAGCGCAATAAAACTTGCACAGCTTAGTAAAATCAATGACATGCCTGTATCTATTTGCGTTGTGGAGAAAGGCGCTGAAGTTGGTGCTCATATTCTTTCTGGTGCACTATTTGAGACAAAAGCCTTAGATGAATTATTTCCTGACTGGAAAGATTTAGAAGCTCCGGTTAATAACCCAGTGAGCTTGGATGAGTTTGTCTACATGACATCACAACACAATCATGTGAATATACCGTCTTTTTTGACCCCCAACCTTATGCATAATAGCGATAAAAATCATGTTATTAGCTTGGCTAACCTATGTCGTTGGTTGGGTCAAAAAGCCGAAGAACTTGAGATTGAAGTTTATCCTGGATTCGCTGCGACAAGCATAAATTATGATTCAAGTGGAGCAGTGATTGGTATCAACACCTCTGACATGGGACTCAATAAGACGGGGGAGCAAAAGTCCTCATTTGAAGCAGGTATCGAGCTAAAAGCAAAATACACTATTTTCGCGGAAGGAGCGCGAGGACATCTAGGCAAAGAGCTAATCGAAAAATTCCAGCTCGCCAATGAGTGCGAACCTCAACACTACGCCCTAGGACTCAAGGAAATATGGCAAGTCCCTGATGATCACCCTAAATACCGAGCTGGTCGTGTCCTACATGGTGCGGGCTGGCCGCTGAATGAAACTAATTCAAACGGCGGTAGCTTTCTGTATCACTTAGATAATAATCAAATCGTTGTGGGGCTTATTGTTGATTTAAACTATTCTAACCCTCATCTCAGTCCATTTGACGAGTTTCAGCGTTACAAACACCATCCTTTGATAAGTCAGTATCTTAAGGGCGGAGAAAGGATAGCTTATGGTGCTCGGGCAATCGCCAAGGGTGGGCTTCACTCTCTGCCAAAGCAACAGTTTCCTGGTGGCCTGCTAATAGGCTGTGATGCGGGCACCCTTAACTCAGGCAAAATCAAGGGAAGCCATACGGCTATGAAGTCAGGTATGTTGGCTGCTGAAGCCGTCTTCTCACAGTTAAGAGTAGAAAACAGTCAAACCACACCTGACTATAAAAGTGATTTTGAACAATCTTGGCTTTATACTGAGCTCCAATTAAGTCGAAATTTTGCCTCATCAATTCACAAATACGGTGCCATTGCTGGCGGTGCTCTTGCAACATTGGAACAAAATGTTTGGCATAAGCTATTTAAACGACCGGCTCCATGGAATATCTCAGACACCAAGCCAGATCATCTTGGAATGAAAGAAATCTCTGAGTGCTCAAACGTAAACTATCCAAAACCTGATGGTAAGCTGAGTTTTGACCGACCGTCATCTGTCTATCTATCTGGCACACAACACGAGGAAGATCAACCCTGCCACTTGGTGATTAAAAACGTAAATATACCCATTGAGAATCATTTACCAAGGTTTGACGAGCCAAGCCAACGCTATTGTCCGGCTGGAGTATATGAAATTATCACCGTCGATAATAACCCTAAGCTTCAAATCAATGCAGCCAATTGCCTGCACTGCAAAACATGCGATATTAAAGACCCTTCGCAAAACATCACTTGGATACCACCAGAAGGTGGGGGTGGCCCCAACTACCAAAATATGTAGTAAAAAACAGTAAGGCACGCTACTACATAGCGTGCCTTTTATTCGACGAAAATACGTTTGTTTACATAAAGATTCCGCCATCAACCTCGAATACACGAGCATTGACGTAATCATTCTCAAAAATGAACTTGGCGGTTTGAGCAATTTCTTCAGGGGAGCCCATACGACCAACAGGAACCATCTTCTCCAGACGCTCACGAGCTTCTGGTTTCATTCCTCCCGTCATCGATGTTTCTATCACACCAGGTGCAATGGCGGCGGCCCTAATTCCATAGCGAGCAAGCTCTTTACCCCACGTGGTCGCCAGTGTTGCTACCGCAGCTTTCGACGCAGCGTAATTACTCTGACCAATATTCCCAGCTCTTGCAACACTGGAAATATTAATGATCACTCCGTTTCGTTGGGTATTGATCATCTGCGCAGCGGCTTCTCGGCCACAGAGAAAGGTGCCATTAAGGTTTACATCGATTACTGAGTTAAATTGCTCAAGAGACATCTTGGTCATTTCATCGTCTTTCACCTTGATCAATAGGCCATCTCGAAGGATACCTGCATTATTAATCAAACCGTCCAGTTGACCGAAATCTCTCACAATGTCACTAAATACCTGCTCAACTTGCTGCTCGTTTGTGACATTAACCTTATAGGTCAATGCTTTCACTCCCAACACATTGCACTGTTCCTTGGTATTTAGCAAGGCTTCATCATTTACATCGAGTAAAGCTAATTCAGCTCCCGCTTTTGCCAATGTTGTCGCCATCATCTGACCTAAACCTTGTCCGGCCCCAGTAATAGCTATAACACTATGTTTTAGTTCCATTCGCGTACCCCATTACTTTTCTGATTGATAAAACTCGAACAAACTTGAAAAGTCTAGCTCCTCATTACCATTTGCGTTATGAAAAGCATACAGATTTCGTGCGAGAGATCCCATTGGGACCGAAGATTGGCTCATTGAAGCCGCATCTAACCCAAGTCCTAAGTCTTTGAGCATCAGCTTACTCATAAATCCTGGACGATAGTCATTACTTGCTGGCGAAGTCTCCATAACACCAGGACAGGGATTATAAAGTTCCAAAGCCCAATTGCGACCAGAACTCTGCAGCATAATGTTAGATAAGACTTTTGGATCAAGCCCATTATCAATGCCAAGATTCAGCGCTTCGCAAGTACCAGACATTAAAATACCTAACATCAGATTGTTACATATTTTACCCATTTGTCCGTCGCCCGCTTTACCTGCATGGAAAATATTCTTACCCATATGTTTGAGCACATTCTCAGCTTTAGAAAAAGCAGCCTCGGAGCCACCAACAATGAATGTTAATGTTCCAGCTTTAGCTCCAGCCACACCGCCAGATACTGGAGCATCAACAAAATCAAGGCCCTTTTGTGCAGCGCTCTCAGCAACCATTTTCGCTGAATGAGGATCAATGGTTGATGAATCAATCAGAAATGCCCCATCTTCAACCAAATCCAATAACCCTTTCGAGCCTTTATTATCACCGAGGTATACATCTTTTACATGCTGGCTAGCGGGGAGCATAGTAATGATTGATTCGGCGTCTTTTACTGCATCCGCGATAGAAGATGCTGCGTAGGCGCCTGCTGACTCTAAAACTTTTACCGCTTCTGGCATCAGATCAAACACTCGCACATTAAACCCTGCCGACAACAAATTCTCCGCCATGGGTCCACCCATATTACCTAAACCGATAAACGCAATGGTGTTCATGAGTAATTTCCTTATTTTTAGTAGTGACCAAGTGACGCTAATGGGTGGTCATTTTCATCCCATAATGAGCTAAACAAGTTGTTGATCGTACCTGTATCAACATTGTCGACTCGACTATATCGCCATTTAGGCTGGTTATCTTTATCAATTAGACGGGCTCGCACACCCTCACGGAACTCGCCGAGCAAACAGCTACGAACAGACAAGCTGAGCTCAAGGCGAAAACAATCTGCCAACGACAAATCACGATATTGTGTCAATTGGCGATGACAAACATGCGCTGTAATCGGACTGCCCAAAGCATGATTGCTTTTAGCGATTTCCATCCATTTCGTCTCTCCAGACAACCCGAGAATATTTTCACTTACTTGAGTAACATTTTCTGCATTGCATGCTTGTTTTATTTCATCTATAAAAGGCAGCATTTGTGGGTCAGGCTGATGTCCATTAACTCTATCATTCAATTGATTGAGAAGTACGCTCACTTCTTGATATACATCTTCAATGTCTGACCAAGGCGTGTCTTTAAGACAAGAGAGTAAATCCGCTTTGTCATCAACACGAACAATGTGATCGGCAAGCCCGATACCCAATGCGTCAGTGGCGTTGACCATAACCCCTGTCATACCAAGAAATAGTCCAATTCCGGGATCTAACTTATTCAAGAACCATGTGGCCCCAACATCTGGGTAAAGCCCGATACTGATCTCCGGCATAGCGAGGCGACTTTCTGGAGTAACCACCTTATGGCTAGCCCCCATAAAGAGTCCCATTCCTCCGCCCATCACAATACCCTGTCCCCAAGCAATCATGGGTTTGCAGTAGGTATGGATCAAGTAATCGCATTCATATTCAAGTTTAAAGAAAGACGTACAATACGATGCAATCTCATCAGAAGAACCACCACTCATCTTATCGTGCATAGTGCGAACATCACCACCAGCACAAAAAGCTTTCTCTCCCTGCCCCTCAAGGAAAACACAAACTATGTTATCGTCTTCATGCCAGACCTCTAGCTGAGTTTTAAGCTGCATCAACATGTCATAGTTGAGAGCATTTAACGAAGGTGCATTATCAAGCGTTGCGACACCAATCTTTGCATTTCCTTCTTTACACTTTAGCTCTTCAAAACGAACCAATGCTGTCATACCTCCCCCTATCTATTTTTCCATTGAGGTGGACGCTTCTCCAAAAAGGCATTCACGCCTTCCGTCTGATCCTCTGTATCAAATAATTGGATAAACAATTCACGTTCTCTGACTAATCCATGAGCCAAGGGATTGGTTCTGGTATTTTGAATCAAAGATTTACAGGCCTTCACCGAAGATGGAGATTGATTAGCAACCATTTCTGCAAGACTTATTGCCGCATCTAGCACATTGCCTTTACTGACAACTTCCTCGACCAATTTAATATTTAGAGCGTGCTCTGCTGTGACTTGCTCTCCGCACAAAATCATGCGTTTCGCCCAACCTTCACCCACCAAAGCTGTTAAGTTTTGTGTTCCCCCAGCACATGGAAGCAGGCCAACTTTCGCCTCTGGGAGCGCCATAACGGCTTGCTCTTCGGCGATACGAATATCACAAGCAAGTGCAACTTCTAGTCCCCCTCCCATGGCATACCCATTAATTGCAGCAATGGAGACGCCTCTAAAACTCGATAAAGCTTCAAATGCCGCACCAAAAAGACGAGACATATCAACCGCTACTGCTTTATCACCACTGGCAAAAAGTTTTAAATCGGCTCCAGCAGAGAAAAACTTCTCCCCCTGCCCAGTTAAAACTAACGCATAAACGTCTTTATTCTCGTTCAACGCTAAAACCAGCTGTTTAAGCTCTGTAAGGCTTTCCGCTGTCCAGGTGTTAGCTGGTGGATTATTCATGGTGACAATTGCCACATGATTTTGGATAGTGTGCTCAATGGCACCGCTCTCTGAAATATTCATTGTAATCTGTCCCTAAAATTAAAGTAGCTGAGAGCCTTCTGATAGCACACGGCGAGCAATAATCAAACGCATGATTTCATTGGTTCCTTCGAGAATTTGATGAACTCGAACATCCCTAAAATGGCGTTCCATAGGATACTCTTTAATGTACCCATACCCGCCGTAGAGCTGTAAAGCCTGATCGCAAATTTTAAATCCAACATCTGTCGCAAACCGTTTCGCCATCGCACAATATGCCGTAGCTTCCGAGTCCTTATTATCTAATTTACTCGCCGCTAAACGCACCATTTGTCTGGCCGCAACCAACTCGGTGACCATGTCAGCCAATTTAAACTGCAAACCTTGAAAGTGAGCCAGCTCTTTACCAAACTGCTTTCTTTCTTTGACGTATTGCAGAGCCTCATTAAGAGCTTGTTGCGCTGTACCAATAGAACAAGTCGCGATGTTTATGCGTCCACCATCTAAGCCTTTCATCGCAATCGAGAACCCTTCCCCCTCTTCACCTAGGCGGAAGTACTCCGGCACCACAACATTATCAAAGGTAATCGCGCGAGTAGGCTGACTGTTCCACCCCATTTTAGGCTCTTTACGTCCGTAACTTATTCCATCAGCATCGGCAGGAACAATAAACGCTGAAATGCCTTTTGCCGATTGGTCTCCTGTACGCGCCATCACAACAAGAACATCCGTATCGCCTGCGCCAGAGATAAAGGCTTTACCACCGTTTATAACGTAAGTATCAGCTTGTTTTTTTGCGCTTGTCGTCAGCGATGCTGCATCTGAACCCGCATTCGGCTCAGTTAAACAGTAGGATCCTAGCCATTCCCCAGAAATCAGGTTTGGACAAAAAGACTGTTTGGCCTCTTTAGAAGCAAAGCTCGCAATCATCCATGTCACCATATTATGAATGGTCATAAATGCCGTGGTTGAGGTGCAGCCCATGGCAAGTTGTTCAAAGATAATCGAAGAATCTAATCGGCTTAATTGCAGTCCACCTTCATCTTCCGGTGTATACAAACTTAGAAAACCCAGTTCTCCGGCGGCTTTAATGACATCCTTAGGAAATACTTGCTTTTCATCCCATTCTGCCGCCATGGGAGCAAGTTGCCCCATGGCGAACTGCTGCGCCGTTTCTGCGAACGCGCGCTGGTCTTCATTTAATTCAAAATCCATTTCGCCTCCCGCTATCGCAACTGAATGGTTAGATTTGGCCCGGTCGGGATATCGTCATCAAACCAACGTGAAGTAACCGTCTTGGTTTCCGTATAGAATCTAACGGCTTGCTTTCCATATGCATGTAAATCGCCATAAAAACTGCCACGCCACCCTGTAAATGAGAAGAAAGGCAGTGGAACAGGAATAGGTACGTTGATTCCCACTTGTCCAACTTGGATTTCATGCTGATATTTGCGTGCTGCTGCACCATTGGCAGTAAATATCGACGTACCATTCCCATATGGGTTGTTATTGATTAGCTCGATGGCCTCATCTAGGGTATCGACTTCCATACACACTAACACAGGTCCAAAAATTTCCTGCTCGTAGATGGACATATCTGTCGTAGCACCTGTAAACAGCGTCGGACCTAACCAATTTCCTTGTGGCATTCCCTCAACATTGCATTGAGTTCCATCTAACTGGCATACAGCGCCTTGAGCTTTACCTTCCTCAATGAGCGCTACCACGCGGTTTTTCGCTTCTCTGCTGATAAGCGGACCATATGCAGCTTTATCGTCATTCCACGCACCAGGCTGCATCTTAGCCATCTCTGTTTTCAGGTCTTCGATCCATTCTTTTGTGCTACCCACAAATACAGCCACTGAAATCGCCATACAGCGCTGTCCAGCTGCACCGACTGAGCTGCCAACCAAGTTGTTGATTACCTGTGCCTTATTCGCATCAGGCATAACGACCATATGGTTCTTTGCGCCTGCAAAAGCTTGAACTCGTTTGTTATAGTCTGTACCCGTTTTGTAAATGTATTGAGCGACGGGAACAGACCCGACAAAAGAAACAGCTCGGATGGTAGGATGCTTTAGCAAAGTATCAACTTGCTCTTTTCTGCCATGAACGACTTGCAACACACCTTTAGGGGCGCCGGCTTGTTCAAATAGTTCTGCTAACCTCATCGCGGTAAGAGGCACCTGCTCTGATGGCTTAAGAACAAAGGTATTTCCGGCTGCAATGGCTAGTGGGAACATCCACAAAGGGATCATGGCTGGAAAGTTAAACGGCGTAATACCACAGCAAACACCAAGCGGTTGAATCATTGAGTAAGAATCGATATCTGTTGCAACATTTTCAACTGTCTCACCCATCATGTTACTGGCAATATTGGCTGCTTGTTCAACGACTTCAATCCCTCGCCAAACATCACCTTTCGCATCAATTAAAATTTTGCCTGTTTCTTTTGAAAGTAGCTCTGCAAGCTCATCATGATGCTCTTTAAGTAAATGCTGATAACGAAGCATGACACGTGCGCGCTCTGATATCGCCACGTCCTTCCATGATTTAAAGGTCTCTGCAGCATTTTTTATTGCATGTTCCATTTCTTGTTCTGTTGCACATGGAACCTTAGCAATCACTTCGCTTGTGGCTGGATTTGTGACCTCAACCCACTCGGTTGTTTGAGACTGGCAGAATTCTCCACCAATGAATAAGGGAACTGACTGAATCATCATTGATTATCCTTGTTTATTATAATGGTATTTCTATTCCAATAGCGGTTGCTTCACCACCACCAATACACAGTGATGCGATACCCTTCATCACACGTTTTTCTTTCGAACTGCCATCACCACTTAATTTTTGAAGCTGACGCAAGCTATGAATCAAAGTCACGATAATTCTTGCACCGCTTGCACCAATCGGGTGACCTAGTGCACAAGCTCCGCCTTTTACGTTCACTTTTTCACTATCAAGACCAAGTTGCTTAACGGCAATCTGAGTTACGACGGCGAAGGCTTCATTGATTTCCCACAGATCTACTTCATCAATATCCCAATCAAGCTGGGAGAGCAAATGCTCAATAGCGTGCACTGGTGCAATAGTAAATTCAGATGGTTGACGAGCATGAGTAGCATGCCCCTTGATTATTGCTAGTGGTTTCAAGCCTTTCTGCTGAGCTAACTGTCCATCCATCACGACAAGCGCTGCAGCCCCGTCAGAAATGGCACTAGAGTTTGCCGCTGTGATAGTTCCATCTTTAGCAAATGTAGGTTTAAGTTGTTGAATTTTCTCTGGTTTTATAGATGGCGGTTGCTCGTCATAATCCAGTACTTCACCATTTCGCAAAGATACAGAGACCATTTCATCGTCGAATAACTTTTGCTGCTGCGCTTGCATCGCTCTGCCAACAGAAAGTGATGCCCACTCATCCATGTTCTGGCGCGTAAACTCCAACTTATCCGCAATTTGTTGACCAAATACGCCCATCAACTCACCTTGATAAGCATCCTGAAGACCATCAAGGAACATGTGATCGTAGCTGGATTTGTGCCCCATGCGCATCCCAGACCGTGCTTCTTTGAGAAGATAAGGGGCATTGGTCATACTTTCCATACCACCAGCAAGGACACAGTTAGCACTTCCAGCTCGGATAAGATCATGTGCCAGCATCACGGATTTCATTCCTGACCCGCACACTTTGTTGACCGTCGTACAACCGACAGCTTCATCCAAACCTGCCCCTAGCGCGGCTTGTCTTGCTGGCGCTTGACCTGTTCCTGCTGGTAACACGCACCCCATGTACACTTCGTTTATCAATCCAGCAACTTCCGGGTGCTCTTCAACAGCAGCTTTGATTGCCATAGCCCCTAGCTGAGGCGAAGAATATTCAGATAGCATGCCTTGAAAACGACCCATTGGGGTTCTCTTCGCCGCTACGATCCAAATCTCTTTCTGTTCCATTCCCTACTCCTCATGACGGTTTAAAAACGGCTCAGCCCATCAAGCAATTGCGTTGCGACTGTCTTAAGCATCACTTTTACTCGTTAGGCCATTAAATTTTTGCACGTTTATTCCTTGACGTTTACGTAAGCATAGCACTAACATTTACGTTAACGTAAACAAACACATTCGCAAACTGTAAAATCTTTTTTACCGTCGTAGCGGACAGTGTGATTGTCTATCACCAAACTTGGGGAGTTTCACCTGGTGGGAACCTACAAAATCAGCGAGCTCGCAAAAGAGTTTGATATCACAACAAGAAGTATCCGCTTTTACGAAGATATGGGCCTTATTCAACCTGAACGCAAAGGAAGTATGCGCGTCTATCAACGTAGAGACAAAGTTCGTCTCAAACTGATTTTACGAGGAAAACGGCTGGGTTTTTCGCTCGCCGAGATCCGTGACTTGTTGGAGCTTTACGATACAAATCAGCTGGATACTCAATTAATAAAAATGCTCAAAATCATCGACGACAAGGAAGCCGTACTCAAACGTCAGTTGGAAGACATCACGATAGTCTTAGAAGATTTGAATACTGCTCGAAAACGATGTGAAGAGGCTTTAGAGCGTTCTAAAGCAAGTTGAACTGTCATCAATATGGATGTTGTGCTTAACAGAAAATCAGCCAATCGGAGGCGATATGATATCTCAATACACCCCTCTCAATTTCGGACTCGACGAGTCAATCAACATGTTGAGAGAGCACGTCAATGCTTTTGCTCGAGAGCAGATAGCCCCTATAGCGGCTAAAGTGGACGAAGAAAACCAGTTTCCCAACCATCTTTGGGCTGAAATGGGAGCAATGGGATTGCTTGGTGTCACAGTTGATGAAGAGTTTGGTGGTGCTGGTATGGGCTATCTTGCTCATGTGGTGGCGATGGAGGAAATTAGCCGAGCTTCAGCCTCCGTCGCTTTGAGCTATGGTGCCCACTCAAATTTATGTGTGAACCAAATATTTCGCAATGGCAATGCTGCCCAACGAGAAAAATATCTACCGAAACTAATTAGTGGTGAGCACATTGGTGCTTTGGCTATGAGTGAACCCAATGCTGGTTCTGACGTGGTAAGCATGCAACTTAAGGCCGAGCTTAAAGGTGATCACTATGTACTTAATGGTAACAAGATGTGGATCACTAATGGTCCAGATGCTCATGTTCTTGTTGTGTACGCAAAAACTGACCCTTCCGCAGCATCGAAAGGGATTACTGCTTTTATCATCGAAAGGGATTTTGAAGGCTTTAGTCATGCTCAAAAGCTAGACAAACTTGGGATGAGGGGATCGAATACCTGTGAGCTGGTATTCAATAACTGTAAAGTGCCGGTTGAAAATGTCCTTGGCGAGGTAAATCAAGGCGTAAGAGTTCTTATGAGCGGATTGGATTATGAACGTGTCGTACTTGCAGCAGGCCCACTTGGCATTATGCAAGCCTGTCTTGATCTCGTGGTTCCTTATGTCCATGACCGCAAGCAATTTGGTCGTTCTATTGGCGAGTTTCAGTTAATCCAAGCAAAGGTTGCAGATATGTACACCCGAGCTAATGCCGCGCGCTCTTATGTTTACGCCGTAGCAAGCGCATGTGACCGAGGAGAAACAACCAGAAAAGACGCAGCTGGAGCTATCTTATACAGCGCGGAAATGGCCACTCAAATTGCCCTAGATGCTATCCAGTTACTTGGTGGCAACGGCTATATCAATGAATTCCCTGCCGGGCGTTTATTAAGAGACGCAAAACTTTATGAAATTGGTGCAGGAACGTCAGAAATTCGCAGGATGCTTATTGGGCGTGAGCTGTTTGAAGAGTCACGCTAACGAGGATGTTATGGCAGTCATTAAAACTAAAATAAAAACCGATTCCCCATTGTTTGTTAAAAACCAGCAAGCAATGACAGGGCTTGTAGAAAAACTCAGTGCAGATCTAGAGAGCCTTAAACAAGGTGGAGGCCCAAAAGCCGTTGAAAGACAGCGCAAGAAAGGAAAATTGCCTGTTCGCGAACGTATCGATCTTCTGCTTGATCCAGGATCAGATTTCTTAGAAGTGGGCCAATTTGCGGCATGGGAGGTATACGAAGAGTCCGTCCCATGTGCTGGCGTCGTGGCAGGAATTGGCCAAATCAAGGGTGTACCTTGTATGGTTCTTGCAAACGACCCTTCTGTTAAAGGTGGAACTTACTACCCGCTCACCGTCAAAAAACACCTTAGAGCACAAGAAATAGCGGAACGATGCAATCTACCTTGCGTCTACTTGGTCGACTCTGGCGGTGCTAACCTCCCACATCAAGCCGAAGTGTTTCCTGACAAAGATCATTTTGGGCGGATATTCTTTAATCAGGCGCGTATGTCAGCCAAGGGCATACCACAAATTGCGGTTGTGTTAGGTCCTTGTACTGCGGGGGGCGCCTATATACCTGCCATGGCAGATGTGTCTGTAATCGTCAAAAAACAAGGCACGATTTTCTTGGCAGGTCCTCCGCTTGTCAAAGCAGCCACTGGTGAGATTGTGACAGATGAAGAGCTTGGCGGTGCCGATGTTCACTGTAGGAAATCTGGTGTTGCCGATTACTACGCAGAAAATGAGCAACAAGCGATGCACATGGCTCGTGAAGCACTATCAAGCTGTAATCAAGTGGCAAATCAGGCTCCTGTCGACACAGCTCTCCCCCCAAGACTGCCAGCTGAAGAAATATATGGCATCGTCAATTCAGACCTACGCCTGTCTTTCGATGTTCGAGAAGTAATTGCACGTATCGTCGATGACTCAGACTTTGATGAGTTTAAAGCCTTATTTGGTACAACGCTCGTTTGTGGATTTGCTCGAATTGAAGGCAGGCTGATCGGGATCGTCGCCAACAATGGCATTTTGTTTGCTGAATCCGCACAGAAAGGTGCTCACTTTATCGAGCTGTGCGCAAAACGTAAGATCCCTCTGTTATTTTTGCAAAACATAACCGGTTTCATGGTTGGGAAAAAAGTTGAAGAAGGCGGTATTGCCAAACATGGCGCTAAGCTCGTTATGGCAGTCGCCTGCGCTGATGTGCCTAAGTTTACCATTATTATCGGCGGCTCATACGGCGCAGGTAATTATGGAATGTGTGGCCGAGCATATGACCCTACTCTAATGTGGATGTGGCCCAATGCCAGAATATCTGTGATGGGCGGTGAACAGGCAGCTGGGGTTCTAACCCAAGTCAAACGCGAGGTGTTGAAGCGCCAAGGTGAGCCATGGTCTGACATTCAAGAAAATCAATTCAAGAAAGGAATTGTCGAATTGTATGAGCAGCAAGGCCACCCATACTATGCCAGTGCAAGACTGTGGGACGATGGAATTATCGATCCGAAACAGACCCGTGACATATTAGCACAAGCACTCAAAGCGGCGGCTCAAGCGCCTATTCCTGATAGTCAATTTGGCATCTTCAGAATGTAAGGAAACGGTATGAACAACACCAAGGATAGGACATACCTAGACTGCCATATTGATTCACGTGGCATTGCAACCTTGACGCTAAATCGCATTGAAAAACACAATGCTTTTAATGCCGAAGTCATCGAAGCATTAATTGAATCCATCGAATCACTGGCTCATGATGAGTCAGTTCGATGTCTAGTACTGCAAGGAAACGGCAAACATTTTTCTGCCGGTGCTGATTTGGCATGGATGAAATCTATGGCAAGTAAAACTGAGCAAGAAAACCGCCAAGACGCATCTAGGTTAGCGTTTTTGATGCAATGTTTAGACAATTTCCCGCATCCGACTCTTGCTCTTGTCCACGGCTGCGCCTTTGGCGGAGCATTAGGGCTAATCTGTTGCTGTGATATTGCGTTGGCAGATGACAGCGCACTCTTTTGTCTCAGCGAAGTAAAATTAGGCTTAGTGCCTGCAACCATTGGCCCCTACGTGAATCGTAGTATTGGTGCTCGCCAATCAAGACGCTACATGTTGACGGCTGAGCGATTTGATGCGATGCAAGCCCTGCATATGGGGCTGATTCATGAAGTCGTCTCTTCAGAGCAAATCAGCGAACGCCGAGAGCACATTCTTTCCCACCTACTTGTTAACAGCCCTGTGGCAATGACAAAGACTAAGCTCCTTATTCAACAATGCGAGTCTAAACCATTGACGCATGAGCTGATTGATTATACTAGTGAGCTTATTGCAAAAGTTAGGGTATCAGAACAGGGGAAAGAAGGGCTGAGCGCATTTTTTGAGAAGCGCTCTGCGAGCTGGGTAAGTGAGGGGCAACCATGATCCCAAAAATAGATCTGCCTCAGTCAGTAAAAATTGTTGAAGTTGGACCTCGTGATGGCCTGCAAAATGAGAAAGCAGTATCAACAGAAGCTAAAGTAAAGCTCATTGATCAGCTTTCATCCTGCGGGCTTAAATTTATTGAAGCGGGCGCATTTGTGTCACCCAAATGGGTGCCACAGATGGCGGACTCATTGGAGGTAATGCAGCAAATTAAGCGTCAACCTAATATTTGCTACAGTGCCCTAGCCCCTAATTTAAAGGGATTAGAAACCGCAATAGCGGCCAAAGCAGATGAGGTCGCAGTATTTACTTCGGCCTCTGAAGGGTTTTGCCAAAAAAACATCAATTGCTCCATTGAAGAAAGTTTGGAAAGGTTTAGACCCTTAATAGAACAAGCCCGACAACTGGATATTCCTGTTAGGGGTTATTTATCTTGTATCCTTGATTGCCCCTATGATGGACCAACTGATCCAAACGAGGTTGCAAAAGTAGCTCGCTCCCTCATTGATCTGGGTTGCTATGAAGTATCTCTCGGCGACACCATAGGCACAGGTACGCCGATGCGAACAGCTAGAGTCATAGAAGCTGTGAGTAAAGAAGTTCCTCTTGAGCGCATCGCCGTTCACTTTCATGACACCTATGGGCAGGCATTAGCTAATATTTACCAATCCCTGCAAATGGGTATTAGAGTGATAGACAGCAGTGTTGCTGGACTTGGCGGTTGCCCATATGCTGCTGGAGCTTCCGGTAATGTCTCCACAGAGGATGTCGTTTACCTGTGCCATGGCTTAGGTATAGATACTGGAATCGATCTACACCTGCTTGCTCAAGCTGGTTGGGATATCAGTGATACGCTGGGTAGAAAGCCAACATCCAAAGTATCACTCGCCTTGCAACGCTAGATCAGACTGGCTCTTGGGCTGATGTGATTGCAGTAGTAAACATATCATGATCAGCCCTATACCTACCCACCCAGACGCTTCGATACGCTCACCAACTATACTTACTGCAAATACAGTCGCAACAACAGGTTCAAAAAGCGTAAGTAAGCTTGCCTGACTTGCTGACACCACTTTTAAACCATACCCAAAGCAGACATACCCTAGAAACATTGGGACTAACGCCATATATAAAGCAACTGAAGTGCTTAATTGTGTGTCAAATAGCCCATCGCCAGTAAAAATAAGTGAAGGGATAAGAAATACAGCACCTAAACCAAAAACACTTCCCATCGCAGATTTTGAATGCGCCCCTTTAGTAATCAGATCTCTCGCCACCCATGCATAAATCGCGTAAGTCAAACCGGCTAACAACCCTAGGCTAATACCAATATGATGATCTATCTCAGACGATTCTATAGCGACAGATGAGTCTGAAAAGACCAGTAAACTTATGCCTAATGTGCCGATAAGAAGACTGAAGGTCCAAAGTAAATCCACTGTATTATTTTTGCTATAAAGACGTTCTATGATAGCAACAAACAATGGCGCACTAGATATAGACACGACCGTACCGATAGCCACTCCAGCCATCTTCATCGAGGTATAAAAAGCGAGAGGATAAACCGCTAAGGCTAAGGCTCCAATACAAACTAACCACCTGTTTTCATTCAATATCATCCTATCGCTAATGATTGTTTTTCGCGCTAGCAATGCTAATAATAAACCGCCTAAGCCCATAGAAAATCCGCCAATCGCCAAAGGACTTACATTGGGGATCAATGAAGCAGCCGTTCCTGTTGTTCCCCAAAGCAAAGACGAGAATAAAATCAAACCTATGCCAACTTTTCTCTGTTTTTGATGTATCGTGAGTTTCATTACCATTTTCTTTTGTATGCGGTTAATGCACAAATGATAATGAAAAAAGATTAGACACACTTTGCAGATAAGACACTAAAGTTGGCTTTAAAGACTCAACAATTAATCAAACATTCAACCACGCATTGCTTTGGGTGAAAGACCAAAAAACAGAGAAAACCGCCGACTAAATGCCGACAGGTCGGAATACCCAACCGCTTCCGAGATTAGTTGAACTGGGATATCAGTGTGAGTTAATAAAGCTTTCGCTTTTTCCATACGCTGCTTGACAACATATTGCATCACGCTTTGGCCTGTAGAAAGCTTAAACAACTTCTTAAATTGTGTTGGACTAAGGCAAGCCTTTGCAGCTAATGAGTCAATGCTAATTTCATCACTGAGATCCTTGTCTATAACTTGTATTGCTAGTCGAATTCTACGATCTATCTTCATGTCACAAGATTGTTGAAGCATAAGTTGAATGAACATAAACATCATAGACTCTTCAAGAGTATCTTCGACCCTATGTTGCAGCTGAGACTCGACAAACGATAAGTAGGATAAGAGAGGCGCCGATATGGGAAATACCAAACTTGCCGTATCAAGTAAATTTGGTGGTAACTCGTTTAAGTCGGCAACTACAAAACGAGCGGATTCATGGGCGCGAAAGTGGTGACAGATTCCCGCAGGAATGACAATACATTCGCCAACAGAAACGCTTCCTACGTAACTCTCCAGTTCAATATCGATTACGCCAGCTACAGGCAGTACCAATTGATGGTAGTCATGTTTGTGACCATGCTTTTGACGGGTATACGCTCGTATAGAGAGGCTATTTTTCACGATCGAATCACATTCCTTGATGCTGAAATAGAGTAATCAATAAAAATTTAAAAAAGACAAATGCATTATGAATAATACACCTTGCTGAGCATACACATTTAGGGGGACGACTATTTTAATAATCGTGTTTGTGGGATACTAATATAAAGAAAGCCAACACCGCAAGAGTGCTGGCCTAATAAGCTTTGGTAGGAGTCGCTTAGTACCATTGAAGGTCTGTTTTGAGAGGGATACCCGCTGCGATATTTTCACCACACATCTCGTCATAAGCGCTGAGGTGAACCAGGCAAGCACTGTGGTACTGCTGGTCTTTAAAATGCTCCTTCGCTTGACATAAGCTCGAGAATTTAAGCGGGTCATGATTGCCATCACGCAGTAACATCTTCTCGTCACCGTCCACCGAGTAAGCTAAATAAATGCCACCTTCCAATGATTCGATTTGCAATTCCATTTTGTCTTCTCCACTGTGAGTCTATGGTTTTGTACGTTGTGAATCAGAAAATAGATTACTTAAACCCGATTTGTCGTCGTCAGCTTACTTACTAATGATAAATTCAACCCTAGTATTTGCGTTTCGGCCTTCTTGGGTATCACTCGACTCTACGGGGTAAAGGTTACCTCTTGCGAGTACTTTTATCCGGCTTTTCTCAATGCCTCTACTCTCTAGATACTTTGCGATAGAGTCTGCTCGTTGCTCGGCAAGATCCAGCTCTTCACTCTCTGGTAAACCAGAGTCAGTGTGTACGATAACCTTAACTTTCGCTTGATCGTTATCAAGAAGTGTAAAAACCACATCGTTAAACTTATGAGTAAACGATGAGTTCAGCGAGTAGCCATCGACATCGAAAAGTGCAGTCCCGCGTGTTTCATCAACTGTGATCATCTCAGGAATGCTTTTCTCCTGTTCTTCACTCGCCTGCGCCCAAATGTCACCTAGGCTGGCTTCCGCTTTGAGTTTTTCAATCTGTGCTTTTAGCCTATCGATTTCAATATTGTAAAGGCGATTACAGTTTAAACGTTCACGCTTTCCGCCACCAAAGGGGATCACCACTTGAACATACGCACCAACCTCATCCTTATTTTCGATATTGGCCGAATAGTTTGGGGTGGTAACACGGTTGTAGTCACTGTCTTCAGTGACACCCATCAAGCCTGCTTGAACATAAGAGCTACTGGCTATGGTTGATTCACAGGTCACGCCATCAGAAGTGGTTACGCGATCGTACCCTCCAGGCACTGACGCACCGGGAATACTAAAGCCTGCCGCCGAAACAACATCTAACCAAAGAGTGAGAATTATCGCTGCGGATAATAAACATTGACTCTTGAACATATTTTACTTCTTACCTCTTGTGTCGCTGCAGTCATAGAGCAAACTCTAAAACGATTCACTTTATTTGGCTCAACTTTCGGCAGCTGTATTAACTGTTTCGTAACTTGATTTCCTTTCAGACGAATAGCTTCCTCTACTAAATATCCATTCACCTCTAGGGAATAGACTTTATCGATGTCATATAAATTTCCTAGTGTTAATTCAACTTGAGGAAATTGACTATACACCACTTGATTTAATTCTCTTGGGCCTTGCATATGTGCCAGAGTATGAAATGATAATAAACTAACGATTAGAAATATTACTCGCACACGATTTCCAATGTGGTTATATATTCACCAGGTAATAAATCACTTCTATTAATATTATATTTTGGGGCGATTCTAATATCATTATTACCAACAAGACGATGATCATCATTTTTCATCACCCATCTTGTATCGACAAATTTATTTTCATTATAATCATAAAAGTAACCATAATAACCTAAAAAACTTTGTTTTAACTGATCATTGTTACTTTTATGTGTTAACTTAAAACTTCCACCTGAAGAATACAACCTGGCGTCCAAATATTTACTGTTAATATCATCAGTGTCATTAAAAATCATTCCACCAGTGTTTCCATAAACTTCTATACTGCAGGAGTCTGGAGCATTTTCAATCTTTTCTGGTTCATACTCAAAATAAAGCACTTGATCTAGTATAATTTCATTTCCTATCTTTAAATCAACAAATCTATCGTTTGTTGCTTGCGATGCATCCATCTTGAATATAATCAACATGGGGGTTTCGCTAGAGTCATTATCATGTCCTTCAGGGCGAAAATTAAACCTCATAGAGACGTAATTATTACTTGAGTTACATTCACTTTCAGTAGGATTATAGTTGATGGCTGAACTGTACTCACCTCTTCTACCGATAATACATGGATTAGACGCAGCTCCAGAAGCAATCACCCTGACTCGATGCTTAAACTTTACATGATCAGCTTCGTTTAGCTTCATAGCAAATATGAGTACGGGACTATCTCCCTCTGATTTACCATCAACTAGATAAGTACAAATAGTCATATCAACATAACGAGTACCCTCTGTTAGGTATCTATCGTTAACAGTATTTCTAACAACCTTATCATAACATCGATCAGCCAAGGATAAGTTTGAAAACATAATTAAAAAAACGAAAATCAAGTATTTCATATATCAGAATCAGTTTGGATAAGAGTAGTATATAACAGAGTGCGTGCACACCTCGTATACATAACCACCTTTAGGTTCAGACTCACTACAAATACGATAAAAGTTCAGTTTATTTTTTTCTAGATTAAATACTGGGACTTTAACTTTACGTGTTTTTCCTGCAGGTAATTTAATTTTTTTATTCAGTTTTTTTTTAGTCGTACTTTCAGGTTTTACGTCACTAAAAAACTTGGATAGTTGCTTATCGCTATTATCTTTATCGATCTTATTAACAAGACTATTGACATCGCTAGGTTTAAAATTCAGCTTGCTAACAGACACTCTATAATTTTCAGAGTATTTATTTAAATTACCGAAAGTAACTTGCAAACGTTCACTCTTGCTAAAAAATATATTTTCTAATAATCCACCACTTAATGACTGTGCATAGCTTAAATTAGAAAAGTTCAATAATAATACTAAAGCCAAACTTAGTTTTAGCAAAGGATTAAGCGACATTTTACAACTATCCAATTTCTGATTAATTAGCTATTCAGGAATGTTCTACTTACATGCTAGACGAATAGTTGCAGTCACTGTCGCATTGGAACCTGTGTGCTCAATTTCTGAACTTTTATGGTCAACAGCCGCAATAGCAGACATTGATGTTCCGTGAACTACAGTAATTTTTTCACCTTGCCTCTTTGCACCATCATGTCCAAAAGCTGCGGTAGATTCTGCGGAAACAGCTTCTCCAATCCAAAGTTTAAGACTATCACCTATGGCTGACGCTGAGCCTGAACCTGATGTGACGCTCAGATTAGTAGAAACAAGTCTATCTAAGGTTAGTTCGAGAGTTTGTTGTCCACTGTTGTTGCTGTACGGCGTAAAAGTAACAAAATCTTCATCTTCACGTGATTCCTCTTCGCCTTTAAAAAGGATCGAACCAGCTGCTGTACTATCAACTTCAAACCCACAAACAGGATTAACGGTCTCGGTAAATGTCATAACTGCCGAATCAGAAGAGTAACTACTCCCCACTAAACCAAAATACAACGACGAAAATAACACACTTAATTTTGTGAGTTTCATTGATACTCCAAAGAATTTTTACTCTAAATAAAGAGGGGATTGAAAACGGCTTATGCTAAAAAGCGTTATGTCAATCCCCTGAACCGCGCAGATGATAGGCCCATATATTAATTTTTCAAAAAAAACATTCATGATCTAATATGATTTATATAAAAAAAACTAAAAATACAATACTATCAATAACTTAAAATTACAAGCAATTTAAAATAGATTGCCAAGTTTTTAACTTAGAGTAGTCAAGTGCCAAAATTTAAGCATGTTAACTAATTTGAATGGTCAGCTCGCGTGTAAAAATTGAACTTAAGCCGGTTATTATACAATCAATTATTTACACGGTTATGTTTGATGGGTTATGAAAATAAAGTGATCGCTAATAGCATTATTTACTAGATAAATAAATTTGGTAAGTCGCCAATAAATTTTCTTTATTGTTGGCGCTTTACAAGTGGCTGATTGATTAGCTTAGATAGTAGACTCGCGACCTTTTCTCGCATCTCTCGCCTGTCCACAATCATATCGATAGCGCCATGTTCTAATAAAAACTCACTGCGCTGGAATTCATCGGGCAATTGCTGGCGAACCGTTTGCTCAATAACCCGCCGGCCAGCGAATCCAATTCTTGCCTTTGGCTCGGCAATATTAACGTCTCCTAACATGGCTAGACTTGCCGATACCCCACCAAAGGTCTGGTCTGTTAAAACCGATATATAAGGCAGCCTCAAATCAGATAAGCGCCCCAAAGCCGCACTGGTTTTTGACATTTGTAGTAGTGACATCAAAGACTCTTGCATTCGTGCCCCGCCACACGCTGAAAAACATACCAGTCCACACTTCTCGGCTATTGCTGTTTCAACAGCGGCAACAAACCGAGCCCCTACCACCGACCCCATTGATCCCGCCATAAATGAAAATTCAAAAGCACAAGTGACAATAGGTAACCCATACAACTCACCTTTTAATACGATCAGTGCATCCTTCTCGCCGGTCTGTTTTTGGGCGACTTTTAGACGCTCTTTGTACGGCTTAACATCTTTAAATCCAACGATATCTCTGGGCTTTATATCACCTCCCATTTCCATTAATTCGCCTTGATCTAAGAAAGATGTCAATCGCTCACGAGCAGGCATCCTCATATGGTGTGTACACTCTGGGCATACATACAAATTTTGTTCAACAAACGCTTTATATAATGTCTTAGCACAGTTGGGACATTGCATCCATACACCGTCTGGTATCTCGGCCTTGCGTCCTTTAATTATATTATTACTTGGTATTAATTTCTCTAACCAGCTCATTGTTATCTTCGCTCATCTATTTTCAGTTAATAACTGCCAGTATCTTCTTGGCACGCAGACATGGTAAAAGGATTGTATCGAGCAAATTTAAGTAATAAAGTCGCTATTTTTAAATTTATAATCTCAAAAAATGGGACAATTAGAGATGATAGAAAAGGTTGAACAGCAGTGGCTAAAAAGCTTTCACTGTGTTTATGAGAACAATAGTTTTAAAAAAGCCTCTGAGTTTCTTGGATTACCGACATCTAATGTTAGCCGTCATATTGGTTTACTTGAAAACACGCTTCACACGCGACTATTTAATAGAACCACTCGTAAAACCTCACCCACTCCTGCGGGAGATCAGTTATACGAACAAACTCAACCCTTGCTCTTGCAGCTTAGTGATGCATTAACCAAGGTGACTGAGCACAGCCATGATGCATTCGGTCAGCTAAGAGTACTCATGCCAGATTCGCCTCAATTGGCAGAAGCTGTGGTATCTTTTTGCGCTGAAAACCCATCAATTTCACTGTGCTGTGACACAAACTTAGCCCCTAACCAAGATTTGCTGAACGGGTTCGATGTTTTCCTCAGTTTCCATAGGGGCAGCTTGCCAGACAGTAGTTGGATAGCAAGAGAGATTAATTGCTGGACTAGTACTGTGGTTGCAGCACCTAAACTCTTACAGACTTATCGAAAACCAAAGAAGTTAAGTGACTTAAACCATTTTCCATGTATTAGTACATTTTCTGTATTAAATGGCACACCTTGGGTCTTTAAATATCAAAAAGGGCAAACTGTCACCCAGAGAGTCCAGTCTAATTTTCGAGTCAACAGTGGTAAGCTTGCTAAGCAAGGTGCAATTTCAGGTTTGGGTGCTGCGATATTACCGTTAGAATTTTGCCAAACTGAAATAGATGCTGGCCTACTCACTGAACTGCGTTTGGAGCATGAACCGGAAGATCTCGTGTTATACGCCTTTTATTCATCAAGAAAACATCTAGCCAAAAAAGTTGGAGCATTTATCGAACACCTCCAGAAATATGTTCATCGCTAAAGCGGTGTGCCAGCCCAAACTAAGATCTCTAATCAGTGTTCACTAGCACATAAGACACTTAGTCTCGATGACAATAGACTACTCTTTAACCAAATTAAGCGCGCTGTTCTGGAGTTGGGAAGTTGATTCAAGTAACTCCTCGGGCGAGTTCCAAGAATAAATCAGCTCTGGGACTTGGGAACCACAAGGTGTATTCCAAGTTCTTTCCTGTTTAAAATGCCCCCCCAACCGCTCACAAAAAGTAATCGCTCTGCGATTACTTTTTACAACATTCACATAAATACCATTATTAGGGAAGTGCTTCTTAACCCACTGTGATACATGACCAACTAATTTAACGCCCAACCCTTTTCCTAAGTAATAATCATCGATGTGTAATGCATCAATAATTGTTCCTTTTTCATAGTCATGGTTACCGAATGCACATATAAACCCGCAAAGTAATCCACCTTCTTCAAGCATTAGAACATGTTGATTATAGGGAGGGTTGATGAGGCGAGTTTGCCAAACAGCTCGGCGCTCAGCGAGAACATCAAGATCTAAATATCTAGATTCCATAGCACCCCGGTAAAACATTTTCCAACTTTGTGCCTGCAGTGAAGCCAAACGTTCATAATCTTCATATGCAGCGACTTTGAATTCCATCTGTAAAACCCTGTAAGTTGTCCATAATCCATTAAGGCTGAAACAGTTAAGCACACAAAGTGTACGACCTGACAAGTTTAGTCAGATTATAGCGCCTTGCACCAGATCATAGCGAAAATTCAACGTCAATATTTTGATCTACGATTCGGAAAAAGAAAGTCTATCATTATGTAATGATTAACTATATTATTTACAACTCTAACTTAGGCTTGATAACTCATTCTTAGCAATTAAAATCCTGTTCTTAATGAAGAAATAAACCTCATTAATTTTATCTATACCTACAATACTGTATCTTGCTGCGAATTTTATAATGCTATCATAGTCTTTATCCATTTCTCTGATATTCAAAGTTTTTATTTTATTTTTCAAAAACTCACATTCAGACTTGTTATGAATGGTTACATAATTTGAATAAAAATCACGAGTTGCTTTTCTTCCCAGTGTTGTATTTGCTCCGCCATTTATCCCTCTTAAATAATGACCAAAATTAAGCATCGCACTATTTTTTGTACCAGGAGAAAATCTAAGGCTTTTCAGTATTAATTTAAGTAAATTAACATCCTGTGTCATTAGATATCCAATTAATAACTCCAGATCGAAGTCATTGTTAAAATGAGACTGATGAGTTTTAAATTTTGAAACGATATAATCATGATCTATTTTTCCAAAAACCGTCTCACCATGATAATTAAATGTACCAACATTTTTTGTATGCAAATCATCCTCAACAAGCAAGTATGATAATACAGCAATAGAGAGTAAACCTAGTTTAGAAGGGTAACCATTTTTTCCTAGCTGCGTTTTTAGTTCACTGAACTGGTTTAGCCCCTTTGAACAAATGCCACAAATCTGATTACTATCATCAAGCATGATAAGTGACTTAGAAGAGCGATCACCAATAAATTTTTGCCATATTAGAGAGTACAAAATTTCTGATAAAGCATTGATTTTTTCTTCACTACCATCAGTTAAAGACTTTCCAAAGTACATGTCGTTTGTACTTTTATGCTGATACATAGTAACTGTATGTGCCGACGAATTTAAGTCTTTTACCTTGTTCAAATCACTTTTAAATATACTAAACCCGCTGGTAATCATTCTTTCTGGTGGTACAGAGTTTCCTTCAAGCAACTTATTCTGATATGGTTTGGTATATTGTGCATCTCCAGAAGTTATTTTGTTATGCGCAGATTTTACGTATGTTCTTAAGGAAGCAGAGTTATTACTTCCGCCATTGAGAATTTTCGCATGTTTAAAGCAATCTTTTTGACTGTTGTCTTTTATTATTTTATTCAGTGTTCCTGGTTTTACAGAAGCGGACAAATACTCTGATATCAAACTACTAACATATATAGGCTGGGACTTCTCTACATAACTCTTCAATATATTCGCTCTTACTTGACCAACTTTTCCATGATTTTCAAAATGCAACCAATCACTCATTCGGCTTCTTTCAGCCCCCTTCCCATTTGAATTATTATATTGGTCTATAGATTGAAGGATTAAGTCTTTATTATATATCATATTAAATTCCTACAACTGAAAAAATTTAATTTCAATACAAAGTTTAGTTGAATAATAGTCAGTAAGAATGGTTTATTAACAATAAACAAAATAAAGAAATCTAAGTAAAAAAAGCGGGAGATTAACTCCCGCTTGTCTGTGCAAACTCTTACACTATTTCACATATTCCTGAATGATTTTATCCACTTCACCACTCGCTTTCATTTCAGAAAGAATTTTGTGGTACTGTGACTTGAAATCATCTTTGAATGGGAATTTATCGCCTTTGGTAGCAAATCCTAGGAAGCCTTGCTCTGAACTAATTGTCGCACCTTCTACAATAGTCGAGCCGTTATACTTGCCTTCCTTCTGAAGCTTTTTGAGTTCCCACTGTATCGATAGGGCGTCGTTCATGTAACAATCCACACGCCCAGCAATAAGTTTAAGTAAGTTCTTAGGCGTTCCTTTCGTCTCACTGAGTTTTATCTTTCCAGCTTTAACAGCAGCTTTGAATTCATCTCCGCCTGCAGAAAATCCTGAGTTATTACCAATAGTCAATCCCATATAGTCACCAGGCCAGTTAGGTCTTGGGGAGCTAAGAACAGATTTTTGGCACACTACAACAAGCTTTTCATCCAATATAGACATGTCGTATTCCATATACGGACGCTGCTTTGGACGTTTGTAGGGAGGATACAAGGCAAAATTTTTCCCACCTTCTATCTCAAGTAGTCCTCGTTTCCACGGAACACCTTTTATGGTTACATTGTAGTCAGGCATTTTTTCGAAAATGCGCTCTAGAATAACCGTGTATATACCAGTCATGCGACCGCTATCAATGTAAGAGTATGGTGGATAAGAGTCATCCCCAAAAACGGTAACATTGGTTTTTGCTAAGACTGAGGTAGAGGCTAGAACTGTACAAAGTAGAGCTAAGGTTTTTTTCATAGTGACTCCGAACACTGTTCCTTCAGCATTAATAGATACTAACGGTAAGTAATAGTGCATGGTTAGGTTAAGTCAAGACCAGAAATTCCACACAGAGCATATGGAAACCCATTAAATCTTTGTAACTTTATAATTTTTAAAATTTTTATTTTTAGTTCACTAAAACACAGCGAAAAAAAATTCCTAGAAAAGCCCTATCTAGGAATGCAATTTTTTAGAATGTAAACCAATATCCTAGCTTGCTTTACTAACTCAGGCATAACTTAAATTCGATACAGTCAATCGGAACACCATGCAATTCAGCGTAGTTTGATACCAATTTGTGGGCTTTAAAGCCGTTGGTCTTGAGTACTCTTTGCGATGCAATATTTCCTGTTGAGGCATAGGCTAGTAGCTCTTTAAGGCCAAACTTTTCTACTATTCGCACCATATTAGTCACCGCATATTTGGCGATTCCACGATTTGTGAACGCTTGACCGACGCGATAACCAATATGTGCCTGATTTTTATTGCTGTCTATGTTAGATACATTGATCCTTCCGACTAAGTTCCCTTTATCATCAATAATTAACATTGGGATTAAAGTTCTTACTTGATGCTCTAACAGAAATAATTGGATATGCTCTGTGACTCCCTGTAAAGAATAGAACTCAGGCTCTCTAGGAGGGATCATTGACTCGAACCAGTCTCTATTCTCAAGTTCAAACTCAAGTAGTTTCTTATCATGCTTTTTTGACAATAGTTCTAAACGCATATCAAGTCCTTTGATGTATCACAACGAGCCGTTTTATTTATTTGGCTTCTTCTTTCCTCTATTAGAATGAATTTTCATTTGAGCCTTAAGTTTTCGCTTCTCCGCAGAACGGCTTTTGCTGCGCTTAGTTTGTTTCAGCTCATTGTCTCCCGTGTCTTGCAAGCTAGGCTCAAAACCTTGTAGCCATTCTTGCGGCAAACGAGTATCTAAAAGCCTTTCTATTGCGGCAAGTAGATACTCCTCATCTTTACTCATCAGAGAAATAGCAATGCCTTCATACCCTGCACGACCAGTCCGCCCAATACGGTGAACATAATCTTCTGCTTTATAAGGCATATCATAGTTTATAACTTGCTCTAGTTGATTGATATCCAAGCCTCTAGCTGCTACATCAGTCGCTATCAATGCCCTCACTTTGCCAGATTTAAAATCATCAAGCGCTTTTTGACGAGCGCCTTGGCTTTTGTCTCCATTGATTGATGCGGCAACAATGCCATCTAGCTTTAGTTCCTTAGCCAGAGAATCACTACCCTGCTTGGTTTTGGTAAAGACGAGCACCTGATGCCAGTTTCGAGAACCAATCAAATAAGCGAGTAATTCAGCTTTTCGCTTTTTATCGACAGGATATACCATCTGCTTAACAGTTTCCGCAGTGCTATTGGATGGCGTGACTTGCACTTCAACAGGTTCATTCATCAGTCGATAGGCAATAGCTTTAATCTTCTTATCAAAAGTTGCTGAAAAAAATAGAGTCTGACGATTAGCATTTATCTGTTTAAGAATACGTTGCACATCAGGCATAAAGCCCATATCCAACATACGATCAGCTTCATCGAGTACCAAGTATTTAGTTTTTTTTAAGCTTATATTTTTGCAGTACAGATGGTCGAGTAATCGACCTGGCGTTGCAATAAGGACATCGCACCCATGTTCAAGATTACGAGTTTGCGTATTGATACTGGTTCCACCATATGCGGTGACAATTTCTATCTTTGTTGACTCGGCATAAGCGGTAAGACTCTCGAATACTTGCTGCGCCAACTCTCGTGTCGGAACAACAACCAAAGCCAGTACGTCGTTAGATTGCCGATCTCGCTCATCACTAGCGTCTAATATTTTATTCAGTATTGGCAGCCCGAAAGCTGCTGTTTTGCCTGTTCCTGTTTGTGCTCCAGCAAGCACGTCTTTTCCTTGCATAACAACAGGAATTGCTTGCTCTTGTATCTGTGTCGGAGTGCTAAACCCCAATTTGTTTAGAGTTTTGGTGAAAGTTGGAGATAAGCCTAATTGGTCAAATGAAGGCATGTTAGATTTCCGGATAAAACAGGGACTAGTATTCTATCAAAATCTTTTCGAAGCGTTTAGTATCTCAGGATATAAAACATGGAAAATGCTTTTCAAGCAGTCATAGTACAGATCTAACGTATCAGAACAGGAAACTAGCTCTGCCATTCTAGGTGAGCGTGTTGACATCCTTTGCAACGCGAAGTGTATGTTTTCTATGCTTTGGTAAGATTCTAACCATCGGCCTTTCCACATCGCCTCGGTGACAACCATAAATCTTTCGGGTAGAACTTGGTCACACTCTTCACGAACTTTATATTCTGCCTTTTGGCAAAAATCGCTCAGATTACTCTGATGGTATCGCTGCCACTCTAATGCAAGACAATGGTCCCAAAACATATCAAGAGCAATACCTGAAAATCTCCTACGTTTACCAAGAAATAATTGTTTAGCGTTTCTAACTTGGTCATGGGCATCTGTCATGCTATCCACATAACGATGCAACTTAATACCTTGCACTATCGAAGGGGTAAAACGAGAGGCTGGATCGCCTTTGACGAAATCACCAAGTAAGTTACCTAGTAAACTTGAATGGCAATACGATGCGATATGCAAATGGGCAAGATAGTTCATCAGTTTCTACAAAATAAAAAGACAAGTAACATAAAAGCACAAAGCCAGCGCTTTTGCACTGGCTCTTTCTTGGTATGAATGTATATATGATGATTAATTTAACGCTTCATCTATCGATTCGTCGGTTACCCGTTCATAGTCTGACAAGGCAAAACCTATTTCCATCGCATCTATTAACTCAAGACATTCATCGTTTACGATTTGGTCACTCATTCTGACCTCCCTTGTATACATCGTTTCTAAAGACTTATTTCCAAGTCTCTACTCGACTATAAAGTCTACCCAATCGTTTTACACTAACTTTATGACATTTTTTTGAAAAAATGATGCTAAGAAGCTTTGAGCCATAGGTTGGTTTTTGAACAGCCCAGGCAGGATGAACCCCACTTTATTGTGAAATGATGTAAAGTATTAATTACACCAATGAACAAAAACATGTACACAGCACTTGAAATGAACGTCTTTTTTTTACAAAATGCGTTATTCAATAAGATATAAAACGTAACTTGTCATATACAAAAGCGTTAATAACTATAACAAATCACTGTAAAGAAAATAATACATGAAGAAATCAAAAGTACTAGGCAGCACCTTGATCATTGCCGGGACGACCATTGGAGCAGGAATGCTCGCTCTACCACTGGCTTCTGCTGGAATAGGGTTTTCGTCATCACTGATTATTATGTTTGCACTTTGGGCATTGATGTCATACACAGCTCTATTAATGGTTGAGTTACACCAACATGCGGATTCAAGTGCTACTCTGCACACTCTTGCTAAACAGTTTTTGGGAAGTAAAGGTAAATGGGTAGCCAGTTTCTCTATGCTTTTTCTCTTTTACTCTTTATGCGCAGCCTACATAGCCGGAGGTGGTGTTCAATTTGGTCAACGCCTAGCTTATTTTACGGGTTTTGAGTTAAGCGGTACTTCATCGACAATTTTATTTACCTTTATCGTAGCTTCAGTGGTAACCATTGGTACAAGCACCGTAGATAAGGTAAACCGAGTCCTATTTGCTGTTAAGCTGATCGCTATGGCGACAGCACTTAGCTTTCTTGCACCAAACGTTACTGAATCTTATCTCCTCAGTATGCCAATAGAGCAAGGCTTAATTGTGGCTGCGATACCGGTTATTTTTACCTCTTTTGGCTTCCATGGCAGCATTCCTGCGATCGTCAATTACCTAGATGGCAACACGCCATCACTTCGAAAAGCCATCATCATAGGCTCTTCAATTCCTTTAATCGTTTATGTTTTTTGGCAAATCGTAACCTTAGGGGTTGTCAGCCAAGATACATTAATAGAGAACCAAGGCTTAAGTGGACTTATTGCGACCTTATCAACCAAAGTTCATGAGTCAAACCTAAGCCAGACTATTGGTGTGTTTGCAGATCTTGCTCTATTGACTTCATTCTTGGGTGTTAGCTTAGGCTTATTCGAGTTTTTGGGCGACACCTTCAACAAAAAGAAAGAGTCATCCAACCGCGTTATCATAGGCGCAATAACCTTCTTGCCACCTATGGGGTTCGCTCTGTTTTACCCACAAGGCTTTATTATGGCCTTGGGTTACGCTGCCATATCTCTCGCGGTACTCGCCATTTTTCTTCCTGTATTGATGGTTAAAAAAGCCCGTGTGAGTCAAAACAATCAGGAAACATATCAGGTTATTGGCGGTAATCTAGGACTGATGATTAGTGGGTCAGTCGGATTAGTGATAATTACCGCTCAAATCCTAATTACTACTGGCGTTCTCCCCTCTTTGGGCTAGCCCAATAATCTCAATCAAATACAGGCAGCCTTAGGTTGCCTTTTTTGTACCCTATGACTCGTATTGTTAAAAAGTCATATTAAATGCAATTTTTTCTTGCCCTGACCTTTCTTATTAGTCAAAGACAAAGTATTCGAAGAGGTTGATATGAAAGTTAAGTCGAAGATAGTCCTTTCTGCCCTTGCTCTAACGGCAGCCCTAGCGTCATTTTTAGGCGCTGCTAAAACGGAAGTAAACACTAAAAGTGCTTCTGATTATGAAATAGCGACTCTAGCGGGAGGCTGCTTCTGGTGCACTGAGTCTGATCTAGAAAAGCTTGATGGTGTTATCGATGTAGTGTCCGGCTACTCAGGTGGTGAGCTGGAAAATCCGACATACAAACAGGTATCTTCTGGTAAATCAGGGCATATTGAAGTCATTGAAGTGAAATTTGACCCAAACACTGTCAGCTACGAACAAGTGCTCGATCAGTTCTTTCGTCATATAGACCCAACAGACAACAAAGGGTCCTTTGTTGACCGAGGCCCTCAATATCGCCCAGCGATTTTTTATCATAACGATGAGCAAAAGCAGACTGCGAGAGATTTTATGGATGAAATTGAAAGCCTTGGAATCTTTAAAAAACCACTCAAAACGGAATTGATCAAGTTCTCTAAATTCTGGCCAGCAGAGGCCTACCACCAAGACTATTACAAACATAACAAAATTCGTTATAACTACTATCGCTATGCATCAGGGCGAGATCAGTATCTAAATGATATCTTTGGTGATGACAGAGAGAAAAACCCTAAAACACTGCGTCAATTGATTGATGAACATAACGCCGTTGCCAACGTGAAGCCGTATAAGAAACCATCGGATAAAGAAATTAAAGACAAGCTAACCAGTCTGCAGTACTACGTAACACAGAAAGAAGGTACTGAGAAAGCGTTCAATAATAAATATTGGGATAACAAACAAGAAGGCATCTACGTTGATATAGTCTCTGGCGAGCCGCTATTCTCTTCAACTGATAAATACAAATCAGGTACAGGGTGGCCGAGCTTTACCAAACCGATTAACGAGGGATATATAGTGACTAAAACCGATTACTACCTTGTTTACCCAAGGACCGAGGTTCGAAGCCGCTTTGCGGACTCTCATTTAGGTCACGTATTTAAAGACGGCCCTGCCCCAACAGGATTGCGTTATTGTATGAACTCAGCAGCAATGAAGTTCATTCCCAAGGAAGAATTAGAGCAACAAGGTTATGGCGAGTACCTGTATTTATTTGATAGCTAAAAGATAATTTTTTAAAGAATAAGCCAAGCCATCCGATTTAGGGTGGCTTAATTTTTCTTTATGATAGAATTATAAATTCTATACATTGGCTATATAGTGAGTTGTAATCTTTTTTGAAAATGAGCGTTCTTTTTGTTAGGAACAAGGAGAATCTTATGTATATTCAATCACACTGCACCCTTTATTTTTTTTGCTTAAGTGCTTTTTCTCTCAATGTGGCAGCACAAGAAGACCAAAATAATGATTTTGGCTTTATCGGATTAAGTGGTGCTTTTGGCGAGTCCGTTTTTTCAAACGATCAAAAAGGTAGTTTTTCTGTTGAACCCAATCTTTTCTATAACGGCGAATATGGTTTTATTGATGGTAGCTTAGTCAACGTTTCCGTTTTGCCATATGTAGGATTAACGGGTCATTGGCGGTTTGCCGAGGTTGACTCTCAATTTGATGACATTCCAAATGGCATCCAAGATCGTGATGGAAACGGAGAGCTTGGCATAACACTGGGTAGTGTAGGAGCTAGACTGACCTATCTTCATGACGTGACCACTGAGCACAATGGCTATGAAGTACAACTTCATCTTGGTAAAACCCTACCATTACCTTTCGATGCGTTTTCATTAACGCCCTATTTTGAAGTCGACTATAGAGACAAAAAGCTGTCTCGTCATTTATATTCTGTTTCAAATGTAGAGTCTTTGAATTCAAACCTTAAACAATTCGATGCCGATGACACTTGGGTATACCAGACAGGCGTAATTGGCTTATATGACATAAGCTCGCAGTGGATGATTCTGACCAAACTAGAGTTTGAACATCATGATTCAAGCAGCCCTTTGATCCAGAATGATCTCGGTTGGTCTTTCAGTATCGGGATAAGCTACAAATTTACCGATTAGCAGAATTCAGAATATAAGACTTTCGATAAGAAAGTCTTATATTTGTAATGGAACCATTAGCTTGCTGCGGTTACTTCATGACGCGAGCTTTAAAGTTCCGCCCTTTCATCTTTCCGTTTTGAAGCTGTTTGAGGGCTGGCTTTACAAGTTCATGCTCGACCGCAACATATGAAACCATAGGTAAGATTTTTATTTTGCCTATCTTCTTTCCATCCAAACCCGCTTGCTTAGTTAGCGCACCTAAGATATCACCAGCTCGAACTTTTTGTTTTTTGCCGCCCAAAATTTGAATGGTTTGCATCTTGGGGTAGAAAGGTTTTTCAATAGGCTTCTCAGGTAGATTGACTGGTGAAATTTCAATGTCCATATACTCGTCAATTTGAGCAACACGATACGACTCTTTAGTACTAAAAAAGCTAAATGCCATACCTTTCGCCCCTGCACGCCCTGTTCTTCCAATGCGATGGACATGAACCTCTGGATCACGAGACAACTCATAGTTAAATACCGCGTCTAAGTTATCGACATCCAGACCTCGAGCTGCCACATCCGTTGCAACTAAAATTGAGATACTCTTATTGGCGAACATGGTCAGCGCTTGTTCACGGTCACGTTGCTCCATATCACCGTGAAGTTCTGTGACACTAAAGCCCCGATAATTCAGTTCATCGGTGACATTTTGAACTTCTTTTTTGGTATTACAAAACACGACTGAAGACTCAGGTTTATGGGTCAAAAGCAAAGCTTCAAGTGCTTCATCACGTTCTTTTAGCGTCTCAAGTAGAAAAAATTGCTGTTCAATAGTGCTTAGCTGATGAGTTGACTCAACTTTAACCATTTGTGGTTCTTGCATTACTTTTGATGCTAACGTCTCAATATTGGCGGGAAAAGTAGCACTAAACAATAGCGTCTGTCTTGTTTTAGGAGCTTGTGCAGTAATCGCATCAATGGCCTCTTCAAAGCCCATTTCTAACATTCTATCAGCTTCATCCAACACTAGAGTGTTAAGCTCATCTAAATTGATACGACCTTTTGATAAATGATCAAGTATTCGCCCTGGGGTGCCCACCAATATATGGGCTCCATGTTCAAGAGAACCAATTTGTGGGCCCATGGGCATCCCGCCACATAAAGTTAATACTTTGATATTATGGATTCCACGAGCAAGCATGCGAATTTCTTGAGCGACTTGGTCGGCTAATTCCCGAGTTGGGCACAACACCAATGACTGAACGCGAAAGCGTTTTACCTTAAGATTACTGAGTAACCCCAAAGAAAAAGTCGCCGTTTTTCCCGAACCAGTTTTACCCTGCCCTATGACATCTTTCCCCTGTAATACAATAGGTAATGCTTGCTGTTGAATCGGTGTCATTTCAAAATAATTTAAACTATCTAGTGTCTCAATCAATTCAGTTTTTAGGTTAAGACTCTTAAATGTGTTGGTCATAGAAAAACCTTTAAGAATGGTCAGGCCTTTTGTTGGCGCTAACCGTAAAAAGCAAAAAACCGCTTCATACAAGAAGCGGCTCATAAAATCGTTGGCTCAACTTAATGCCTAGCGTATCCCATGCAAAAACTCATGTCTTGTTGCAGGATTGCTCTTGAAAATACCACCGAGGGCTGTAGTCGTAGTTTCACTAGTTGCATCCATGACTCCGCGTGATTTAACGCAGTAGTGAGTGGCATCAATAGTCACAGCAACATCATCAGATTCGAGCAAAGTTTGCAGAGCAACCAAGATCTGCTGGGTCATTCGCTCTTGGACCTGAGGGCGCTGAGCGAAAAACCTCACAATACGGTTAATCTTAGATAAGCCGATTATTTTTCCTCGGGGAATATAGGCAACGGTCGCCAGTCCGTCTATGGTAACGAGGTGGTGCTCGCACGTACTGGTCACTGTGATACCTTTAACACGTACCATTTCACTCATGTCCATTTTGTTCTCAATGACAGTGATTTTAGGAAAATTAGAATAATCCAGACCAGAGAAAATTTCATCGACATACATTTTGGCGATTCGATGTGGTGTTTCTTCAAGACTATCGTCTGTAAGGTCGAGTTCCAATAGAGTAAGAATTTCACGCATATGATGCTGAATTTTTTCTTTTTTCTCTTCTCGGTTCATTTGATTTGGCAACATCGGCGTCTCTAACCCACGGTTCTCTAGCGCTTCTTTTACCAATTTTGCAGATTCACTCAGACCTGACATCCTACTTCCTCTCAAAGTTTGTTTGCCGTTTTAACATCAACCTATGGTATCTGTTGTTCCAAAAAGTCACTCAATCTGAGTGGCTACGAACCTCACCCTAATGGGTAAGATTTTGGTAAAGACAGGATACTCGTATTTTTGCACAATTACACCCATATTTTATCAATGGCTTTTATTGTAGCCACCATTATCTATGGTACGATAATCATTAACGACATTAGTAACAAAACAACGATAATATAGAGGCGATACGATGGGTTGCTGTGACGCGCCTGGCTTAATGCCAATCAATGATGCGATATCTAAGATGCTAGCATCAATTAAACCAGTTCAAACAAACTTACCACTCCCGTTGCTCGATGCGATTGGCCATGTGCTCGCAGAAGATATTAACTCTCCCATTTTCGTCCCACCTTTTGCAAATTCTGCCATGGATGGATTTGCTGTACGCATCGAGGATTTAGGTAAAAACATAGCCTTACCTGTGGCCGGTACATCTTATGCTGGGCAACCTTTTGACGGGACTTGGCCGAAAAATACCTGTGTGAGAATTATGACCGGAGCCCCAGTTCCTAAGGGTTGTGACGCCGTCATTATGCAGGAAAAAGTACAAGTGACAGACCAAGGCGCTATCTTTGAGACATCGAACATCCAGCCACAAAGCAATATTCGACCAAAAGGAGACGATATAAAACAGGGTGACTTGGTTTTGCCCAAAGGCGCTCGATTGACAGCTCGAGATATCCCAATGATTGCATCTTTGGGCATTAGCCATGTTAATGTTTTTCGAAAGCCACGCGTTGCTTTTTTCTCTACCGGTGACGAATTAGTCTCATTGGGTGAACCTCTCCAATCAGGGCAAATATATGATAGCAATCGCTATGGTATAAAACCTTTAATTGAAAACTTCGGTTGTGAGGCCATAGATCTCGGTATTATTCCTGACAGTCCTAGCGAGCTAAAGTCTACTTTTGAAAAGGCCCAAGCATTAGCTGATGTTGTCGTGACTTCTGGTGGCGTCAGTGTTGGTGAAGCAGACTACACAAAGCAGATATTAGCAGAAATCGGAAATATTGATTTTTGGAAACTAGCGATCAAGCCAGGTAAGCCATTCGCTTTCGGCTCTTTAGCAGACGCATGGTTCTGCGGACTTCCAGGAAATCCGGTGTCGGCGGTCGTCACTATGTACGTTTTGGTTCAACCTCTGCTAGCAAAATTAGCTGGACATTCTCAATGGAAAGCACCTGAATCGATACCGGCTGAGTCGCGCTCTTCCTTTAGAAAAGTTCCCGGACGCACAGATTACCAAAGAGCCATATATAGTATTGAAAATGGTCAATTCTTTGTTGAAAGTACGGGCAATCAAAGTTCAGGAGCATTCCGTTCTATGAGTCTCGCCAATTGCTTTGCAGTACTTGAGCAAGATCGTGGGCATGTTGAAATAGGTGACACTGTCAACATTCAACTGTTTAATCCTTCACTCTATTAGGAATTGATTTGACCATTCTCTCTGATCAAGAAATGCTGCGCTATAATCGCCAAATTACTCTTAAAAGCTTTGATTTTGAGGGGCAAGAAGCGCTAAAGCAAAGCAAAATACTTATTATTGGCCTTGGCGGTCTAGGGTGTGCTGCTAGCCAGTATTTAGCCGCCGCCGGCATCGGTAGCTTAACGCTTATTGATGACGATGTGGTTGAATTATCTAACCTTCATCGGCAAGTCTTACATCAAGACAGTAACCAAGGGCAATACAAAGTGAACTCTGCAACTGAGTCGCTCAAACAATTGAATCCTCACCTAAATATTCACTCCATAGCCAAGCGATTAGATGAACCAGATTTAGAGTATGAGGTTAGCCAGCATACATTGGTCCTTGATTGTTCTGACAACCTTGATACTCGAAACCAGCTCAACCGAATTTGTTACAAACTCAAAATCCCCCTCGTATCTGGCGCAGCGATAAGAATGGAAGGACAGATAAGTGTCTTTACCTATAAGGATGAACGTCAGCCATGTTATCAATGTCTCAGCTCTCTATTTGGAGACACTAATTTGAGCTGCGTGGAGTCAGGCGTCATGTCGCCTATCGTCGGTATTATCGGTACAATACAAGCACTAGAAGCAATCAAACTTATCGCGAATTTTGGTCAACCCAAAGAAGGCATGTTGTTACTTATGGATGGCATGACCATGTCATGGCAAGAACTGAAAGTATCCAAACAAAGTAACTGCATTGTATGTAGTTAATTTCTTTAAACGGCCAAAACACAAGCTCACCAAGTGTAAATAAGGAAATTTATGTCACCCATTATCACACCAAAACAGTTAAACCAACTGCGTAATACTGGAAAGCTCTCTATCCTCGACGCAAGTATTGATTTCCAAGTCCCATCGACCCCTAAAAATGACAAAGTAAACATTATCCCAGGTGCCATTCGTTTCGATTACGATAAAGTCTTTTGTGATATTAATTCATCCCTTCCGCACATGATGCCCACGGAAGAGCGCTTTAATACGCTTGCATGCGACTTAGGATTAAATCAAGACTCTATTATCGTTGTGTACGACAACAGCGGGACCTTCGCTTCACCGCGAGCTTGGTGGATGTTTAAAGCAATGGGACATAAAGAAGTGTATATACTCGATGGCGGCCTAACAGAATGGAAAAACTCAGGTCTCGAAACAACGACTTCTTATCAGAAGATTTCATTAAAAGGTAATTTTAATGGTCAACTAAACTCCAATTATTTTGTCGACTCTAATTTTGTGTTGAGCCATATAGATGACTCAACTTGCCAAATCGTTGATGCTCGTTCTCATGAGCGCTTTAACGCAAAAGTTGATGAGCCAAGAGTGGGCTTACGATCCGGACATATCCCTAACTCCATATGTCAGCCATTTCTTGAGTTAATAGATGGGCATAAGCTCAAATCACCCACAGAGCTAAAACAAATCTTGTCTACCTCACTTGATCAAGCAAAAACAAAGTATATATTTAGCTGTGGTTCTGGTGTCACCGCCGCTATTGTTTTAGTTGCCGCTCAAATTGCAGGTTACCATGACTTATTGGTATACGATGGCTCTTGGACAGAATGGGGAGCAAATTCCGATTTGCCCATTGAGAGCTAGAAATCATAGCCTTATACCAGCCTAACTTCCCAATTAGGGATAAATCTATTATTCTGCCATAGTCCAAACTTGGACCTTACAACTATTCTCAGGGCGGGGTGAAACTCCCCACCGGCGGTAAATCTCATCGAGATGAGCCCGCGAGCGCTCGATGTTTCGAGGTCAGCAGATCTGGTGAGAAACCAGAGCCGACGGTTATAGTCCGGATGAAAGAGAATAAGAGCCAACACTAACTCTGACATATTGGAGTGCCTATGATGGCTCTTGTATCACATCGCCTTGATTCAGGTTAACTATCTAGGAGTCACCATGAATCAGATTCAGTTCATACTTCGAATTGCATATTTCATAGCTTTCAAGCTTGTTCTATCAACCATAGCTACCAAGCTTTGTCAGAGCCTCTATACCTTCATAAAAATCAAATCGGAGCAGCACTAATGTTTACTGGAATTATTTCCTCAATCGCCGTTATTCAGGACATAGAGGACCATAATGGTATCCGTACTTTCGACATTGAGTTTGAACAAGGCTTTTGCAATGACCTTGATATAGGAGCAAGTGTAGCTGTCGATGGTGTTTGCTTAACCGTCACCAAGCTGCTCTCGCCCATTAAAGCCTCATTTGATGTGATGCTGCCAAGTATTCAGCTCACCACTCTTGGAAGCTGCAATGCAGGCACAAAGGTAAATGTGGAGCGAGCAGCGAAAGATGGGGCAGAAATTGGAGGTCATCCTCTTTCAGGCCATGTTGATGACAAAACTAAGGTCGCTGAAATTGAAGCAATAGAAGATAATTACCGCCTTAGGCTTGAGCTTCCACCATCACTTAAGCCCTATATTTTCCCTAAAGGATACATTGCGATAAATGGTGCTAGCCTTACAGTTTCTGAAGTCGATAAATCAAGCAATTGGTTTGAGGTTTGGCTTATCCCTGAAACTCGCCGCCAAACGACATTTGAAGAAAAAGATCTTGGAGATTATGTCAATATTGAAATTGAGCGAGGGACTCAAGTGGTGGTCGATACTATCAGAAACACATTAACTGATGCTCTAGGGCCGCTTTTGCCTGAATTTGAACGCTATTTAACGACTAAAAATAGCAGTATTGATTCCCTGACGAGTAACACAGTCAGGCATATTTCTAAAAAATAAACTCACCAAAAATAAAAAGCGCCAACATTACTGCTGGCGCTTAAGTTCACTATCGATAGCATTACTGTTGCTATCGATACAGACCTATATCTTTTTGAATATGACCAGACATATCACCTGCGTAGTACGTATGAGGAGTATTGTCTGTAAAAAGAATATCGAATAGGTGTGCAATCAATCCTTTGAATGAAACCGTATAGGTTTTTTTGTCCATAGAGATAGGTGCTTCAATAGTTCCGATGTGCATTGCTTGAGCCATGATTTCCTCTCTATAAATTAGTTAACTTGTTTCGTTGCGTGAATATTAGCCAATAATTTGCTGTTCAAAAAATGACAAATTTTCAACTTTGGCATTAGTTTTTCTAATGAAACAAGGCATTAACATTAAGTAAAAATAAAATGCACTAAAACTGCAAAATTATGAAGATAAATATAGACCTTATGCATAGAATATTTCTCTATCAGCTCGGTGGAATATCTGTTCACATTTTGTTTACATAAGATATTTTAGCTTTAGTTAATCGATACTTACTGATGAATGAAGCGTTTGCGAATAGTGATTTTAAAATCACCGAAGCGTTACAGCCTGATGACAGAATCATGACATGACTATTACAACTCAAGCGCCGCTATTTAAGTGTTTTTGGAGCAAGAAAATGGAATAGATATATTTATCTACTTCTAAGTGGGAAGTGCTAAAGAAATGCCGCATTAGATAAAAACAGAACAGAGACTAAACGGTTTGCAGGGAGTACCTCCCCACAAACTAACCTTTGGCATTTATATGCCGCCAGACGGGATGAAGTAAACCAGCGCTGACCAAACTCCTACCCAGCTGACTACAACCACGATATCGAACCAATTTCTCTTTAGCATAGGTCCCCCAAGTTAACATTAGCTCAATGTATAACTAGCAACCTTTGTGCCACCAATTTTGCTGTGTCAGTTGAGCTTCATTGAGCTCATTTGGATTATCTTTGAGTAGTTCAATAAAGCAATCCGTCATGGACCAATCTGTAACAATTTCTTCTCCGTCCATATTCAATAAGGCATCGAATCCTTCCTTGCCTTTCATTGTATAAGCTGAGGATGTACCTAAATAATATTTATTATTATCAATTAGTTGCCAGCCTTCCATTGGAGTGTATATTTGAAGTTCAACAATTCTCTTCCCCATCGGTGCTTGGCTTAAATATTTAAAATTAAGGTTGTGTGTATATGGATAAGAACCATCACCAGTCCCCTTAACTCCATTACTCAGCGCATTGTTTATTGCCCCTTCGAGTGCCGCGGCAATATCCTTCCCTTTCACTTTATAAACGCCAACAGGGACGGCAAATGGGAGCAGTTTTCCGGCAATATCAGCAACGGAAACATTACCTTGGTGCAGAGAGTTCCTTACTCCCCCTGCGTTATGAATAGCGAAGTCCACACTATAGCCAAGCTTACTCATTGAATAAGCAAAAGACTTAGCAACAATAGGTGCCAATTCACTTGCACCAAGTTCATCCGGAACTCTGACATGACGCATTGGTCGACCTGCCACCGCAATGATTTGGTTCTGCAATTCTCGAACTCGAGGTAAGTATCTATTATTCAAAATCGCCTGAACATTGAGATCTTTCTTACAAACAATCACATTAGGGTGATTGTCAATAAATTGACGAGCAAGATTATATGGCGCTTGATCCGTTGCATTCGTCATGCTGGCGTCCAAGAAGATGCGCCGACCAAGTAAGAGTTCGTTTTTTCCGGTAAAGTTAGTAACTTTACCTTCCTCATCAAAGTCAATATCACAATGTCCCATGCTAAGGGAGTGGTAACCTGCTTGAACAATGTAAGTATCATTAACGACCATTCCATAGTCATCGTCTTTTTTAAGCCCTAAAGTGCTGAAGTCACCTTGCAAACGATGGCTATGCCCACCAACGATAATACTTATCCCATCGACCTTTTCGGCCAAATCAAAGTCGGCTTCATAGCCCATATGACTGAGTAAAATTATTTTGTTGATTCCCTGAGATTTAATTGCCTCAACCGTATTTTTCGCTGTTTGTATTGAATCAGTAAAGGGCGTGTCATGGTCAGGGTTGGATATATCGGACATTTTATCAATCGCTAACGAGAAGATAGCGATGGGCTCTCCCTGAGCATGCTTTATAATCCAACTGGCCGTTCGAGTTTTAGGATCAAATGAATGCACATTCTCACTATGTCGTAGCCTGTATGCTTTGTCTTGCATTTCTCCAGAAAGATCCCAATTGCCCGCGAGTAAAGGAAAATTAATTTGCTTTACAAATTTGGCGACAGGCAGGTTACCCATGTCTAATTCATGATTGCCCAAAGCCATAGCGTCAAGGTCAAGTGCATTAAGCATTTCTGCATTCGCCTCTCCCTTAAACAAAGTGAAATACAAAGTGCCCTGAAAGCAGTCACCCGCATGAAGAAACACCATTTCTCTGGAATCACAAAGAGTGGATTCTAGCTGCTTTTTTCGAGTAACGATTCTGGCAAAGCCCCCTGCGCTAACATAGGGTGATAAATCTTGGTTTGGCAAACTAATCGATAATTGAAGTGAGGTAGGTTCGAAATGTGAATGGGTATCATTTATGTGCACAAGTCTAATTTTTGACATCTTATTCTTTTTATATTTCATATTTATCTCTCATTTTCGCACACATAATACATGGACACTTATGACAAATTCATTAACTTTCATGTTTTTATTGGTTTACAAAATACATATGGCTAGATTAAGGGGATAAATATTTTTAACTTTGTGAACTAACCTTCTGCTTCATAGAGCTTTTTCTATTATGCTCATAAGAAGGATAGCTCACTTGGGATCGGTTAATGCTTCTAGAGCGGATAGAAATTTCCGGCTTTCGTGGAATCAAGCGACTTTCCATCGCATTTGAAGAACTCACTACCCTTATTGGAGAAAATACCTGGGGTAAATCATCACTACTGGATGCTCTTGCGGTTGCACTACCACCTAAAGGCACACCTTATCAGTTCGAAATGGCGGACTTTCACGTCGATTACTCCGTTGCTCATCCTCAAACACAACATCTACAAATTGTATTGAGTCTAGTTTCTACTGACAAAAAAGAAATAAATTCCGGTCGTTACCGAAAAGTCAGGCCTGTATGGATTCAAAACGCTCAAGGGACAAATAAAATCATTTATTGTTTGAGTGCGAGTCGAAATGGGCATGAAGTAAAAACGCGATACTCATTTCTGGATAACCAAGGGAACACACTTCCATTACATCACTCAGAAAAACTTGCTCAAGAACTGATGACCCTTCACCCTGTCATAAGACTGAAAGATTCTCGCCGATTTGAAAGGCCTATAAGCTTTAACGGTGATGATAATGACCGAATCGAAAAGCGAATCAACAATACATGTCGGCGCTTGATGGCAGTTCCCGGCCACGTAAATAAGGGCGAGATGAAAAGCAGCTTAAATTCGATGAATGTATTGGTTGAGCACTATTTTTCATTCAAATCCAACACGCGTAAAAACCTTCGCAAGCAGAGAGATGGCATTTTCTTTAACAGCTCACCGAACAACAAAAGTATTTCTCAAGTTGTCGAAGAAACTCAAAGCAAACAAACTAGGTTATTGTTTATGGGTTTGCTTAACGCTTACTTGCAAGCAAAAGGGCCAAATAAGTTGCGTCGATGTGCTAGACCATTACTGATTCTTGAAGATCCCGAAGGTCGACTTCACCCGACCCACTTAGCCCGAGCTTGGAGCCTGCTTCAATTATTACCAATGCAAAAAATACTTACTACCAATAGCGGTGACCTACTCGGACAAGTCCCCCTTAACAGTATCCGCCGTTTGGTAAGGCAGTCTGATAGAACCATTACCACTTATCTTCCCGCTCAGGGTTTCTCCAAAGATGAACTTAGACGAATTGGATTCCACATAAGATTCCATCGCTCTGGTGCACTTTTCGCTAGGTGCTGGCTTCTAGTAGAAGGAGAAACAGAGGTTTGGTTATTCAATGAGCTTGCCAATCAGTGCGGTTACAACCTCGCAGCTGAAGGTGTACAAATTATCGAGTTCGCACAGTCAGGGTTAAAATCCTTGGTGAAAATCGCAAAAGCATTTGGAATTGATTGGCATGTGGTCACGGATGGTGATGCCGCAGGTAAAAAATACGCTTCCGCAGTTAGAGCGCAGTTAGACAATGATCAAGAGAGGCATCGCTTAACAGAACTGCCAGATCGAGATATTGAACATTATTTATATAACAATGGTTTCGAGGCGTTTTTTAAAGATATGGTCCGTATACCTTTAGATCATCCAATTCCACCCAAAAAAGTGGTCACCCGAGTTCTGAAAAAATTTGCGAAACCTGACCTTGCACTTGCTATTGTTTCATATTGCGAAACGAAAGGGATGGATTGCATACCATTATTGATTAGGTGGACTTTAAAACGTGTTGTCACGATGGCGAACGGAAATACATAGAATTATGCCTCTGACAAAATAATCAGAGGCACCTTGCTTGTTACTTTTTGATACCTTCGACATGCAGTTCCATGTCAACATAGCTGGAAGAACCCACTACCGGAATCTTAAAGTCAGCAAGCTCGAGACGAACTTTGCCATCAAAGCCAGCCCTTTCACCACCCCATGGATCCGGTCCCGCTCCAATAAACTGAGCGTCTATTGTGATTGGTTTGGTAACGCCATGTAGATTTAAATCGCCATTAACCTCGAGCTTACCATCTCCTTTATCGACAACACTTGTGCTTTTAAATGTCGCTTTAGAGAACTTTGATGCATTGATGAAATCGCCGCTACGTATATGTTTGTCTCGTTCTGCATGATTAGAGTCTAGGCTGGTAGTATCAACTGTGACTGATATTTTAGAAGCACTCACGTTTTTAGGATCATAAGAAAAGTCACCTCCAAAGTCATTGAATCGACCTTTTATAAAGCTATACCCTAGGTGACTTACTTTAAAGTTGATCGATGCGTGAGCACCTTTAGTGTCAATAACGTAGTCCGCTGCACTGGCCCCAAATGGCAGCCACATAACGAAAGCCGCTAGTCCAGTAGCGAATACCTTTTTTTTCATTTTAAAGCTCCTATCATCTTACGTAGAGTATTATCTTTGTTTATCACGTGGTGTTTGATCGCAGCCGCAGCATGTGCTCCTGCCATCAGAATAAGCGCCCAAGCACAATAGAAATGTATTTCTCCAGATATATCAGCTTGATTTTCAAACAACGCCCCAAGGCTTGGGACTGAGAACCAATCAAACACGTCAATACTTCGCCCATCCTCTGTAGAGATTAGGTATCCAGAAATAAAGAGTGTCAGCAAGACTAAGTACATCAAGAAATGGACTAGCTTGGCGGCAATAACTTCATACAGCTTACCTTCAATATCGGGCGAAACTGTTGCTTTCTTCCATGCGATACGAAATATGGTCAACCCTGCAAGAAGTATCCCGATAGACTTATGCCAATGAGGCGCAGTCTTATACCATTCACTGTAGTAACTTAAATCAACCATCCACAGTCCAACTGCAAACATACCGACAACAACAACCGCAGATGTCCAATGGATAGCTCTGGTAACTAGATTGTAGTTTTTAACTTCTGAACTCATAGCTCTTATCCAATAGTAAACGCATCTCTTTATCAACTAGACTATCGTCTAGGTTATTCCTATCACAGATTATTTACCCATCTTTACATTCATAAAATCATCCTGAGTTGATCAAGTTGTTCAAAAAAATTGATGACTAGTTTTTGGCCCCTAGTACCGAGCCATGTTACCCAGAACTGACATGGTTATAACTGTGATCAAGAAAGACGATAAATGTTTAGTCGATATTGGAGATATAGCAACATAACAAATAACACTCTTTGTAGTGTTGTGACGCAACTTCAATCTTAACCATAAACCTCTAAAAATGTTTAATATTTTTATATCCAAATGTAACTAATTACGAAATTCACGTGCTAACATTTTTGATAGTATCGCAACATTTTGGAGAATCACCTTGCTGTTGGACTTGTTGATCAAGAGTGTTAATGAGTTTCAGACAGATTGTATGAGGCTCTACCAGAAACATTACCCAAATATTCATAGTGAGGGGATGGATGAACACCACTTGAGTTTAGCCTTCTCTCGCAGGCTATCCCGTACATTGACGAAATTCGGCCACGACTGTGAATATGTAGCCTTAGGCTCCACTACTCATTTCAACCCTATCCATCACTACAGAATCACCTCTGAAGTAGGAACAGTATGGGTCTTAGCATCTCATATGGTCACAGGTGGTAATATGTGTAGAAAAACGTTTCTTCAAGCCATAGATCATTGGCAAGGGGAATACTCATTTGCCATTCAACCTAATGATCTACTTCTACTGATTGGCGATCATTGGTTCTCACGAAATAGACAGAGCAGAGAGCTGATTCATTGGTGGACAGGACAGCTACCAGATGATGTTGAACAATATACAACACAAGGTGTAAAACTATCAGAAGCTGACAGTCTATTGGGCCATTTATTGGAAGATTGTTTTTCCCTGAGTCCATATTTTGTTAAATGCACTCACCCTCTGCAACGTCCAATAGATAAACAAGCCCTTCGCAAATACGTCCAGTTGTATTGTGTCGCACAGTTGAGTTAGCGTCGCAACTTATTGTACCTCCCAGAGCTAATCACTTAGCTTAGGGAGGAGTAATTAGATAGCGGCCTTCCTATGGCTAAGGGTAACCTTCGGGATTACTCGACTGCCATCTCCATGTATCTGTCGTCATTTGTTCTAAAGTTCTCTCAGCTTTCCAATCAAGTTCTTGTATTGCTTTCGATGGGTCAGCCCAGCACTCCGCGATATCACCAGGCCTTCTTGGCGCAATTTTGTATGGCACCTGCTTTCCCGATGCTTTTTCAAAGGCAGCAACCATTTCTAGAACACTGTAACCATTACCCGTACCTAAATTAAAAACATGAAGACCCTGCTTGCTCCCTACTTTCTTCAGCGCAGCAACATGACCATCTGATAAGTCCATGACATGTATATAATCACGTACACCCGTTCCATCGGGCGTTGGGTAATCATCACCAAATACAGATAAATACTCCCTTCTTCCTACAGCAACCTGTGATACAAATGGCATTAGGTTGTTCGGTATACCCGATGGGTCTTCCCCTAAATCGCCTGACGGATGAGATCCAACGGGGTTAAAATAGCGCAGTAAGGTGATGCTCCAATCTGGATTCGCTTTCTCAAAATCTGTGAGGCATTCTTCCACCATGAGTTTGCTGCGACCATAAGGGTTTGTTGCACTAATAGGAAAATCTTCTGTAATAGGCACGGACGCAGGATCACCATAAACAGTTGCAGACGAAGAAAAGACCAAACACTTGACACCAACTTGACGCATTGCATCTACGAGAACCAAGGTGCCATTAACATTGTTGTCGTAATACTCGAGTGGTTTCTCTACCGATTCACCCACAGCTTTAAGCCCTGCAAAGTGAATAACAGCTCCAATATTTTGCTCCTTCAGAACCTTAACTAAGTTTTCTTTGTCTCGTACATCACCTTCGATAAACAAAGGCTCAACACCAGTAACTTTCGCAATGCGCTCAAGCACAGACTTTTTACTGTTGTACAAATTGTCCAAAATTATCGGTGTCATGCCTGCTTCTAACATTTGAATACAGGTATGGCTACCAATATAACCTAACCCACCAGTGACTAAAACATTCATAGTAATAACCTTGTCATTATCTTAATTGGATACTAAAAGATGTTTGCTACAAAATATAGAGCTTCGCTTTGCACTATTTACCACATCTAAACTTACTATAAGCCATAAAAGCACTGAAAATTTCTTTTTGGTTACAAAAATCATGAAAAAATCACTGATTGTCTGTTATTTTTATAACATATTGAATATACATGACTATTGGGATCGACTCTATGACAAAACAAACTATAACTCTCAATTGCGATATGGGTGAGAGTTTCGGGATGTGGGAAATGGGCAATGATGAAGCTGTTATGCCATGGGTCGATATGGCGAATCTAGCCTGCGGTTTTCATGCATCTGACCCAGATATTATGCTGAATACGATAAAGCTTGCAATCAAGCACAACACTCAAATAGGTGCTCATCCAAGCTATCCCGACTTACAAGGCTTCGGTAGACGTAAGTTAGATATGGATAAAGATTCAATTACAAACATGGTTATCTATCAAGTTGGTGCTCTGAAAGCACTGGCTGAAAGTCAAAACACTCAGATTAGTTACGTAAAGCCGCATGGCGCTTTGTATAATAGTATGTTGCGTGATTTAGCTATTTTTGACGCCGTGGCTGATGCTGTGGCTTGCTTTGGAGTCCCACTTATGACTTTAGCCATGAGTGACAATGAAAAGCTTCTCGACATTGCCGATAAGTATGAATTACCTTTGTTGTTTGAGGCATTTGCAGACAGAGCGTATTTATCGAATGGCCAACTTGCCCCTCGCTCAATGTCAGGCTCGGTGCTGTCCCAAGAAGAAGAGATTCTCGATCAAGTAAAACAAATCGCTCAGTACGGAAAAGTTCGAACCATAGATGGATGTCTAATCCCAATAGAGGCTGATACTATCTGCGTGCACGGTGACAATGATCAAGCTATTCGAATGATTCATAAAATTAGAGATGCTCTATGGGGAAGCTTAAGGTGAATATAGAAACCTCTGTTGACCCTGTAGCGGAATGCTCAATACTCATTCGCTTTGAGGCCGAGTGTAGTCATAAACTTTCTTTATTAATTGGTGAGATAAGCAGATATCTTTCCAATCAGCTTGGCGCTATCATTATGAATGTTACGCCATCAATGGACTCTATATTGATTGATTACCTTCCCCATCGAGTCTCTATTTTTGAATTTATCCCTTATCTAGAAAAACTAGTTAAGGAGGCCATTAAAGCCCTTCCGGACAGTATCGACACTCAAGTAGTCGAGCTTCCCGTATATTATCATCAAGATGTGGGTCCTGAGATTAGTCTGTATCAAGCTAAAGGTCTATGCTTAGACGATATAATTGGGTTACATACTGAGGAGGAATATACGGTATGCGCAATTGGTTTTGCTCCCGGTTTCGCCTTCCTCTCCTCAATAACTGAAGCGCTTCGTTTACCGCGTAAATCTACCCCTAGAGTCAAATTACCAAAAGGAAGTGTCGGAATAGCCAATAACAACACAGCGGTTTACCCATCAGACTCACCGGGGGGGTGGAACATAATAGGAAACTGCCCAATAGATTTATACACGCCTGATAAATCAAATGTACTGCCTTTCTCTATAGGAACAAAGGTACGCTTTAAGTCAATTACTAACGACGAATTTCTTCATCTTGGTGGACGCATTACGAGGGGGTGGCAGTGACTAACATTTGTGCGATCACAGCCGTTAAGCCAGGCCAACAAACGCTTATTCAAGACTTTGGACGTTTCGGACTTGCCCATTTAGGAATTACTCAAGGTGGCCCCGTCGATGATTATGCCTATAGCTGGGCAAATCATTTGCTTGGTAATCATACTAATTGCCCATCATTGGAAATTACATTGGGACAAGCAGAATTTCTCATTCACTCAAACTGTGAAATGGCGATCGCAGGTGGTGACTTGAATGCTAAATTAGATGGTCAACCTATTGATAATTGGTCTACTTTTATCGCAGGCCAAGGGCAAACTCTCTCTTTTTCTCTGCCCAAGAATGGGCTACGAAGCTATTTAGCGGTGAAGGGTGGGTTTAAAGTACCCGTTCATTTGGGGAGTACGGCGACAGTCATGCGTGATCAACTTGGCGGTATCAAGAATGGAAAGCCGGTCAACTCTGGGGATATGATTCATTTTGAGCCGCATGAGGTGACAGCTACAACCAAACAGATGACCTTTAGATACAAACCCGACTATAACTTACCTCTTGAGCTGAGAGTAATTGAAGGCTATCAAGCAAACGACTTTTCAACGGACGCATTAAATTCTTTATACAGTCAAACATTTTGCGTTAGTAAACTGGTTGACAGGATGGGATATAGGCTGTGTGACGGTTATGTTGCCCCGCCACAAAGAGAATATCTGAGTGAAGGTATTGCACTAGGTTCAATTCAAATAACTCCAGATGGTGAACCTATTATATTACTTAACGACAGACAGACAATAGGCGGTTATCCAAAAGTAGGCTGCGTCGCCCGTATAGATCTCCCCAGACTAGCACAATCCAAACCAGGGCAAAAAGTTAAATTTGTAAGAGGAGATCTACTTGGCCTACAAGAAGTTTGGTGCCAATGGGCAAGATTTTTTGGTTACTAACATGCACGAGAGGGGTCGCCACCACTTTGAATAACGGTGCCTTAACCATCAGCGCATGGATTCATCAAATCAGCTGATACACGGATTAGTTTAATTGCCATATATTACTGCTAGTTCAACAGGATAATTGCGCTGCATCGCAAGCTCTTCTGCTTTTAGCTCTACCTCACGAGCCGTGAGTGACATGCTAAGCGGATGAAGAGATTCTATGCTAGAGTCCCCGTAGCTAAATAACTCCCACTTATCAGCGATTCTCATAGCGGCCTCAAGAGCTGAAGAGCCCTTCACTACCTCAACTCTTGCATAGTTTTCCCCTTCAAAGGAGACATCCGCAGCACGAAGGGTTTGGTCAGTACCAGGGATTTGTTGCGCTCCAAATAGAGGGGTACCAAGTTCATGTGCCGATTTATAGCTAGGAATAAACTTCGCCATATGATCAATTGCACGGTAAGTTCTTTCTAACGCCATGGATTTATCCCAACCGGAGTGGAGTTTCTTGGTCAGTCTCTGAGGCAACTGAGGTTGAGAACTCATAATATTAGATGATACCAGTCCGTCGCTAAATAGAGTTATGTCCTCTGTCATTCCATGTAATTGAAAAACACCACCTGCGTATGGAGTGAGCTGTGCCATACCATTTGGCGTGCCTCTAGGGCCATGGAAAACCACTTCAGGCCAAAGCTCATTACATTCGTCCCAACATGTCACATAGGCGGCTTTAAATTCAACCAATCTCTCACGCGGCGCGAGCGCTAAATCATCAATCTTACCCGTTTCGTAGCCGCATGCATTAACTAAATAGTCGGCATCTATATGGATTTTTTTACCTTCAGCATTTAAACATTCTAATTGCCAACCCGTATCATGTTTATTCAAATCAACAACTTGTGTGTCGGTATACAGTTGGCAGTTGTCCAATGACTCTAAGACAATGGTTGCCGACGACGCCACACGAAATGCACTCCAACCATACTCTTGTACGGCTATCACCGGAAACTGCAAGGAGTCAATATCTACAGACTTGGCAAAAGGAATTATCCAATCTTCAAAAGACTTAGGTTGAACACTCTGATTAAGTTTTGCCACTCTTTGAAGGTCATCATAGCTGTACAATTTATAATAATCTGCTGGCAAGCCCAGGACTTGATTTCTTTTGTCGGCATCGACCAACTTCTGATAACAAGATTTGATTGTCTCTAAGCGCTCAATAAGGTCGTGTGGATTCCCACTGTCACTTTTAGGCACAGCGATAACGGTAGGACGACGATTGATTGTATGAGGATATAGACGTACAGAGTCGATAGATTGCTTTAGTAACTCTATACACTGATCGGCCGAGATATCTCTGTATAAGTTTCCTCCAGCGTGCAAATGACAAATAGGAGGACCACTAACTAACGAGGGAGACTTTTCAACCAGCACAACGTTCAAACCTATCTCAGCAAGATGCAAAGCTGACGTAGAGCCAGCAATACCACCTCCGATGATTGCTATGGTAGGCCTATCTGATTTTTTGTTTTCTTCTAACATATGTGCTGCTAATTTGCTCATTATCAGTACATTTTACTGAGTTTATTCGGTGAAAAAAATCACATTTTTTAAAGGGGATAAACGAACTTATTTCAAGTAAAAAAAGTCAAAAAAGCACTTGACTAATATCTCATGAAAAACGTAAAAATCAGTACTGTGAATAACAAAACATCCCTACACATTATGCCAGCAGGCTTCAAGAGCAATACTAAGTTATCTACAGGCTAAGTTATCCCAAAGTTTATCCACCGTTTTTGTGGATAACTGGATAACTTAGCATATACAAACCTAACCAAATTCTTTATTTGTGGGGGCTAACAGCTGATTGAGTAAACTATTTATTACCAAGACAAGTGTGCAAAAAGTTAATGATGGCAGCACCACCCACATAACAAAGTGAGGGCTTGGCGAGAGGTCGAAGCCGAATGAAACCACACCTGCGACCACTAACTCAGCCCCAAGTACGGCAATCAAGCCTGCTATGATTGCCAGTAATCCATACTCAGCCCAAATGGTTCTCATAACTCGCCTCTTACTCGCACCCAAAGTTCTGTATAATCTTATTTCTTTTTGTCTTTGGCTCAAACTCAGACGAAGAAGTGTAAAGATCAGCAATACACCAGCAACAACACCCAATGCTGCGAGAAGAGTGATTGACCAAACCATCTGCTCAAGCAGCTGCTGAATTTTTGCTCCCATCTGTCGAATATCCATCAAGCTTACTGTCGGATAGTTTCTTGATAAGCCATTAAGAAATAGATCTTGATCGCTTTCAACTCGAAAGCTCACCAAGTAAGTAGCTGAGATATCTTTAAGCACGTCAGGGGTAAAGATGAAGTAAAAATTGGGCTTCATGTCCCGCCACTCAACCTCACGTATGCTGTTAACTTCAGCTATCACCACTTGGCCATTAATGACGAACTCTAGGCTATCCCCTATTTCTAAGTTCAAGTCTTTCGCTACATCAGACTCAACCGATACTCCCTTATGTGTCGTCCAACTGCCTTGGAGTAAAAGATTATGACCTGGAACCTCAGTAGCATAGGTGAAATTTATCTCTCGGCGCAGAACATCTGTGCCTTCTCTACCTTGAGCGACTTTTTTTGCTTCGTGACCATTTATTTTACTTAATCGACCTCTGATAATAGGGTACGCATCGGATCTTTCGACATTATTATCATCAAGAGCATCGAGATACGCGTCTTTTTCATAGGGAGCAATGTTAAGTGCAAATGCATTGGGAGCGTCCACAGGAACTGTCCTTTGCCAATCCGATAGCAAATCACTCCGCACTAACCAAATTACCGATAGCAGCATCAGTGAAAGTGCAAGCGCGCCAAACTGTAAGCCTGTCGCTATTGGCGAACGATTCATTCTGCTCAAAGCTAGCTTGAAAGACGTCGGTAACCTGAGACTCGTCAGTAACCTCATCATAAAAACGCTGATAAACGCGAGCAGTATAAGTAGCAACACAACTCCTCCTAACACTACCCATATTAGCGTGTTGTCTCTGTAGACCCATACCATGGGTATTATGGGGACCAACAGCAACGAAAAGGTCCAATAACTCCAGTTTGTGTCACCTTTAGGTTGCATTACCTCCAATGCATTAATGTTCAATAGTCTTTGTAGAGGAATTCCAAGTGCCGGTATGCAGATCAAAACACTAGTCAAAACGGAGATAAAGAGAGGGCTTAGTCCATAGCTTGGAAGAGGGGTTGGTAAAACATCAACCAAGGGGATACGAAGAAAATACTCAAGCGCAATACCGACACATACACCTGCGAAAATCGCTCCTGAAAACAAAATCAATATTTGAATTGAGATCCAGCGAATAAGCCAAACTTTACTTGCACCCAAACTCTTTAACATAGCAATAGTTTTACGCCGAGATTCAACATAATGCTGGCAAGTAAATGCTAATATTGTTGCGGCCATTAGAACCACAATCACAACCGTTAAAGACAAGTATTGCTCGGTGCGTTGAAATACCTCATTGGTTCGACTAGCGGTATTCTGATCCTTCCACCTATCACTTGGGGTCAAAGTCAGATTTTGCTTGATAGACTCAATTGATGAATCTTGAGCATTAATAAAGAGACTAAAACGAACTCTGCTCCCTAGTTGAATAGCTCCTGTTTTTTCAAGATCTGAACGGTGTATATATACTGAAGGCATTTGCTGAAATGGGTTAAAGCTCAATCCTGGTTCTTCAACAACACGCCCTGTCACTTGAAAGTCTGCATCACCTATAGTGACATTGTCACCTATAGAAATGTCCAGGATAGTAAATAACCGCTCATCTAGCCATAACTCTCTTGGATGTACACTCGATCTTGTACCTTCGTTGTCAGCTAGGATAAAATTGCCACGAAGTGGATAACGACTATCGACTGACTTAACCATGACCAACTTCATGTTTTGGTCGCTAAACGCCATGGTTGCAAAACGAGTTTGCAATGAGGTAGAAATATCAGGTGAACGGGTGAGTTCGTAAAGTTTCTCAGGGATAGGATTAGAAGACACAAAAACAGTATCGGCCGTTAGAGCTTCCTTTCCCTGCATAACAACAGCTTGCTCAACTCTTTCTGCAAGAGCCGTTATTGCAAATATACAGGCAATAATTAGAGTAATAGCAACTGAGATTGGCCACAAGTGGGCGTTGCGTATCTCACTGAAACTCCAAGAAACCATTCTGCTGATGTTTGTGAGAGGCCTAAATGAACACATCAGCATTCCTCCAATCTTCCAGATTGAATGTGAAGTCGCCTATCACACAAGTCAGCTAGCTGCATATCGTGAGTCACCAAAACTAATGTGGTACCGTGCTGCTTGTTGAGGTCAAATAAAAGCTGAATCACCTTTTCAGCTGTTGTTTGATCCAAGTTTCCGGTTGGCTCATCAGCAAACAACACTTTAGGTTTAATCATAAAGGCTCGTGCCAAGGCAACACGTTGTTGCTCCCCTCCAGATAGCTGCGTAGGAAAATGCCGCATTCTGTGTTCCAAACCAACTGAAGCTAATAACTGCTGAGCACGTTCTCTGTCTTCCAGTTCACCTTTTAGTAAACACGGCAACGTCACGTTATCTAAAGCGCTTAAACTTGGTACTAAGAGGAAACTTTGAAACACAAACCCAACTGATTCACTACGAATAAGCGCTCTCTCTTCGTCACTCATTTCGCTTATCGGTTTATCCAAAAGAGAGATACTTCCTGCTGTGGGTGTATCAAGACCCGCAAGAAGAGTCATTAAAGTGGATTTGCCTGCTCCAGATGTCCCAACAATTGCGATGCTTTCACCCTCCTTGATATCCAAATTTATGTTCTCTAGGATTGTTAATTGTTCTTGTTTAGTAGAGACTAGTTTCGATAATGACTCTGCTTTGATTACGGATGGATGCATGATTCGATTACTTTCCTTACTCTTGTTGCTCACTTACGTAAATCCACTGAACGCTGCCAAACTTCTTGTGTTGGGTGATAGCCTAAGTGCAGGCTATCAAATGTCGATTGATAAAGCTTGGCCTACATTGTTACCAAATGTCATCGCTAAAACAGGCAGAACACTAACTGTGGTCAATGCCAGTGTGTCTGGTGATACCACTGGCAATGGATTAGACCGCTTACCTACCTTATTAAACACACACACACCCGATATCGTTCTTATAGAACTTGGGGCAAACGATGGTCTTAGGGGATTCTCACCCAAACTCATACAAGATAATTTACGTCAGATTATCCAGTTAGTTCAATCACGAGGGGCAAAAGCGTTACTTATGCAAATTCATATCCTGCCCAACTATGGTAAACGCTATACTCAAGCCTTTGCTGATTTATACCCTATGCTATCGAAGCAACTTGATGTTCCACTGTTGCCCTTTTTCTTAGAAGGCGTAATCACTAACACTAAATGGATGATGGATGACGGACTTCATCCTAACGAAAAAGCACAGCCTTGGATTGCAGAATTTGTCGCCCAAAATTTGATCAAATATCTCTGAGCCTACGATCAAATCTCGGCCAACGTGCCTATCTCAAATTCTAAACTCTTTGCAAGAAAATATCTCAATTATGAGACAGTGTATAACAAAAGGCTCATATAGCTGACCTCTTTGCGACAAACCAGTAGGATTGGTATCTCTTAACATTAAGAACACAGAAGTATGCAGTCTATGTATCACTTCCTGTCAGTCAACTAGACAAACATCTATGGGCAAATGCTACTGACTTTAAAGTTATTATATAAAAGCGGTTAGCAGCAAAGGATTCGGTACAAATGTCACACATCAATACAGCCAACTTAGTTATCCCAGAAGATATCTCAAGTAGCTGGCAAAACAATATAAACTTAATTGCTGAAATCATGTCCATTCCTACTGCACTGATAATAGACACCCAAAAAGAAAAAGCCAGAGCCGTCAAATCAAATAAAAATGCATGGAGCTCATCCAACATTAGTAAATCTAGGGTTAAAAATAAAGATCTATGCTGTTGGGCAGAAGGTGAGCATATAATGCTCGCCGAACAAAACATGCTTACCCCAGGCTCAGAAACTTTTTTGTTTCGTGAGAGCTGGTCAGATTCTTGTCAAGGCTTACTAATTAAATGGCCCAATGGCAATATATTCGGCACGATCTGTATTTGGGGTAACGACGTTTATTCGTCCAAGTTTTGTTACCAAGAGCTTATCTTGAGCTTTCGTAATTCAATCGAGCTACAGTTATCGACTCTTTATCAGAAAGAAAAGTTAAAGAACACTAACATAGAACTGAGAAACAGAGTTGATGCACGCAACCGTGATATGGACATGGTCCATAGCTATCTTGAACAAGAAATCAAGAAACGACAGCGTGCCGAGGGAATCATTGATTACCAGAGATGGCACGATATTAGAACGGGTTTCTTAAATCGCCACGCTCTTGAAAAAGAGGTGACCAAACTTGCAAAAAAGACCCAAAACAACACACAGTTTGGTGCTGTTATACACATTAACTTCATCAACGGACAGCTGATTCAAGAACAGGCCGACAGTATAACTTGGAAACAACTTCTCATTCAATTTGACAGAAAGATCAAAAATAAAGGAAATGGCAAGATTATTACTTCTTTACCTACGTCTACCGATATAGTGTTAGTTGTTAGTGATTTAAAAGACCAAAACGAGCTTGATGACCTGTGTAAACATATAGTGCAGTTGAGCCAATCGACATTTGTGATTGATAGAAAGTCATTTCATCTTAATGCTTACATTGGAGTTTGTACTACTAAAGATACATTATGCCCAAATAGCCTGCTCCAATTTGCTTCAAAAATTGCTCTATCAAGTAAAGATAGCGGACAAAGCTACCGCTATTACTCACAATATTTACCAAGTTTCTCATCAGACACTCAAAAAATGGAGTCTTATTTACTCAAAGCGATAAGAGACAATGATCTACTTCTTCATTTTCAACCCAAGGTTTGTACAAAAACCAGTTCTTGGATAGGTGCAGAAGCTCTTTTACGCTGGAGGCACCCCACAATGGGAGACATTTCCAGTGAAACTTTGATTAACATAGCCGAAAAAAACGGACTTATTTTTGAAATAGGACGTTTTGTTCTAAGCGAAGCAATCAAAAAAGGCGCTAAATGGGTAGAGTGGAATTCGGAATTTAAAATTGCTATCAACGTCTCCGTTGTTCAACTCAACAGCTTGAAGTTTGTACAAGAGCTCGAAAATTTACTCATTACTCACCAACTTTCTGCCAAAAACATTGAGCTAGAAATTACTGAAAGCGGTATCGTGATTGATGATGTTGTGATGGAAAAATCTCTCAAGCGTTTACGCGAATTGGGGGTGACACTGTCATTAGACGACTTTGGCACGGGGTATTCCTCTTATGATTATCTAAAAAAATTCCCATTTAATGCCCTAAAAATAGATAAGAGCTTTATTGAAAAAATCGATGAATGTCGCAAGGATCAAGAAATAGTTCGCTCCATCATAGCGATAGCCCATGCATTTAATATGAAAGTCACAGCCGAGGGTATTGAAAATAAAAAGCACGAAGAGTTTATCGTGAATGAAGGCTGTGAGTATGGCCAAGGCTACTTATATTGTAAACCAATACCTAGCAATGAGTTTGAATACAATCTCTACCGTCAAGTTACTCCTCAAGAGCATTGATTCTCTTTACTCTGTAGCATGCGGTTCTTATAATCCTCGCTTCTAATGAACCGCGCTTGAGATCGCTCTATGGAACAGTTAACCGCGACGCTAAAAAAAATTGAAAAACAAAACTATCGTGCCTACCAAAAAATCAAAGGTGAGTATGATTTTGGTGACTACAGGTTCCTGATCGATCAGGTACAGCCCGATCCCTATGCATCAGCTTCAAGAGTACGAGCAATTCGCCCATGGTCACTGACAGGGCTACAATGGTTGCAAGGAAAGTCTCTATCTTATCAGACTGCCGCGCGTGATTTCATTGCACGCTATTTCTCTCAGCTTTGTAAACAAGAAAACAGCCTTGATATATCTTTAACAGGGCAAACAGTATTAGACTCTACAGCGGTCCTATTCACTGAAGAAGGAATCGAACTCAGATTTCGCATTAATCTCCCAGCAGAAGGACGCTCAGTACTTGGTAAGAAAGCTGACAACCTACTTACTTTTCACCTGCCTAAGTACATTAGGCGGTCCACATTAGAGAGAGAAATCGATAAGCAAGCACTCGAGTTCCACTGTCAGGTTGTGGAAGACCAGGACTTTATGCGTGATGAGCTTGATAAGCTCGGTTTGATTGCTTTTATAGGTAACGGGTCAATACTTCCGAGAATTGCTGGAAACAGTGATCTACCTATGCAGGATGCCAAACCATTTACAGCTCCAAGCTCGATGGAAGTCGACATCATCACTCCAAATAAAGGAAAAGTGACGGGCCTAGGTATCAAAAAAGGTATTACCTTGATTGTAGGTGGAGGTTTTCATGGCAAGTCAACGCTACTAAACGCGATAGAGCGTTCTATCTATAACCATATCCCCGGAGACGGAAGAGAGTATATTGTCACTAACCGAAATACGAATAAAATTCGTGCAGAAGATGGTCGGTGTGTCCATAGCTTAAACCTATCTAACTATATAAACTGCTTACCTATGGGCCGAGATACGAGTGACTTCTCTACTCAAGATGCTTCCGGTTCAACTTCTCAAGCTGCATGGCTCCAAGAATCTATAGAAGCTGGCGCTCAAGCAATCTTGATTGATGAGGATACATCAGCCACTAACTTTATGATTCGTGATGAACGGATGCAAGCGTTAGTCAGCAAAGATGCAGAGCCGATAACGCCACTAGTCGATCGTATAGGCCAACTTAGAGACTCACTAAACACGTCAACAATTTTGGTTATGGGTGGCTCAGGAGACTACTTTGATGTTGCCGACAACGTTATCCAAATGCATGATTATCAAGCTATAGATGTCACTCAAAAAGCGAAAGAAGTGATCAAACAGCATCCAACTGAGCGTACTAATGAGTCATTAACTCCTTTGTCTACTTTTTCACCTCGCCAGCTCAATCGAGCAGCTCTACAAAAAATTCTTACTGAGGGTAAGTTTAGGGTGTCTGCAAAAGGAACAGATGCGCTACGTTTTGGGAAGGAGTTTACTGATCTTTCTACATTAGAACAGCTAGAGTCGAGTTGTGAGATAAACGCCATAGGCTGGATTTGGTTTGAGCTTGCCCATAAAACAGGCCTATCTGATGATCCAACTAAAGAAATTCAGACGATACTTGATAAAAATTGGTTAAGCAACATGCCCAAGCATGGTGATCTCGCAAAACCACGAGCACTGGATGTGATTGCAGCTCTGAATCGTTTTAGAAGAGCAAGATTTCAGCAAAAAAAGTAGATTAGGCCGACTTAACATAAATTTGGATTGATAAGTGTGCTAGCCACACTTATCAATGCCTCAATACATGCCAAGCTTCACACAATACCCTGAATCGTTCGCTATTGCCATTTTCCCTGTCAGGGTGCCATTTTAACGCCAGCTTTCGCCACGTTTTTCGAATTTCAGTTTGACTTGCGTCTAAGGGAAGCTCGAATAGCGACAAAGCTTTAGTCCGATCCATATCGCTTACATCAATGCTACCAACAAACTCTCTATATCGCGTCCAAAACTCGTTCAACAAGCGTTTCACCTCACCTTCTTCCGCTTCGTAATTGTGCCAATCAAGATAATAGTCTCTAAGCGGGTCTGCATGATCGACTTCATGGCCGAAAACTTGAGACTGAGGCATCAACATAATATCCATTGCTTGTACCTGCAGCCAGTTTTCTGGGTACAGTGTTTCTTGCAATTGATATAGAGCGTTCATGATTAGAAAGTTGCGTTTGAAAAGATCTTTTTCCGGTGAAGCATCGAGAATAGGCAAAAGTTCTAGATCGCAAAGATGGGACGAAAGTGTGTGAACTTTCCATCCAGAAGGTTGTTTTTTTAAAACTTCCATTATGGGCCACAGCAATGGGTTTTCCATATACTGTTCAAATTGGGCGGCGACTTCCTGATGTTCGTTCATATCCAAATTATTCAGCGTTTATTTTTAATACAAAGCTAAAATTATCGATTTGTCGAGCCAATATCTAAGATTTAACGATCATTACCCAAAAAAAGAGCCAGTTCTCACTGGCCCGCTAAACAAATTTTGCTAAAGCACTCCAAGCTCTTTTAGTCTCTCTGTTAGGTATGTATCTGCCGTATGGCGCTCTGAGAGTACCACCTCAGGTTTGGGATGGAGGAACAAAGGTAATGAAATTCTTGAACTTTCTTGGCGCTCACCTGTTGGGTTGATAACACGATGAGTCGTCGAAGGGAAATAGCCACCTGATGCTTCCTGAAGCATATCACCGATATTAATAATTAAACTACCAAAGTCACAGGGCACATCAATCCATTGCCCATCCTTGCCCAAGACTTGGAGACCAGGCTCATTAGATGCAGGAAGAACAGTAAGTAGGTTTATATCTTCATGAGCCGCAGCTCGGATCGCTCCAGGCTCTTCTTCGCCAGTCATCGGTGGGTAGTGGAGCACTCTTAGCAAGGTTTTTTCACTACCATTAATCATTTCCGATAGTGCCACAGAAAACTTGTCCTGAATTTCGGCTGGTGCATGAGCTTCGACCCACCCTAACAACTCTTCAGCAAATTTATTTGCTTGCTGATAGTAATCCAAAATTTGCGCTTTTAGTTCCTCCGGTATTTGTCCCCAAGGGTAAACATGGAAGTACTCTTTGATATCTTTGACCGCATGCCCTTTTGCTACTTCAGAAACAGAAGGAGGAAAGTAACCGTCTTGTGTCTCAACATTGTATGTGAACTCATTCTTCCGATCTGTCATAAAAAACTGATACCAGTTCTCGTAAATTGACTCGACGAGCTCTTTGGGAATTGGATGGTTTTTCAGTACTCCAAACCCTGTTTCGCGAAGTGATTTGACAAATTTTTGCGCCGCATCTTCGGCCCTATAATCGACGGTTTCCAGTTTCATGGCTTCACTTTATTTCATTGTGCTATGGTTGAAGCAGGATTCTAAATCTCGTGGCCCAGTAAAGCAAACTTTGCCGAGGCCCAACGCAATAACACAGATTTTATCTGTGTGTTTATTATACATTTCAACATTATCAGTTAGTAAAATGTGAGAGTTAAACCGTTAAATTTTAATTGTACAGCGTTTTATTAGGTGCCATTATACACATGTTAACTGACTAAAGAGGCGATGATCAAATGGATACCAACAATAGTTCACTATCAATTTTATTTTGGTTAACACTTGGTTATGCGGTCGTATTTGCCTTTTCTGCCATTTCCCCAACTTCCTATACTGTATGGGTCGCTGAAATAATTCCCGCTTTAGGAATATTGTTTTTTATTTGGATAATATCAAAACAGTTCAATTTCTCTAACACAGCCTACATTCTGATGTTTATCTGGCTTACACTGCACACTATTGGAGCCAAATACACCTTTGCCGAGGTTCCATTCAATTGGTTCAATCAGCTTATCGGCTCAGAACGTAATAACTTCGACCGTGTCGCGCATTTTTCTATCGGGTTATATGCCTACCCCATCGCTGAGTACATAATCCGACGCCAATTGATGAGTGTTAAACTCGCTGTATGTTTTGCTTTATTTGCTATCATGTCACTGGCTGCAGGCTACGAAATCGTTGAATGGTGGTATGCTGCCCTTGCTGGAGGTGATGAAGGAATAGCTTTCTTGGGTTCTCAAGGGGACATCTGGGATGCTCAAAAAGACATGTTAATGGACACTATTGGAGCACTGACATCACTGACTCTTCTTTTAGCTCAGCAACGTGTCGACTCCTTCAACCATGTCAGGTAGGGGTTGAATCCCTCAGTGATTGACAGTTGAATCACTTCCGGTACCTCATAATTGTGGAGCGAACTAATCAGGTCTTCTAGTTTCTTGTAACAGACCTTTTTCGTTTTAAAAATAAGTAAAGTTTCACTATCTTGGTGTAGCTTACCTTCCCATTTATAACTGCTTTGAATGGGCAAAGTTTGGATACAAGCAGCCAACTCCCGCTGTAATGCTGTTTCTATGATTGTTTGCACCGTTTTCTGACAATCTGTTGTCGTTAAGACAATACATAATTCTTCTTTCATCGTGTTACACACCGCGCTTTTTAACATTAACTGGATAGTCTTGGTCTTTAAGTTCATGAATAAAGCAGGATCCAGAGCCTGAATACGTCACCCAGACATGCTTTTTGGCTCGTGTAAGAGCAACGTAAAATAAGCGGCGCTCCTCCGCATAAGGGTAAGGGTAAGGGTCCGTAGATTGGGTCAAAGCACCATCAATGTGTAAACTCTTAACTCTGGCAGGAAACTGGCCTTCATCGACACATAAAATAATAACATAGTCAGCTTCACGTCCCTTGCTAGCGTGACACGTCATAAAGTCGATCGACAATAAAGCAAACTGTTTTTGCCACTGTGGTAAAAGCTCAGGCTTGTGATAATGATTTCTGGCGAGCAGCAACACGCTTTGAGTGCTGTTCGCTTTACGGTTTAACTCTTCGAGAATCTTTTCTACCGAACTACTCTCTGACAAGGTTACAGACTTAGATTTTTTCTGTTTATAGCTTTTTAATGTTTTTATCAACTGATTAGGATTACGCTGAATAAACTGGTTGGCCACTTCACCAATCTGGTTATTGAAGCGATAAGTTGTATCAAGCTTATGTATCGTTGAATAACGAAAACGTTTAGCGAACCCTGTCGTTAAATCTACATCCGCACCCGCGAATTGATAAATCGATTGCCAATCATCACCGACAGCAAACAATACACAATTGGGCGATCCTTTTTGATTGCATAAAGCTTCCACTAACTGTAAGCGTTTTGGTGAAATATCTTGGTACTCGTCAATCATGATATATTTCCATGACGGCTTGTATTTCCCTTTTTCAACATATTCTGTCGCTTTGCTAATCATGATATTGAAGTCAACATTCCCATCTTCACTAAGCCTCGCCATCCAAGCTTGGTAGCAAGGCCAAACTAAGGCAAGTTCACTGTTAAGACGTGTATAGTCATCAAACGTCACTAACTTCTCTTGGATATCTTTCTTGGTAGACCCTAATGCAGACAGTTGTTCGAGCTGCTTTGCTAACCAATTAATTAACTTCGGATTTTCAGCATGACTTGCTAACTCATCGTCTCCAGTTATGTAAGCAATTGGCCATTTTTTGAGGTGCTTTTGCCAACGTTTGAATGCGGTTGATGAAGCCCAATGATTTTTTAACCACGCCATACACCATGCATTTTTTAAGTTATCGTCAGTGGCAATAGGAGAGATGGTGACTGAGGAGCCTTCAACATCATTTAAAATAGCGAGTGCAAGCTGGTGAAATGTATTAACTTTCACTTCATCAGCACTCAAACCGATTTTATTTTCTAGCCTCTGACGCATTTCATATGCAGCATCGCGCCCGAATGCCAACATAAGAATCTCTTCCGATTGGGCAAGGTGGCTTTGAAGAAGGTATGCGACACGTGCGGTTAGAACACTGGTTTTGCCTGAGCCAGCTCCTGCAAGCACTAAATTGGTGTCATCATTTAGTAAAACCGCTTGTTGCTGAGACAAATTCAGTGGAGACGACTCTATTTGAGAAAAAAGCACTTTCCAGTTTTCCAGCTCGATTTCCATCCACCTTTGGTTTCGTAATTGCATAACATTTTCGGTGTCTGTCACCCAAGCCACTAGATTGGCCATCTTCTGGGGTGCCATCAAAACGGCATCTTCCAGCGTCATTTGAGCCGTTTTTAGATCGTCGAAAATCTTCGCTAGTTGGTAATCAACGGTAGAATGAGTTAGGTACGCAGGTTGACGCTCTAGCCCCTGTAAGGCCATTTCCCATTGGGGAAGAAGTGCATAAAGCTGTTGGCATTGTTTGTTATGCCATTTTTGATAGCAGTCAACCGCTAGGCGAGCAAACTGACAGCAGCTCTGCCATGAAAGGCCTTCAATTAACCATGACTGCCTACTGCCGTCTTTAGGGTGAGAAAAAAACTGTAAACCACCCCAAATTAAGCCTCGTTTTAGCTTAACTTCACCATTCCATACACTAAACGGGATATGTTCTTCAAACCATTTGGAGCTGAGTATGATGACATCAGATTCTAGAGAAACCCGGTTATATTCATTTTGTATCAAATATTGTGCAGTCTTGGTTGCAGTTAGCTGCATGTTTACATTTCCTCAGGCCTAATTATCCACATAATAACGTAACCAGTGCATACAATGAAAAGATCTTGTCAATAGATAACTATCCACGTCGAGTTAATTTCTCGAAAATAAACATTTTTCTTTATCTACATCATAAATTTAACATGTATTATTATTTAACATGATCATTAATAAGAACGAAAAGCAATCACTGTGCAACTTTTAAGTCAACTTCACCTCTATTGGGCAAACAAAACCATCAATTACGGCCTACTGATTCTGGTCGCTTTAGTCGGTGTAGTTGGCGTCAGCTGGTTTTATTCCATCGATAATTCTGTTATTCCATTAATATTAGGTGTTATCGCAGCCGCATTATCAGAAACGGATGATAGTGTCTTAGGTCGCATCAAAGCTACGTTTATTACGTTAGTTTGCTTCGCCATTGCGTCATTTTCTATCGAACTGCTCTTTTCCACGCCTATTTTGTTTGCGATAGGGCTATGTATTTCTACTTTCGGATTCATAATGCTTGGCGCAATCAGTGCGAGCTACGCAAGTATCGCGTTTGGTTCACTACTCGTCGCGGTATACACCATGTTGGGTGCTGAGCAAAGCTCTAATATCTGGCAACAACCTATCTGGCTGCTTTCAGGCTCTATTTGGTATTTCATATTATCGATAACTTGGTCAGCACTATGGCCCCACCAACCTGTTCAACAAAGTTTAGCTAACGTATTTATTCACCTCTCGAAGTACTTAGTGTCGCGGAGCCAACTCTTTCACCCTGTTACTGGTCTAGATCCCCAACCCTATAGAATAAAACAAGCGGCACTCAACGCAGCAACAGTGACTGCTTTGAACCAATGTAAAACAACCTTATTAAACCGGTCTAAACGGGGCTATGTTCAATCGTCTCGTGATGAATATCTCAACATTTACTTCCTTGCTCAAGACATCCATGAACGCATCAGTTCAAGCCACTATCGCTATCAAGAGCTATGTCAGCAGTTTGGTCGTTCAGACATACTCTTTAGATTCAAGCACCTACTCGAAACGCAAGCACAGGCATGTAAACAAGTAGCGAAGTCAATCCAGCTAGGTAAGGAATATGTTCATACTGGCCAGTCGTTACTTGCGCTCGATGAATTAGTTTGCTCACTGGAACACCTAAAAACAAAAATAAAGAGTGATAAGAAGTCATTGATTAACCAGCTTAACTATCTCTTTAATAATCTTGCCACCGTTGAAAAGCAACTCAGTAATATTTGTACTTCAAACGCAGGTATACTCGACACAGCCGAACTTGATGACACGGAGGCTCATAGCCTTAAAGAGGGCTGGCAACGAGTCATATCACATTTTTCACTCGATTCGATGCTATTTCGCCATGCAGTGAGGATGTCTTTGGCATTAACGGTGGGATATTGTCTAGTTCAGCTGACACATGTTGAACAAGGTTATTGGATACTGATGACAACATTATTTGTCTGCCAACCCAACTATAGTGCGACTCGTAATAAACTGGTTGCTAGAGTGGCTGGTACCATACTTGGTCTATTAGTAGGTGTGCCTTTACTTATTCTGTTCCCTTCACAGGAAAGTCAATTACTGCTGATTGTGGTCTCAGGCGTCGCTTTTTTTATGCTGCGACTTGCGAACTATGGATATGCGACAGGCTTTATCACAATTTTAGTTCTATTCTGCTTTCATCAGCGCGGCGACGGCTACGCGATAGTTATTCCAAGATTAACTGATACCCTTATTGGATGCGCGCTGGCGGTATTATCAGTCACTTTCATCTTACCAGATTGGCAATCAAAACGACTGCATAAAGTAATGGCTGAAGCCATTCAAGCCAACCAAGAGTACCTTGCACAAATCATAGGTCAATATCGAATCGGAAAGAAAGATAGTTTGCCTTACCGAATAGCAAGGCGTAAGGCTCACAACCACGATGCAAAGCTAAACAATGCCATAAGTTCAATGCTGATAGAACCAGGACGATACCGGACAGCCACAGACGAAAGCTTCCGTTTCTTGACACTAAGTCACGCTTTATTGAGTTACTCCTCTGCTCTTGGTGCCCATAGAACACGCATTAGTGAAGCGGGGACCCACAAACTGATTTTAGACGCACACAAAGTCATCCATCATCACTTGGAAATATTGACTAAGTTGCTCGATGGTTCTGAACACTATGATTCACAAAGTAATATTATTGATCTTGATCTGAAAAGTCGACTAGAAGAATGGAGAGAGCAAGATAACAGCGAAGTGAAAATGGTATTAGAACAACTCTACCTCATATACCGAATGCTTCCTGAGCTGCACTCTTTAGCTAAAAAATTCGTAATTCGTGCAAAAAACTGAGTCACTTTAATGACAATTAAGTTATCTTTATCATTTGTTTATATGGCATAATTCACAAAGATATAAAGTCCATCTGACATTTTCCGGACATAAATGCAGCAATTCTGCATAAGATGGGATCTTAAATCTTGTAACAAGGTGAGACGATGAAAGGAGACATCTCTTGCTATTCGAATGAGAAAATTGATTTGATTCGGAGGCAACCCAACATGAATTCAAAGCAGTTTGAAGTTCTTAAAAAACAAATTAAAAATATGACACCCTGTCAGCTAAGAACACTAAAAACTGAGATATCTCAAACCTTATCAGAGCCTAAAAACGCTCTACTAACTGATGAAGAGCAACGACTTATAGCGAGCTTATTTCGCTAGCATAACTTGCTAAAAAAGCAAATCCACATTACGCTTTAACTAGGTATAGGGGGTGATTATGGCAGTATCTGCAGTCCAACCCGGCTATCAGCTAATCGAGCAGTCATCTAAAATGGCAGAGGAAGCTGCGCGCGAAATATACCAACTCAAAGCGACCAACCCTATCGAAAAAGATAACTCCTACCAGTTCAATGAGGTGGAATTCAAGCCGCCTGAAACCTCACAGATAGAACCTATGGTCAAGCTCACTCAAGCAGAGCAGTATAGCCGTATTGGTACCAATGTATTACAGAGAGACCAAGAAATGATCGGTACATTGCTTGATATTCATGTTTAGGTTAAATTTACTTCTCATTAAAGAATAAATGTTGTCTTCCTCGTAACAGACGCTAGAATCGCTCGACAACACTATTTTTTTCATCACCATGCCCAAACTCAACTTGTCTAGTCATGACAGAACGTCAAACTTCAATACAGAATTATGTTCAGCTACTCTAGAGAGTAGGCTTTTGCCTAGCTCAGCCCCAATTGAGCAGTCGCTGACGCAAAGTCCATATATCTCCGCAAAAAACTTAGATAAGCGGTGGAACGTTTTATCTGACATGACAGAACAACAGCACTTACTCGACCCGACCACAAGAAGTCTGTCTGATACGTATAACAAAAACATTGAACACTTTATCGGCACAGTAAAAGTTCCTGTCGGAGTCGCAGGCCCACTTCGCATTAATGGCCTGCATGCTCATGGCGATTTCTTGATCCCACTTGCCACCACTGAAGCAGCATTAGTTGCATCATACAATCGTGGAGCCCAACTCATTACATCTGGCGGTGGTGCGAGTGCGATATTGCTCAACGAAGGCGTGACACGAACACCAGTGTTTGAATTTCATAGCCTGGCTCAGGCAGGACAATTTGTAGCTTGGGTGGTAACGCAGTATGAACAATGTAAGAAGATTGCTGAATCGACAACTGCACATGGTCAGTTGAATGATGTCAGTGTAAATATAGAGGGTAACCGAGTATACCTTATCTTTGAGTTTCATACCGGTGATGCTTCAGGGCAGAACATGGTTACGATAGCAACCAATGAGGTGTTTAACTATATATGTGCACATTCACCAATCAAAGCTCAAGAAGCTTTTCTTGATGGAAACTTATCGGGTGATAAAAAGCCCAACACTTGCACATTAAAGCATGTCAGGGGTAAAAAGGTTTCTGCTGAAATAAACCTATCTAAAGATCTAGTAGAGAAGTATCTACATACCACACCAGAAAAAATGGTTAAGTTTGGTCAAATGACGACAACAGGCGCCTCACTTAGTGGCGGAATTGGCGTTAATGCTCACTATGCAAATGCACTTGCCGCTCTCTATACTGCATGTGGCCAGGATATAGCCTGCGTAGCTGAGTCCGCGATTGGCATCACGCGTATGGAAATTAATATGGATGGCGGTCTATATGCTTGTGTTACTTTACCCAACATCATGGTCGGCACTGTAGGTGGTGGCACACATCTACCCAGCCAAAGAGCATGTCTAGAAATCATGGGATTATATGGCACTGGAAAATCAAAAGCGCTCGCCGAAGTCACTGCTGGCCTCTGCTTAGCTGGCGAACTATCCATTGTTGGAGCATTTTGTGCTGGTCACTTCTCGAAAGCACACCAAAAACTAGCAAGGTAAACGCTCTCTTCTCCACCAGCTCATCATGCGCCAATACAAAATTGGCGCATGGTGGTGATAGTCTAAAACTATTTTCCCCTCCCCGACATAAGAAAAAACCAATTTATTGAACGACTAATATTATTGGCTAACAGTTTAAGGCTAGTATCAAACGTCACTCATAAGAAATAGTTCACACTACTAATTTCTCATCCCATTTTTATCACATAACAACATTTAACGTTCGTTTTATTTTCGAATCATCATTAATTTGATGATCCTGATCGGGTTTAGTCAGACAAAGACTAACATAAAAAGCTACAATATGGTTATATAACGAAAACCAAACGCTCGAACGAACATTTTACTATGGCGGTTTTATGATTAATAGTTGCTTAAGTGACCAAAAAGAACAAGAACTACTGGATATCATTGTTGTAGGTGGAGGAATAAATGGCGCTGGGATAGCGGTCGATGCCGCAGGGCGAGGCCTCAAAGTAGGACTGTATGAAGCCCAAGACTTTGCTGGAGCCACCTCCTCTGCAAGCTCAAAACTAATACATGGAGGCTTGAGATATCTAGAACACTATGAGTTTCGTCTAGTCAGCGAATCCTTAGCAGAACGAGAAGTTCTACTAGCAAAAGCGCCACATATCGCTTTCCCTATGAGATTTAGATTACCCCATCGCCCTTTTTTACGCCCCGCTTGGATGATTCGTGCAGGCCTTTTCCTCTATGATCACCTGGGAAAGCGTACATCTCTACCAGGGAGTAAAAAGATTGCGCTCGATAACCAAAACGTTATGCAGCCTGAACTGAGTATTGGATTCGAATACTCAGACTGCTGGGTTGATGATGCAAGGCTTGTGGTGCTTAACATTATACAAGCTCGTGAGCTGGGAGCTGAAGTAAGTAATTATTGCCAAGTGACCAAAGCAAAACGGGAGAACGGTGTTTGGCATGTAGAGATACATGATCTTCGTTCAGGGCAAACATTTATTAGAAGGTCTAAAGCCTTAGTTAATGCTACCGGACCATGGGTGAAAGACTTCCTCACTGAAAATGCTGAGTTAAACTCACCTTATGGTATTCGGTTAATAAAAGGATCGCACATTATCGTACCCAAAGTTCACGATGAAGAACAGGCGTACATTATGCAAAATGAAGATCACCGTATCGTTTTTGTGATTCCCTATTTGGGTCGGTTTTCAATCATAGGAACCACTGACGTTGAGTACCACGGAGATCCCAGAAACGTATCGATAAGCGATGATGAAAAACAGTATTTGCTCAAGGTCACCAACAGCCACTTCCGTAAACAATTAACATTGGATGACATTGTTTGTGACTTTAGTGGTGTTCGTCCACTTTGCGATGACGAGTCGGATTCACCTCAAGCGATTACTCGTGATTACACGCTTTCTTTAGATCACAAAGAAAACCAAGCGCCACTATTGTCAATTTTTGGTGGTAAGCTAACAACATATAGAAAGCTAGCTGAATCAGCAATACAGCAATTATCTCCATATTTTGACCTTAACAAACCATGGACGAAAGACACTCCTTTACCCGGAGGGGAGAACTTCTCATGGCCAGCCATGCAATCCCAACTCGCTGCTAATATTCCATTTGTTGACGCTGATACACGTTCACGTTGGATTCAGTCTTATGGCAGCCGAGTGAATCGATTGCTAAGTGGCGTCAAAACCAAACAAGATTTAGGAATAATGTTTGCGCCAGGTATCTATCAAAAAGAAATTGATTATCTCGTTAAACACGAGTTCGCAGTGGGCGTTGACGATGTTCTTAAGCGCCGCAGTAAACTGCATTTGCTGTGTGATGATGAATGTTATCTTGCCATCTCTAATTACCTAGAAAGCCACGAGTACGAGAAAAATAAATACTGTGCTTGAATACAGAGCATAAGCCCAATAGTATTTTATTGGGCTTATGCATCAACTATCCATTTATTAAAAGTCTTTATTATTACTTAAGTGATTTTCTTTGTAATGAATAAACGCTTGATTCAATGCGAGTTCTTTGATTGGTTTAATGATGACATAATCAGCCCCTGCATTTAGAAAGGCACGCTTGGTATCTTGCATACCATCAGCAGTACAAGCAAAGATTGGCGTATCCAACATCATATCTTCACGAATTATTTTAGTCGTTTCAATCCCACCTAAATTGGGCAATTGATTATCCATAAGAATTAGGTCAATGTCGTTCTGTTGTTTGAGCTTTTCGATCGCGTTATAACCATCTTGGACCCATATTACATCCATGCCATACTTTTCACAAAAAGCCTTAGCAATGAACGCATTAGTATGATTATCTTCGACCAAAAGTACGTTTAGCGGTCGCTCAAATAAACTCGCTGGTTCAACTAACGTATTGGTTTCCACTTGCTCTGCAGATTCAACGAGTTCAATAGGTATGGATAGCTGTAAATACGTACCTCTGCCGATAGTACTCTCTATTTCTATTTCACCGTTCAACATTTCCACTAGGCTATGGACAATAGCAAGCCCGAGGCCACTCCCTCCATATTCTCTTGTGGTGGTCGATTCAGCTTGTACAAACGGTTCAAAAATATGGGTTATCCGCTCTTGTTCTATACCAATTCCTGTGTCTTTTACACCGACATTCAAATAGTACCCTGTCGGTTGCTTACGACACATTATTGATACTGTTACACTCCCCCTGTGTGTAAATTTGATAGCATTACTCACAAGGTTGAATAAAATCTGATTAAGCCTTACCTGATCACTATAGGCAAAAGTCTCATCGCTAAGATTAGTAACGACTTCAAAACTAACACCCTTTTCTTCACACAAAGGTGTGTATATTTTTTCTACGGCACTGACCAATTCCACAAGTCGGAAATCGACAGACTGGATTTGAAACTTACCTTGCTCTATTTTTGAAAAGTCTAAAATATCATTGAGTACTGCCAATAAGTGTTCACCACTATTACACAGTACATCGAGGTGCTCAACATCTTGAGTATCTGATAACTTTCCTTTTAGTAACTGTGAAACGCCTAAAATACCGTTCAAGGGAGTTCTCAGTTCATGACTCATCTTTGCCAAAAATTCAGATCTTGCTTTTGCCGTCTCTTCTGCCTCTCTCCTTGCAGCAAGACTTTGGACCTCTGCTTCAACAAAGCTTGTCACATCTTGCCCTTGAGCCAAAACATTATTTACTCCCTTATCTATAAATATAGGTGACAGGTTCCAACGATATGTTTTGTCTCTTATTGATATGTTAATGCCTTTTAATGCCGCACCTTTTGCACATAAGCGTATGTGAGGGCCAAGCTTTTCAATGAGTAAATGGTAGTCGCCATTCTCTGACTCATTATTGACCAAAAAGCTTCTTTCAGCGGCTGGATTACTTCTTAATAACTGTCCTTGCGCATTCCATAACGTCATTGGCGATAGCGAGAAGTTAAATAAGTCCGCAAATTGTTTCTCTTGCTCATGAAATCGTTGGAAAGATAGCTCAAAAGAGGAACCGATTTGGTCAAACTCTTCTATGTGTGAGCCAAGAAATCGAGTCATTCCTTTCGTTTCGACCGAACTTTCTGTATATTTCATCAGCTTCACCAGTTCTTTTGAGACTCGCTTACCAAGCCATAAACGGCCATATACCGCGATCAAGAAAAGGAGTACAACAGCCACTGCAACCCACATATAGTGGCTGCGCACCATAATAACAATGGGTTTGTTATCCTGAATGGTATAGATAGACAAAAACGTTGGAACGTCACTGATGGTCAAATCTGTTTTCGAAACCATATATTGACTTGCAGTAAAATCCACTGCTGACTCTTCCAACCATTCGATATGACTTAAATCGATATCTTTCGTGCTTGATGCGATAACTTCTGATCCGACAGCAAGCAATACTTGATCAGCATTACTGCCTCTCAACACCGCACTCATAAGAGAAAAGTTGTTGTTTAGTACGACCGCAATATGTAAGTAACCCAGTACTTCTCCAGACGCCATATTGATAATAGGAACACGACGTACCATAAGATAACGGGTACCCAGTAAAGAAGGGGTTTGAGATAAATGCCAGCTACCCCCTGTCGTCATATCTTGGCTTATGTGCGATAGCTGCTCCGTTGAAAGGCCATAAAACTGATAATTGGAATCATCCCAAACTATTTGAGATTGCTCTGTAACAAAACGAAAATCAGGCGCTAACTCTGGAGTCGCTTGATCAATACCATTAAAAAATCGAGCGAGTCGATTAGTATCCTTTGCGATAAAGGCATCGACAAGTGAGCCATTACGACTGTAACTATCTTGCTGTATTTCAAGGGCTTCGAGCCTAAAATTTAAAATCTGCTGAACCAAACTCTGGGTTTGAAGCTTAGAGCGAGCTACTTCTTGTGAGACGACTTGTCGATTTACTTGGTAATTCTGTAATACGACCACCAAGGATAAAACCGCTATAGTAAGAAAAATCGAACGCGTTAATAAAGTGGCAAGACGCTTTTTAGTCCTTCGCCGAGCTAAAAATGACATTATTGATCCGAATACCTAAAAGCTCTCTGCTTTAATTTGTCAATTTTGGTTTGCATATCAGTTCTCGTTACCAATTCAAAGTCTCCAGAATAAACATCTGGCACATCTTTGCCTTCAATGTCCCATTTAATCGCTTCAGCCAAAGCAACACCAGTATCATCATTCATGCGCATCGCAGTGACCGCCAAGTCCCCTTTACTCAATGCCTCTAATTCAGCACTGCCTCCCCCCCAACCGTTAATAAGAATGTCATTCCTATTCAATTTTTTCAGGGCTTGAGCAGCGCCCAGTGCTACATCTGTAGAACATGCGTAAATAAAGGAAATCTCGGGGTCTTTCTCCACAGCCTTAATAGCAGCATTATAGCCAGACTCTTGTGTCGCAGTCGTATAGAAAGATGATGACAGTTGATAAGAATCGTGGTGACTCATTTCTTCAATAAAAGTATCTCCACGAGCATCACTGACATAGCCTTCAGAAAAATATAACACTGAATAACGACTTCCAGCTGGCACGTTTTCTTTATAATAGTTCTTGAGTAGACGCATGCCTTTAACATGGTCAAAGCCAACATACATAAAGGGTTTTTGGTCTCCCCATGCTCTAACTGGCGTAGTGATATTTTGTAAAACAAGCTTGGTATCAGTGGAGCTGAGTACATTTTCAATAAATTTTCGGTGTCGGGTAGTGTCCAAGGTAAAAATTAAATAATCCGCTTTATTCTGCACTGCTTCTAGCAGCGATAGGCTTTGCTGTCTTACGTCTAAGTTGGGGCGAGTAAACACCTGTTTAATCTCATATTTAACACCCAACTCTTTAAGCCGGGCCTCAAAAGATTTAATGTTTCTAACCCAGTAATCTGAGACTTGCTGTCCGGGATAGACAACCGAGATGGATAGAGGCGTAGTTTGTTTGGTTGAGATTGGGATTGGAGCATTTCTTACAGCTTCCGTTAACTCTTGGCTTAGCCCTTTCTGTTCTGGGTTGGCTTCTAAATATTCCTCATATTGCCAATACCCATTTAGCACTTGGGTCGTATGTGCACACGTCACTACAGGGACCACTATGGCGAGTGTTATGAGCGCTAGCTTGAACATGATTTAACCTTTTAATAAAGATATTTATATTGCTGCACATATTACATAGGGTTCGCCCACCTTTCGAGCCGAATTATCAAATGTTTGAAAGTTTTTGTTTTAAGCAAAGTTGTATCCTAGATAAATTTAAAAACCAGTAGATACAAACTTTGCATTCATAGCCATTTAAAGTTCAAAACAAGAGTCTAAAAAGTAAATGCTAAATTTCCGGATAGTCCATATTGGTTGTCACCGGCATAACTAGCCGCTAAGTCAAAACTCACCAAATCAGCAGGGCTTATACCAACACCGAATGTGAAGGAATTATCGAGCGTATCTTCTAGGTCAATTTCATACCCAAGCCTCAACTGCGCCCAACCCATCGCATTTCCTTCCACACCAAAGCGTAAAAATTGCGTATCATCATTTTGATCCGTAAACCTTTTTTGTTTGGTTAAATCAAAATCTGTGGAAGCCGTAAAATATTCAAGTGCATAACTCCCTGATACCGTAATCTGGGTATTTAATTTATATTGACTGACACCACCGATATTTAACGTATTGAGCTCTTGAGAGAAGAGATCTTTAACCGCAACGCCTGCTCGAAACTGTTCGTATAACCATACAGCTCCTAGATCTACGTTAAATGCATTCTTTTTGGTTTCACTTTTGTCATAATCACTGATATCAAAATCTTCAACCGTGATTGCTTGCTTGTAAGTTCTCATGGTTTGAAACTTTGGAGAGATACCAACGGAAACATCTTGCCCTAGGAAATTCACTCGTTTCGCAATAGCCACACCAAACTCACCGTAACCAAAGGCAATCACATCAACACTTGAGTTTTCATAACGAGTTTGAGTGTCTGCTGAACTAGAAATGTCACTCTTGGCGATTATTTCAGCGTAACCACGGGTGAATATATTTGTAGATAGGACATCAACAGGAAGTGCTATGGCAGCAACCGCGCCTCCATTTACTCCAAGTGGTTTATCATCGGATAGTTGGTCTAAATAACTATTCAGCCTCGCCTCTGCACTAGTATCTGAGGGGTTAGCTTTGAACGCTTTAATCTCATCTTGCAGTTTATCAACAGTATCAAGAGTCTCATCTGTATCTCTTAGCCTTATACCGACACCAGGAAACAAAACACCAAACTTGTCTGAGTCTCTGTGAAGCGCAACCAGTGCAGGGTTGTAAAAAGGAGCCAAAAGGTAGTCAGCCGACGTTACACCCGTATTCCCCATCCCGTTACCTCGCCCATCTGGGACTACGGTTGCTGCATTCACCACTATAGCCATCCATGCTACCGACCACATTATCGTGGCTTTTATTAACAGTTTCATATCCATACCAACCTTATTAGAGTTACAAATTTAAGGTTAATACAAAATTTGTTCATTTGACGGTCATACAAAGAAACAATGTGTTACAAAGTGATTTTTGTGGGGAAGGTTTAATATTACCTCGCAGCTTACAGAGAATCATAACTATCAGGCGTTAAAATGATCCAATTGACTCAAGTTTCCTCAATGTCGATAAGCTCATCTAAAACAACCGCTTTCTGTATCAGCTTTTCTTTTAGTGCTTTGGACAATTTTTTGATGCGGTATTCATATTTAGAGGCCGTGGAGCGGCTTTTCCCAACTGCTTCAAACCATTCGAGCGTTAGTGGGCCTTTACCTTTAAGAGATTTGGCACCTGAGCCTTGGCAGTGTTGCAAATACCGGCGTGATACATCCGTTGTTATACCGCAATAAAGGGAGTTGAAACGAGTCCGAATCAAGTAGACATACCATATCGGACTCGATCTCTTTGCCTGTTTAGATGTCATTTAAGAAACAAGGCTTTCTACTTGCAGACGAAGTACTTCAATCTGAGCTTTCAATTCAGCCACCTCAATCTCAAGCAATTCGATTCTTTTACTATCAGAGCTGATATTTACAGCGGGAGAAAATGCAGCAATAGCGTCAACATCGACCTCACCGCTAAATAGATGCATATAACGGGATTCTCGTTTACCTGCCTCTCTTGGCAACTTTACGACTAAGGGCGACTCATCACCAGAAGCCATATTTTCGAGAATTGATTCTACTTCTTTAACATCTGAAAAATCTGCTAGGCGATTAGTACGAGTTCTAAGTTCACCCGGAGTTTGCGCGCCGCGAAGCAGTAAACAGCAGACGATGGCTTTTTGCTGAGATGTTAACTTTAAATCGCCAAATTCTGTATTGCAGAAGCGATGCTGAAACTTACTTGCTCGACTATTAAATCCACTCTCGTCACTTACTAATCTTCGAGCAATTAATCCATCTACTGCTTGTTGAACATCGGTTTCAGACAATGCCATAACAGGTTCACGATTACTCTTCTGATTACAAGCACTGGTAAGGCTATTTAGGGTCAAAGGGTAATAATCTGGAGTGGTGACTTCCTTTTCTATCAAGCAGCCAATGACACGCGCTTCAATATCGCTTAATTCTATATTCATTATCGTTTCCTTAAGTCATACCTTTCTAGCTTAGTGCTCAGAAAGAATCGATGGCTTTTTTATATTACCATACTCGTCAATCATAATGATTTTTCTACGATTTAATTCAACTTCTGTCAATTCTTGACTGCGACATTCTTTACGATAAGCCTCAACAATTTTGCTCGACTGCTGAGATAACTCTGCCTTTTCAACCTTTGGAATTACAATGTCAGACGCTCGCATAACCTTATCTTTCTATTCTATTAATAAAGAAATAATATCCCGACTGCTGCCTGCACTCAACGACGGGATTGGCTTTTTGGTGATAAACTAGTCATCATTAGAGAGTTGTTGATCTTAAACCTGTTATCGACAGAAATGTTGTGGTTTAATCTCTGTAGTTTTAAGGTAAGTAAAAGCAGGAAAAACACTTATGAGTGGAGTATTTGAAATCGTAGCTCAAGCACGCAGAAAGAATAAACTGAAGCGTGAACTGCTCGACAATGAAAAAAAAGTTCGCGATAACCGTAAAAGAGTCGATCTTCTGGATAACTTGATGGACTATATCAAACCAGACATGACGCCTGATGAAATCGTAGCCATCATCAAAAATATGAAAGCAGATTACGAAGATCGTGTAGACGACCATATAATAAAAAGCGCGGAGATCTCCAAAGAGCGCCGTGATATCAGCCGACGTATTCGTGAACTGACTGAAGAAGATAAACAAGTGGTACAAGGTAAAAAGAAATAACCCCAGTTTTTTCTTGAAGTGTGCCCGCTTAATTCAAGCGGGCATTTTTGTAGCATCCCTGAGTTATTTACTCGTCTTCGTCATGCATTTGTGCCCAAACTTGAGCGCATTTTACTGCGCGCTTCCATCCCTTATAACGACGGCTGCGTTTTTCTTCATCATGATGAGGAACAAAGGTCTTATCTATGGTGGCTTTACCTGCAACTTCATCAAGGCTTTGCCAGAACCCTACCGCCAACCCAGCAAGATAAGCCGCTCCCAGAGCAGTAACCTCTGTCACTTGAGGGCGAAGTACTTGCGTATCTAATACATCAGATTGGAACTGCATCAAAAAATTGTTTGCAACTGCGCCGCCATCCACTCGAAGTGCTTCAAGCTTTATCCCAGAGTCCGCTTGCATGGCATCCAATACATCACGAGTCTGGTACGCAATCCCTTCCAACGTTGCCCGTATAATATGGTTGGAGTTAACGCCGCGGGTTAAGCCAACAATGGTCCCTCTTGCATAGGCGTCCCAGTATGGCGCGCCAAGGCCAGTAAATGCTGGAACCACATAGACACCATTGGATGAGTCGACCTTAGTGGCAAAGTACTCTGAATCCTTTGCATCGGCCAGAAGCTTCATTTCATCTCGTAGCCACTGAATAGAGGCGCCACCCATAAATACCGCACCTTCAAGAGCGTAAGCAGGTTCACCAGATGGACCACATGCCAATGTGGTTAGCAGGCCATTCTTCGACGTCACTTTTTCTTGGCCCGTGTTCATCAGCAAAAAGCAGCCTGTTCCGTACGTATTTTTCGCCTGCCCTGCATTAACACACATTTGACCATAAAGAGCCGCTTGCTGATCTCCGGCGATACCGGCAATCGGGATTCTCGTCCCCCCTTTACCACCAATATTCGTTTGCCCGTAAACTTCTGACGACTTCTTCACTTCTGGCATCATGGACAAAGGAATATCCATCTCTTGGAGCAGTTTTTCATCCCATTGAAGTGTGTTGATGTTAAACAACATGGTTCTGGAGGCATTGGTATAGTCGGTCACATGCACTCGGCCCTGAGTCATTTTCCACAGTAACCAAGTATCAACGGTGCCGAATAACAATTTTCCTGCGTTAGCGTCTTCGCGCGCACCTTCTACATTATCAAGAATCCACTTAATTTTTGTGCCTGAGAAATATGGGTCGAGTACCAAGCCTGTATTCTCTTGGACGTACTCTTCCAGACCTCGACTTTTCAACTCTTCACAAATGGCTGCTGTGCGGCGGCACTGCCAAACAATCGCATTATAAACGGGCTTTCCTGTGTCTTTATTCCAGACGATAGTGGTCTCACGTTGGTTAGTAATACCAATACCCGCCACTTCATCACTACGGATGCCCGATTTGCCCAAAGCTTCCACCAATACCGAGCTTTGTGTGGCATAGATTTCCATAGGATCATGCTCAACCCAGCCAGCCTGAGGATAAATTTGCGTAAACTCTCGCTGAGACACACTGACAATGTTGGCATCATGGTCGAGTACAACTGCGCGGGAACTGGTTGTGCCTTGATCGAGCGCGACAATATACTTTGGCTCCGTCATAATAGTTTCCTTTTAATTCAATATTTATAGCAATAATTTTAGTATTAAACGTGAGCCTCTTGACTCTCTTCCGCGTCATCACACTGATTAGGAATCGTGCAGCCAGTGCCCGTATTCGGTAGATATTGCGCTATCACCCTAGGGTAAGCCCAAGCGCCAAAACATGCGCCCGCAATAGGACCAAGAATAGGAACAATAAAATAAGGAATGTCTTTAGCACCTGTTAGCGCAAAGTCCCAACCCGCTATGTAGGCAAAAAGTTTTGGTCCGAAGTCACGCGCAGGGTTCATTGCAAACCCAGTTAGCGGGCCTAGCGAGCTACCAATGACTGCGATCAACACACCAATCAACAGCGGGTTCATAGGGCCTCGAGCCGCACCGTTATTCTCATCACCCAGCGCCAAAATCGCAAACATAAGCACGGCCGTTATCACAAACTCGACCGCCAACGCCCCAGAAAATGACAAAGACGCATGAGAATAAGTTGAGAAAATACCTGCTGTTGCAAGAGCTTCTTGACTAGATCGCACAAAACCATGGGTTATTTCGTAATCGATAAATAAATTGCTGTACAAGCTATACACTAATGCAGCACTACAAAATGCCCCTAACATTTGAGCGACAATGTAAGGCACAACCTTAGTTTTATCAAAACCATGAAACGCTGCCAATGCAATAGTGACAGCAGGATTAATATGCGCTCCCGATACACCAGCAGTACAATAAATGGCAATTGCTACCCCAAAGCCCCATACCACACTAATTTCCCACTGGCCAAACTGAGCCCCTGTTAACACTAGGGCGGCGACACAGCCAACACCAAAGAAAATCAGTAATCCAGTCCCTATGAACTCGGCAATACATTCACCGAGTAAGGTGGGTTTTCTTGTCATCATAGTAAGAGTCCTTGTTTACATTATTGGGTATGATTGGTTTTGTTATAATTGCGAATTGTATTCTGCATACCTGACTAACAGATGAAACGTTCCTAGGCCATTAATGAGCGTTCGAGCACATTTTGTTTCATTTATGTTCTCTATTTTGTTAATTAACTCTACTTTTGATACTCTTCTTTAACAATTGAGTATGGGTAAACAAAGTTGACACGATAAAGCTAGAGAGTTGATGGTATCGGGCGTTGTTCCTTTGAAATGATTGAATTGGTCAATAGGATTATCGACTAATAAACTAAAGCTAATGACTCTGTTGTAATTTAATAGGGTTTCTCAAACGGCATTATCGCTTAGACTTTTAGAGAATGGCATAAACGAGCAAAAACGAAGAATATCGAAAATCAAATACTTAGAAATTTGAATGGTATTGATTAGCGATAGTTGAGATGATCATTAAGGATAGACTGCATCGCACCATTTGATTTAATCACCTTAAGGCCTTGGTTAAATAGCGCCATATTGGATTGGCTTTGAGGGTTAGATTTTGGCATTAACAAGTGCACTGAGTTTGTAAACAAAGGCTTGGGATGATAACTAAACTCCGACCTTTTATCGCCTAAACCTTGAGTTTTCAGTACATAATTGAAACTGGTGATGTACAAAGGCGCGAGATCGATAGAACCGTCAAGCAGTTTTTTTACATTCTCCGTTTCATCATAAACACGCACCACCTTTATCTCACCACTTTTTTCAGCCGCTTCAAACACATCACCATAATAGCCACCTATTAATGCGCTGATAGTATAGCCCTTAAGATCGCTAACATTGCGCCAACTAAAATCGAGCGAATTATTGTAAAAAAAATGGGCACTAATTTTATACACCGGCTCACTGATTAAAAAATCTTCTTCGTGCGCTTGGTTATACTCCCACAATGCGGCTGCATCGGCTTTTCCTTGTGCGGCATGGTCAAAAGCTTCCTTCCAAGTGTTCATTTGCTTGTAATCAATACTAACATTCTGGCTTTCAAATGCCGCAGTGACAATTTGAGCGTTAATACCAAAGCCCGGCAAATCTTTTGAATGATATGGAGGATATTCGCTCACTGTTATGGTTAGTGGCTTCGAAGACACCACTGAAGGTAGAGATACCAAAAAGATTAAGAGCAAAAAGAATCTGGGGATAACTTTAAAACCTTTAGACATTTACTTTCCACACTAAGTACTATGAATGACTTGAATCTACATAGCAAAGTCTAGTTGTGGCTTTTGGCAAGTGCGAATTTTATCTCTGGTTAGCGACGATAAAAAGAACCTCAACACGTCGATTACAAGCTTTACCTGCCCTTGTACTATTGGTACATGCCGGCACATACTCACCATAGCCACGGGTAAAGATAGCGTCCATCGCCACGTTATTACGAATCAATTGTTGTTTTACTGCTTTTGCGCGTTTCATCGATAACACATCATTGCGCGATGGTGGCCCTGTATTATCTGTGTGCCCATCAATGACGATATCAATGCCTGGCTGGGTGGCTAAATAACTGCCCATTTTATTGAGCCAATAAGCTGAGCTCGGCTCAACCATTGAAGAACCCGTATTAAATTTAATAGTGTCAGTCAGCTTTACCATCAGGTGATCGCCAGGCAAAACTTCATGCTCAACACCATTTTTCATCAAAAAGCTTTGTAAATCGCTGTAACTGGCTTCACGTCCCACCGGCCCCATCACTCCTGACCTAGATGCAACTCTCGGCGCATTACCCCAAGATGGATAACGAACGTCCATATCTGTTTTTGGCGCAGTTTCTAGCATATCGTCTGTCATATAGCGCATTTCTTTTGCAAGGTTGCCACACCCAGTCAGTAGCAGAAGAAGCGGTAAAGCAAGATATTTCATCGAACCACCATACTTTTTGTTGCGATACATGATTTATATCGGCGAACTAGGAAATACTTTAATTATAAATGAAGACTTTTTTGTCGTTGAAATGCTAGCTTCAAAGAGTTTTTTTCAGGGCCATGACAAGGTAGAATCAATACCTAAGATTGATACATCACCTTAATGGTAAAGAGTACCAAGTATGAGAAAAATACTAGCCTTTGCGGGTCTTATCCTCGTGGCTTTGCTGGCAGGTTGCAGCAAAAGCGAACACCCACAAGAAGGCAAACAATTTGAACGCTTACCTACCGATTTGTCCGCTTATCAACTTCCCGTTGTTACTGAGGTTTTCTCTCTCAATTGTGGTCACTGCGCTAATATGGAGTCTGCGATCCCCCAGCTTGAAGCCGCGACCAATCAGACATTTGGTAAGGTCCATGTCATTTTTAATCAAAGTGCCCAAGTCAGTGCCATGATCTATTACAGCGCGCAAACCCAACTAGGAACAACCCCAAGCCATGACTTGATGAATGCGATGTTTAATGCGGTGCAAATAGAAGGCGCAACTGCGCAGCAACAAAAGCAGGCCATCAACAAAGCATTTACCGACCAAGATCTATCCAGCCCTGATAAATTAACAGAGGATCAGCGAAGAACCTTATTCGCCGAAATGCAGCAAGCTGCTGAAATATCTCAAAAAGGCCAGATAAATGCTGTCCCTACCTTTATTGTTAACGGCAAGTACATGGTACTCCTTGCCGGACACAAAGATCTCGATGGCATTGCAAACACTATCAACTATCTTATCCAACAACCCTAACAATTATGGAAAGACCTTATGTCTAAAATTATTATTCCTATCGTCATCTTGGTTCTCGCGGGCTTTATGATTTACCGCACTTTAGTGACAAGCAAAGCGGGAGAAGAGAACTTCGCGGCGGGTCAAGCCTTTTTGCTCGAAAATGGCAAACAAGAAGGTGTTATTACCACCGAAAGTGGCCTGCAGTATAAAGTGCTTTCGAAAGGCGAAGGTACAAGCAACCCTAGTCCCAAAAGTAAGGTAAAAGTGCATTACCATGGCACACTTATCGACGGCACTGTCTTTGATAGTTCAGTGGAGCGAGGTGAGCCGATTTCATTTGGTTTAAATCAAGTGATCAAAGGCTGGCAAGAAGGTTTAACTTATATGGTTGAGGGCGATAAATTCCGCCTATTTATTCCTAGCACCCTAGCTTATGGAAAAAAAGGCACAGGCCCTATCCCACCTGCATCAACGTTGATCTTTGATGTAGAACTACTCGAGATCCAGTAAAAGGCTTATGACCCTTTCATGGCAAAGTGGAAGGGTCACACCAAAACTCAATAATGCGCCTACTAGGCCATCTCTCCTACTTCTCTTTGTAAATGCTTAGCTAAATGTTGGCGAATGAAGCTCACATCGGCTTTGTGAAATTCATCAATGGGTAAATTATCCAAGCAAAGCCAATGAAAAGTCTGCTGGCGGCTTGAGTCGTTTGCGCTTGGCTCATCATGATGACTGGCATGTAACACCACGTAGTAGATACGACCGCCGTATTCATTAATATCGCTATAAGTTGCAACGTGAGATAAGCCGCTCATGTTCGTTTCTTCGTATAGCTCGCGGATAGCAGCGTTAGTGCCCGACTCATTGGTTTCTACTTCCCCGCCGGGAAACTCAAACACCATACCTTGGTTCGAGCGATAACGTTCTTGGATCAAAACTTTACCTTGTTTGATGACCACCGCCATCGATAAATACTTCATTAAAGACTCCTTGAGAATAAGCAGACACTATCGGCTGAGCGACAAAAACGGGAACAAACGACGAGTAATATACTGCCGTTATGACGTTGCATCTAAATCCAAGCCGCAAGGTTAGCGAAATATATTACTGAGTTCTGATACTGCGTTCAAAAAACACGATATCCATAACAAAAACGGCACCTTAAGGTGCCGTTAAATGATGAGTTTTACTTTCAAACTGCCTACTTGTGCTTTTTCTGCACAAATTCTTTACTCACATCCACAATCGCCACGTCGGTGACAAAACTTCTACCCAAAAGTAACGGGTAGTTGAGATGAGTGCGGTCGGCCAGAGTAAACTCGGTTTTTTCTTTTAGATCGCCCAGTTGAACCCAAGATTCCACCACAGCACGGCGCTGAGATTCTTCAGAGCTGGACTGGCGAACCTTAACCCATCGCACCACAGGCAGTGCCATCTGCTTACTCTTTTTACCATCATGTTCAATGGTAAACTTGACCCAATCTTGTCCGTCGCGCTCGAATTCGACAATGTCAGTGGCACTGATTGAAGACGTTGTAGCACCAGTATCAATCCGCGCCTTAAAGTTCTCTTCAAGCCCCGGAACATAGACCCACTCTTGCTGACCCAAAATCAGCTTGCCATCGCCAGTTTTCTTTGGCTGAGGCTTGGGTTTGACGGGTTCGGGCTTTTCAGCAATTTGCTTATCTTTATCTACCTCAGAGCCATCAGGCTTGTCTTTGGGTTCTTCAATTGCGGGTTTAGGTTGTGGTTCCTCAGGCTTCTGACTTGTGGTTGAACAAGCCATCAATCCTCCACTAAGTAGCATAGCTACCAAAGCTTTTGACGCTTTATCCATTCGATCACCTAACTTTCTAACAACGTGTCTTTGACAGAAAGGCCCACTTTAGTGTGAGCCTTAACACAAAACCTAACAAACTTTCACTATCGCATCGGCAACATATGCCATGTCTTTTTCTGCTAAACCAGCGATATTGATTCGCCCGTCAGCAACCCCATAAATGCCATAGTCTTCGCGCAGTTGTACCATCTGCTGTTGGCTAAATCCTAGCATAGTAAACATACCTTTGTGGTTTTCGATAAAATCAAACTGTGACGTGTTATGAGTATTTCGAAACTCTTGGCATAAACTCTTTCTCAAGCTCACCAATCTTTGTTGCATTTCGCTAAGCTCTTGTTTCCAAAGCTTAGTCAACTCTTGGTTTTGTAATACAGTTCTAACCAGTGCCGCACCATGATCTGGTGGTGTGGTGTATGTCGCACGAGCTAGTGTGAGCAATCGCCCTTTGGCATTGCCCACTTCTTCCAATGATTTACCCACCACAAGCGCTGCCCCTGTTCTTTCTCTGTAGAGGCTGAAATTCTTCGAGCAAGAGGTCGTAACAAGCATTTCTTCAACATTATCGGCCATAAAGCGCAGCCCCTGAACATCTTGCTCTAAGCCATCACCAAAACCTTGATAAGCCACATCGACAAAAGGCACGAACCCATTTTTCTGTGCAAGCTCAGTGATGGCTTGCCACGTAGCAAAATCAATATCTGCGCCCGTTGGGTTATGGCAGCAGCCATGCAATAAAACCACGTCATTTGGGCCAGCCTGAGACAACTCTTCCAACATACGACTCGTATCGACTTGCTTGGTTTGCGGGCTAAAGTAGGTGTACTGTTTAACCTTCAAGCCCGCCGCTTCCATTACTGGTCTGTGATTGACATAACTTGGGTTGGACAGCCACACGCAAGTATCTCGCTGAGCAACTTTGATTAAATCGCCCAACATTCTTAGCGCCCCACTTGCGCCAGGAGTCTGTATGGCCGCCACTCTCTCCATCGCAGAAGTACCCGATAGGAGCAGGTCAATCATACCTTGGTTAAACTCCTCACATCCCGCAGGGCCAACATAAGCTTTGGTTGTTTGCGATGCGACAACAATATCTTGAGCTTGAGAAATAGCCTGCATTATCGGGGTTTGGCCAGCGCTGTTTTTATACACGCCAACCCCTAAATCCACCTTGTGTTCGCGAGGATCACTGCGAAAAATACCAGATAAAGAAAGAATAGGGTCTAAAGCGGGTGTCGGTAGATGAGAAAACATGTGACGAAATAATCCTTTGCTATTTTGATTGCAACGCTCAACTTAGCATTGAACCTAAAAATGTCGAAATAAAATTTTAACCTCGACTCACATTACCGAGGAAAAATCACTGTCATAGTACAATGAAGGTTATCAGTTAAGCATTCTCTCTTTCTACTGTTCCAAGTAAAAAGCCTCGCTTGTGCGAGGCTCAAAGCTAAGTCATAAATCTAAAAGGATCACCCGCTACTGGGTAAATATCGGCAGCTGCTCCTCAGTCAACACGCTGTCTTTAGCAAAATCGGTATGCTCAGTCACTTGGCTAACATTCCAATTGCTTAGGTCTTGTGAAAAGATGGCATTGCCTTTAAACATCTGTTTCATATTGGTAACACTTGACGTATCCCAATTGCCAATATCCTGGTTAAAAGCTTTTGCACCATTAAACATCCTAGTCATATCAGTTACATTAGCGGTATCCCAAAGGCCTATATTTTGATTAAACGCACTAGTCCATTCAAACATGGCAAACATACTATTGACCTTTGAGGTATCCCAGTTACCGATATCCTGGTCAAAAGCACGTGCGTTATTGAACATATAAGACATCTTGACCACGCTCGAAGTGTTCCAATGGCTTATATCCTGGTTAAATACAGAACCTCTAAACATAGCATGCATATCAATTACTTTTGAGGTATCCCAATACCCTATATCTTGGTTAAACGCGCTATTGTAGGCAAACACCTGAACCATTCTAGTAACATTAGATGTATCCCAATGACCGATATCTTGATTAAAGGCCTTGGCATTCATAAACATGCTATGCATACTGGTAAGTTTCGAAGTATCCCAATGGCCGATATCTTGATTAAAAGCCTTTGCAAGATAAAACATAGCCCCCATATCAGTCACATTAGACGTATCCCAGTAACCGATATCTTGATCAAAGGCCTTTGCACCAGAAAACATCCCGTGCATTGAGGTGACATTTGAGGTATCCCAATCGCTGATATCGGCATTAAAGGTGGTTCTTTCGTAGAACACGCCATCCATATTGGTGACTTGGGTGGTACAAAAGCCAATATAGCCTTGCTCTAGGTTATCGAGCAGAGTTTGGTTTCTAATCAAATCGTTGTCGACCACCACATAGACTTTACCATTTTCCATTAGCACGGAATTGACAGG
>NZ_JAKRGI010000014.1:0-116519 GCF_022347625.1 Vibrio sp. Of14-4 | reverse complement strand
AACCCCAGCAGCAATGCTGGGGTTTTTTACTTTTATGAGCCCCAATCAATTATAAGGCTTTAAGACCTCACGGACATGTTGTCTGATAAATGGAACCACCTCAGATTCAAACCATGGATTGCGTCGCAGCCATAGCGTGTTGCGAGGCGAAGGATGAGGTAAAGGTACATAGTCAGGGGCCCATTGCTGCCAAAGCTGAACGGTTTCAGTTAGATTGTTGGGTTTGTCCTTTAAATAGTATCTTTGAGCATATTGGCCAATCAATAGAGTCATACGGATATTGGGTAACTGCTTTAAAACCGAGTTATGCCACAAGGGTGCACACTCTTGTCGCGGAGGTAAATCTCCGGATTTCCCTTTGCCTGGATAACAAAGTCCCATTGGCATAATCGCTATTTTACTCGGATTGTAGAATACGGAATGCTCAACCTGTAACCACTTTCTTAATCTATCCCCACTCGGGTCATTCCATGGCATATTTGTATTGTGAGCTTTGATTCCCGGTGCTTGACCTATGATTAGTAACCTTGCTTCTGTACCAGCTTGGATAATGGGTCTAGCCCCTAGAGCCAAATCTGGCTCGCATACTTTACATTGGCGAACCTCGTTGATGAGCTTATCGAGCATTAATAACCTTTTGTTAAGTCAACTTGGTTAATTAAGCTAAATCCATCTCGCCAGCGTTGGTAATTTTCTGCGAAAACTTCGATAACTTTGTCGGGAAAGCTGAGCGCGGCAATATGTGGTGTAATCGTGATAGATGGATGGTGCCACATAGGGTTGGATTTATCTAAGGGCTCTTGCTCGAAGACATCGAGAAATGCGTGCTCAATTGATTGGCTTTCGAGCGCTGAAAGCAGGCCTTTCTCACAGATGGCATCACCACGTCCAACATTGAACAATAATGCAGACGAACAATGAGATAAACTGGTTTCGTCGAGTATATGATGCGTTTGAGATGTGCTAGGCAATGTATTGACTATGATATCAGCTTTGCTGAGGATGCTATCAAGCTCTTGGATATGATAGGTGGCATCAAACGAGGAGTTGATTGTTGGTATACCACTTCGATTGATTCCTACTACCTTAATGCCAAAAGACTGAGCCACCTTTGCTAGGTGACTAGCTATTGAGCCTGTCCCTAGTGTGAGCATGGTCAGTCCGTCTAAAGTACGATAGCTCTTGGGTTGCCAGCTTGATAGGGACTGCGCCTCATGATAATGAGGAAGATGACGAAAGTGTTGCACTAAGTAGCCAATAATATACTCTGATATTTGTTGACCAAAGATCCCCTTAACATTAGTAAGAATGAAGTCGTCTGTTTTGGCTTTGAATATGGAGTCCACACCAGCATAAACAGATTGAATCCATTCCAGCTCTGGAAACTCATCCAGCCGCTTAACCGCTAACGCCGGTGAAGCTAATAGGATGCTCGCATCGCAAGGGGTAGTGACAATTTCGAGATCAGTTAGTTGTTTGTCCTCTAATAGTGATTGGTACTTCTCATTGTGTTCGGTAAGTAAATAGACTTTATTGGTGAATTTCTTCATCGTCTTGGCTTTTTTCCATTGTGGTTATCAAGTACACTTCTGCGGTCCATTTTTGAACCAATGAGCCTTTATGCTACAGAACCCTCTCCAACTTCGCCTTGAAAAGTTAGAACCATGGAAGCAGATTACCTTTATGGCCTGTCTGTGTGAACGCATGTATCCCAATTATGCGAAGTTTTGCGACAGTACAGCTTTCTCTGAATCTCGGATTTATCGCGATATTCTCGATAGTGTTTGGGAGCAGTTAACGGTAAAGAACGCCAAAATCAATTATGAGCGTCAGTTAGAAAAACTTGAAGAGATTATCCCTAGCTCAGAAGATTTTGAGTTTTATGGGGTGTATCCTGCAATTGATGCTTGCGTGGGCTTATCAACACTATTACATGGCTTACTTGATCGAGATGATCTTTTTGAAAGTATGCAGAAGGTAAGTCAGTTGTCAGTACAAACCGTCGCTGAGCTTGAGCAGGCTCAAACTGGCATCCAGTTAACCAATGATAATCAGAAGGATAATCAAGCGGTTAGTGAGGAGTGGGATGTGCAATGGGCAATCTTTCGTCCTCTTAAAGATGCTAACGAAAGAGACATCGATTTGATCAAAGACCTGCGTTTAGAGCTTAGAGAAGAAGGTGTAAGCAATATAGGCGTGTCATTGTAAACAGTGTAGGGGCTATTAGCCCCTGTATTTAATTTTCTTTGCTTTTATTCTCTTTTACAGCTGTTTCGTCATCATCGCTATTTTCAATGACTCCATGCTTAGCCTTCCATTTTTCCCATCGCTCGAAAGCGAGCTGCTGCATATCTGGAGCTCTGTCAGCTTCATCAACGATTTGCTCCCCAACTAGATGTTCAAATATATCTTCTAGAGTCAGTATGCCTTGTATCGTGCCATATTCGTCAACAATCATTGCCAGCTGAAGTCTTCTGGCCATCATCTGTTCAAATGCCTTAGGTAGAGATAGGGTATTTAAAAGTACATGGACAGGACGCATCACTGCCCCTAGTTGCTTATTACCTCCTCCAACTTGCTGTAATTTGAATATCTCTAGGCGGTGAACAAAGCCTAAGATATTATCTTTAGACTGGCTGTATACTAAAGGTCTTGAAAATGGCGAATCATGATATTGAGAGAGAAATTGATCTATGGTCATCTCTGCATCGACTCTAAATACCACCGGGCGAGGCGTCATGACCTGAGTGACTGGCACACCTTGAATACTTAGTAAGTTGCTCAGTATTTTTGTCTCTCCCTCGGCAAATTCTCCACTTTCTTTCGCCAAAAGTGCCATGGCTGATAGCTCTTCTCGCATTTTTGGTAACTGATGACCACTGGCTAGTCGTTTGGTAATTTGTTCTGAGAACCAGACGAAGGGTGCGAGTGTCCAAACCATCCATCGAAGAACTACTGCTGTTAAAGGGGCGAGTTGGCGCCAGTATGTTGCTCCGAGTGTTTTAGGCACAATTTCAGAAAGTACCAATATCCCGAGAGTTAATATTGCAGAGAATACACCTAACCATTCACTGCCAAAGACCACAGAGGCCTGCGCACCAGCGCTCGCGGCACCAATGGTATGTGCTATGGTGTTTAGGGTGAGAATAGAGGCTAAAGGTCGATCTATGTCTGCCTTTAATACTGTCCATTTCTCTGCGGCCGGGTGTGCTTGTTGACGAAGCTGAGCTATGTAGCTAGGAGTGATGCTAAGTAACACGGCTTCAAGTACAGAGCAAATAAAAGATATACCGATGGCGATTGAAACGTATATGGTGAGGAGTAACATAAATTTCCTATGTTGATGAAACTTTTCTGATTGTGTCAAAGATTGTGAATATTTCCTTAGTGACTCCAATAAGAAGTCCCATGAGGGTGGAACTGTTAGATTTTATTTTAATCAATATTGAGTTATTCGCTCTCCGTGCGCTTTGCGTCTTCCTCAACCCCCATCATGTCAGGCTTTGTTCATGATAATACCCTATAAATAGGGCTGTTTGTATTTGAAAGCAAGCAATGAAAAAAGAGATCAAGGTAACAAATTGTGAGTTAATACTCATATTATGGTTAAAAGTACGTCATTAAAGCGAAAGATCACTTACAAACCTTTGCCAGATAGGGCATTTATGTTTTAGAGTGAGCAGAATTCGATAACCTATAAGAAGGGAAACCTAATGAACAAGACCCAATTAATCGACTTTATTGCAGAGAAAGCAGATTTATCTAAAGCTCAAGCTAAAGCAGCGCTTGAAGCGACTCTCGATGGAGTGACAGATGCGCTTAAAGAGGGTGACCAAGTTCAGCTAATTGGTTTTGGTACGTTTAAAGTCAATCACCGTGCAGCTCGCACTGGCCGCAACCCTAAAACAGGTGCAGAGATTCAAATCGCTGCGGCAAATGTTCCAGCATTTGTTGCGGGTAAAGCTTTGAAAGACGCTGTAAAATAATTTATAAGGCGCCAAGATGGCTTTCCGTCTTGGCGCATCATAGTCATGAAAAAACTTCTACTCTCTTCACTAATCACTTCTCTAATTTTAGGTTGTTCTTCCAGCTCGCCATTACCTAATCAAGAACAATTTTCTTACTATACCGGTGGAAAAAGTGCTGGAGATGCCACTAGCCTCTATTGGTATACGGAAAAGTCGGCGTCACCCAGTTCTGCTGCGGATTATGTTACTGCTGGCGATTATGGTTGGTACCATAGCGACTATCGTTGGTCTCAAGGTAAACTCAGAGAGATGATTCGTGAAGGTGAGCGAATCAAAAACGATGCTCTAGTAAACTATCGTATTCACATTCGTTTTAATAAAGACGGAGAAGCCATTTATCAGTACTACCGTCTCGATGGAAAAATACTTCCGATTAAACCTACTAAACTGGCTCATTATATGAATGAGGCTACAAGCGCGGCGGATGTAGCGAAAGCTCAAGATAAGAAGGGCTTTAGATTGATTCAAGGTTTCTGGGATGGGGCTCATTTCGAAACATGCGAAGGTAAGAGCTACGATCATCTAGAGTTTAATCAGACCTTGCCGGCATTTGTCGTTAACCGCTTGTCTGATGTGGAAAATTATGTTGCCTTTGTCGGTAGCAGAAGAAGTAATAGTGTTGTAGTCGAGGGTTTACTGTTGCTTTCTGATGATGAGCATAAGTGTGTCGAGCGTCCTAGTCTGCTGAAAGAAGATAGTAATCCATAAAAAAGGCGCTCAATGCGCCTTTTTGAATTGAATGCCTATTTAAGCTTTCTCACGCTCTATTGCTCTGTAACCGATATCGTTACGATAAAACATCCCATCCCAGCGAATAGTCTCAACAAGCTCGTATGCTTGCTTCTGAGCCTGTGAGACCGTATCCCCTAGTGCAACGGCGCAGAGAACTCTCCCGCCATTAGTGACAATCTTTCCTTCATCATTTCGCGCAGTACCTGCGTGAAATATTTTTTGATCAGCCAGTGGCGAATTTGGTAAGGAGATAACATCACCCTTTGCATACTCTAGTGGGTAGCCGCCAGCGGCGAGAACGACGCCGATAGATGCACGAGGATCCCACTTAGATTCAGCTTGATTGAGCTTTCCATCGATGGCCATTAGACATAGCTCGACCAAGTCGGATTCCATTCTCATCATGATAGGCTGTGTTTCAGGGTCGCCAAAACGACAATTGTACTCAATGACTTTTGGTGTTCCTGCTTTGTCTATCATCAAGCCGGCATAAAGGAAGCCTGTATAAGGGTGTCCTTCTGCTTCCATACCGCGTACCGTTGGGTAGATAACTTCATGCATAATACGCTCATGAACTTCAGGTGTGACAACCGGTGCTGGCGAGTAAGCACCCATACCGCCTGTATTGGGGCCAGTGTCTTTTTCTCCCACACGCTTGTGATCTTGGCTGGTTGCCATAGGCAGAACATTCTTCCCATCGACCATAACAATGAAGCTTGCCTCTTCTCCATCGAGAAACTCTTCTATAACAACTCGGCTGCCCGCATCACCAAAAGCATTACCAGCCAGCATCTCTTGAATGGCATCTTCCGCTTCTTTTAAGGTCATGGCGACAATTACCCCTTTACCTGCAGCCAAGCCATCGGCTTTGACCACAATAGGAGCCCCTTGTTGACGCACGTAGGCAAGTGCTGGCTCAATTTCGGTAAAGTTTGCATAGGCTGCTGTTGGGATATTATGACGAGCGAGGAAGTCTTTGGTGAAAGCCTTAGAGCCTTCTAGTTGCGCTGCTGCCTGTGTTGGACCGAAAATCGGCAAACCAGCCTCACGGAAAGCATCGACGACACCAATAACCAAAGGCCCTTCTGGTCCAACTATGGTGAGTTCTATGTTCTTTTCTTGTGCAAATGAGACCAACTCAGAAATGCTTTCAACCTTGATATTAACATTTTCTAACTTTGGCTCTAATGCGGTGCCAGCGTTACCTGGAGCAACATAGACAACTTCTACATTGGGGTTTTGTGCCGCTTTCCATGCGAGTGCGTGTTCACGACCACCGGAACCAATAACTAAAACTTGCATATTCAAAATTCCTTGATTTCAAAATATCGTTTTTCGACTTGTTGACACTATTGCTTGGAAGATAAGGAGCCAGAACATCACAATCGTGCCAACGAAAATGAAAAATTAATGACGGAAGTGACGCATACCCGTGAAAATCATTGCCATTCCGTGCTCATCTGCAGCAGAGATGACTTCATCATCACGCATCGAGCCGCCAGGCTGGATTACACATTTAATCCCAGCTTCTGCTGCGGCATCTATACCGTCACGGAATGGGAAAAAGGCGTCAGATGCCATCACGCAGCCTTCAACTTGTAGGTTCTCGTCTGCTGCTTTAATACCTGCTATTTTCGCAGAGTAAACACGGCTCATCTGTCCGGCGCCAACACCTATGGTCATATCGCCTTTTGAATAAACGATCGCATTTGATTTAACATACTTGGCAACCTTCCAGCAAAATAGTGCGTCTTTAAGCTCTTCGTCAGTCGGTTGGCGTTTAGACACTACTTTTAGATCATTTAAGCTAACCATACCTTGGTCTCTGTCTTGTACTAGCAAGCCGCCATTAACGCGTTTAACATCGAGGCCTGTTGTTTTAGTTGACCATTGACCACACTCGAGTAAACGAATGTTTTTCTTCGTTGCAACAATGTTAATTGCCTGCGGTGAAACAGAGGGGGCAATGATGACCTCAACGAACTGACGCTCAACAATAGCACTAGCTGTTTCGGCGTCTAACTCTCGGTTAAAGGCTATGATGCCACCAAATGCCGAGGTAGGATCGGTTTTATAAGCACGATCATAGGCTTCTAAAATGTTTTTGCCTAGAGCAACGCCGCATGGATTGGCGTGTTTAACTATCACACAAGCTGGCTCATCAAATTCTTTCACACACTCAAGAGCAGCGTCTGTATCCGCGATATTGTTGTATGACAGTGCTTTTCCTTGAATTTGTCTAGCGGTTGAAACCGAAGCTTCTTCTGGGTTAGCTTCGATATAGAAAGCAGCATCTTGGTGACTATTTTCGCCATAGCGCATATCTTGCTTTTTGATTAACTGCTGATTGAAAGTGCGTGGGAATTTTGAATCTTTGTCCGCTGTTTTTCCGTCTTCATCCAATGATAAGAAGTGATGGGAAGGAACCATAGTGCCAAAGTAGTTAGCGATCATGCCATCGTATGCTGCTGTGTGCTCGAATGCGGCAATGGCAAGATCGAAACGTGTATCTAGAGTAAGAGAACTTTCGTTTTCATCCATTTCAGCAATAACGCGATCATAGTCTCTTGTGTTGACAACAATAGTGACATCTTTGTGGTTTTTCGCTGCGGAACGCACCATGGTGGGGCCGCCAATATCGATGTTTTCGACTGCGTCAGCAAGAGTACAACCTTGTTTAGCAACGGTTTCTGCAAATGGATATAGATTGACGACCACTATGTCAATGGGTTTGATGTCATGCTTTTCCATCACTTCATCGTCTTGGCCCCGACGACCCAGTACACCGCCATGGACTTTAGGATGAAGCGTTTTGACACGGCCGTCCATCATTTCTGGGAAACCAGTGTAATCGGATACTTCAGTCACAGAGATGCTGTTTTCGGTTAATAAGCGAGCAGTGCCGCCTGTTGATAGCAGTTCAACACCACGGTCTGCAAGAGCTTGGGCAAACTCAACGATACCGGTTTTGTCTGATACGCTGATTAATGCGCGGCGAATAGGACGAGCGTTAGTCATGCTTCTATTTTCCTCAAAATCACAGATTTAATAAGTTTGGTAAAGATATTTGCCAAAAATGAACCTGCTCTTAAGCTTTTCTTACAATACTACGTATATGCCGATCGGTAGTATAGAGGTCAGTTTTGGCAAAGACCTTATCCTGATTAGAGTTTGTACTGTATCCAAATTGAAGTGCGCACATTCTAACTAATTTATTACAAAAAAGCTCGCGCAATCGTTTGGCATGAGTGAATTTATGATAAAAATGGCGTACTTTGAGGTGAAAGTTTACGAAATAGATAATAAGGGTCGCTATGTTTCAAATAGGAGAACTTGCAAAACATTGTGGGGTAACCACTGATACGCTTCGTTTTTACGAGAAAAATGGCCTCATTCAGCCTATTGGGCGCAGTGAGTCTGGCTATCGTTTGTACAGTGAAGAAAATCAAAAGCAAGTAGGTTTCATACTTAGAGCAAAAGACTTGGGCTTAAGCCTTGAGGAAATTCGTGAGTTACTAGATATCAATCTCGAAGCAACCGAGCATAGTTGTGCCGAGGTGAAAGCAATTACGACAGCGAAACTCCACCTAATTGATGAAAAGATTTCTGAATTAACCAGAATTCGAACCGCCCTCAAGAAAATTAATGATGCTTGCTGTGGCCATGTGGATGATAATGCGAGCCACTGCTCAATTTTAACCGCTTTAGCCAGCGACTAAATAACAAAAATAACTCTAAGTGATTGATTTTTATGTGAATAAATTTAAGTCACATAATGCTGCTTTTACCCCACCTTTCTTGTGACAAATTCCTACACTTAAGGTATCGCTGTTTGATTTGGTGCGAATGCTGCTCCAATCTTGGCAGGAAAAATATAACTGAGGGGGAAGGATGAACCTTTGTGGCAATCTGGTATATTCAATTTTACGTTTATGTACTTTGCTGCTTTTGGCGATGTTAGCCGGCTGCACAGGAAATAACGGTCAATTAAAAGTGGTAAAACAACACCCTGATCTCGATTATGAATTAACAGGTATCCCGTTGTTATTCTTTGGTTTCGGAACCAGTACTCCAATCACTCCAGAGCTAAGTCTCACGGTCGCCCATGTTGCTAAGCTCAATTATGACAAAGTCATAGCCTACCATCCTCACTGTGATCTTGCGATCGTTGAGTCCAGAAACATGCTTAATCACCAGCCTAGGTTCGGTTTGGTTTATCCAAATCAAAGTGTGGAAACATTTGGAATGAGCCCTGGAGGCAGTGTGCTGAAAGGGGAGGGGGTTTACCGCCTTGATTTGACATTGATTGACTCGCATTACTTTGACAAGTGTCCGGCTAGTATCATGGATGCCCCTGTCCAAGACGGGATGAGTGGTGGTGGGGTCTACAATCAAGATGGTGCACTAGTCGGAATTATTGCGGCAAGGGCTATCCCGTCTGATATTCAGCTGGTAAACGGCCAGCCTCATGGTCTAGATAGGATCAGTATTTTTGTGGCTTTAAACTTTGCTCGAGATTGGCTTGATAGCGAGATGGAGAAATATTACGGTGAGCATTATGTTGCGATGGAATGGCAGGAACCGTCGGATACGCTTCTAGTCAAAGGGAATTAAATCGATTGAGAAAAAGTCGCGATAAAATCGCGACTTTATGTATTTATAACAATGCGATGAACAAATTAGTTCATGCCGTATTTTTTCAGTTTCTTACGAAGAGTGCCGCGGTTGATACCCATCATAGTTGCTGCGCGAGTTTGGTTACCGCGAGTGTATTGCATGATGGTATCTAGTAATGGTTGTTCTACTTCAGCTAGAACTAACTCATATAGCTCTGTGACTTCTTGCCCGTTTAGTTGAGCCAAGTAGTTTTTAAGAGATGCTTTAACAGAGTCGCGTAAAGGTTTCTGAGTAATCTGGTCTTGTGAAGTTACTGTAGTTACTGTTAAGGCTTCTGAAGTCAGGTTTTGTTCGAACATATTCGGTCTAGCTCTTCTCTAATTATGATGCAACGTTATCAAAATAACCTTCTAACGCTTCAAGTTGCAGCTCTGCCACATCGATAGCATTGAAGGTACGGCGAAACTCACTTGCTTGTTCATGTTCTTTTAGGTACCAACCCACGTGCTTTCGTACGATACGCGGACCTAGATACTCACCATAAAATGTATGTAGAGCATTCACATGACCAAGCAGGATGTCCTTAACTTCCGAAATTGGAAGATCGGGCATCGTGGTGCCGTTTTCCAAAAAATGTTGGATTTCCTGAAAAATCCATGGTCGCCCTTGGGCGGGGCGTCCAATCATTAAAGCGTCTGCGCCTGTGTAATCAAGCACATACTTTGCTTTCTCTGGGCTATCGATATCACCGTTAGCGATAACCGGAATCGAGATTGCTTGTTTAACCGCTTTAATGCTGTCATATTCGGCCTCTCCTTTGTACATACAGGCTTTAGTGCGTCCATGGAGCGCGAGAGCTTGTATGCCGCAGTCTTCGGCTAACTTAGCGATTTGAACACAGTTTTTATTGTCTGGGTCCCAGCCGGTACGAGTTTTTAGTGTCACAGGGACATCTACTGCATTGACCACCGCCTTGAGAATATCTTGAATGATATCCGGGTAACGAAGCAATGCTGAACCCGCCAACTTTTTATTCACTTTTTTAGCAGGGCAGCCCATGTTGATATCAATGATTTGTGCACCATTTTCAACACTAAACTGAGCAGCATCAGCCATCAATTGAGGATCTGCTCCTGCTATTTGTACAGAGCGAATGCCCGATTCGCCTTGATGTACCATACGCTGTTTTGACTTAGATGTGTTCCATAGCTTTGGGTTTGACGACATCATCTCACTGACAGCCATTCCCGCACCATAGCGGAGACATAACTCACGAAAGGGTCTATCGGTAACTCCCGCCATAGGGGCAACGATAAGATTATTCTCGAGTTGATGGGTTCCGATTTTCAAAACACTAAATCACAGTTCTATACCAGCAAGGGCGCGCATTTTACGCATTTTTTCACGCCGTGAAAAGACTAATATTTGAGCATTTACAAATTGTTTTAGTAAAACGAATAAAAATCAAACAATTAATGCACAAAGTCTTATTTAAGCGAGTTTTCGGCCAGCAATTCTGCACCATTCATTGAGCTCTTTTATCGGCTCAATATTAAATGCACCACTATAGTAGGTCGCAACATCTTGAGCTTGAGTATCAAGCACGCCTGACATCGCCAGATCTCCGTTTGGTTTGACAAGAGAGGCAATCACGGTTGAAAGTTCACGCAGTGGTCCTGCTAAAATATTTGCAACTACAACGTCGGCAACTAAGTTTTGTGGTTGTTCCTGTGGCAGGTAAACTTCCAGCTTGTCTGCAACGCCATTGCGCTCAGCATTGTCTTTTGATGCGATCAAGGCTTGTGGATCTATGTCAATACCCACCACTTTTTGTGCGCCTAGTTTTATGGCCGCTATGGCTAAAATTCCTGATCCACAACCAAAGTCAATCACAGTTTTGCCTGACAAATCTAGGCTCTCTAGCCATTCTAGGCATAGAGCAGTGGTTGGGTGAGTGCCTGTTCCAAAGGCGAGCCCTGGATCGAGCATAACATTGACAGCATTAGGCTCAGGGACCTCTCGCCAGCTTGGGCAAATCCATAAACGCTGACCAAATTTCATTGGATGGAAGTTATCCATCCATTCGCGCTCCCAATCTTTATCTTCGATCTGTTCGATTTTATGAGCAAAATCATGAGCCAGAAGTCCGCTTAATTTGATCTGCTCGAGAATAAACTGGGTGTCTGCGTTGGCATCGTATAAAGCCAAGATATCAGTATCTCCCCATAGTCGAGTTTCACCCGGTAGAGGTTCAAACACAGGTGTGTCTTGGGCATCAAGGAAAGTGACCGATAAAGCTCCGGTCTCTTCCATTAGCATGTCACCAATTTGTTCTGCGTTATCATTGGTTGCGTTGAGTTTAATTTGAATCCAAGGCATGGGTTTTCCGGTATTAGCGGTTGTTTGTGGGCACGGATTCTATCATGAACTTCCCATTGTACAAAAAGCTATCATTTATTCACTTGTGGTCTTGTTTGGACGGATGATACTAACCAGAACGAAGATTATAAGACCTAAAGTCAATGTCGGTACAATAGCATGAACCCCAAACAAGTTAGGTTTCATCACAGAAAGACTGGTGTAGCATATTAAGCCGATCAGCATCGAACACAGAGCGCCCATAGCGGATGCCTTTCTCCAATATAACCCCAAAACTAAAGGCCAGAGAAAGACGGCTTGCAAACCACCAAAAGCAAGAAGGTTAAGCCATATGATCATATCAGGTGGATTTATTGCGGCAACAAACACTAAAGCTGAAAAAATGCCAGTGATCCAAAGTGATAGTCTGGATAGCTTTTTGGGGGAGCTTGTTTTGGGTGAGATGTAATTAAGGTAGAGATCCTTGAGCAGAGTTGCTGACGCTTGGATCAATTGGGAGTCAATGGTTGACATGATGGCGGCCATTGGTCCAGCCAAAAACATACCGGCAATCGCGGGAGGTAACACAGTCACCATCAAAGTTGGCATGATTTGGTCAGGGCTATCAATTTCTGGCACTAATGCTCGGCCCAAAGCGCCGGATAAATGCATGCCTAGCATAAGAAATGCAACCATAGCAGTACTGATTATCATGCCGCGATGCAGAGACTGGCTAGATTTGTATGACATGCAGCGAACCGCAGCATGCGGTAGGCCAATAACGCCAAAGCAAACCAGTATCCAAAAGCTCAGCATAAACGGCTGGCTGAGAAAATTATCTGGCCCGTAAGGAGTGATCAAACTTGGATCAATTTGGTGCAAATCAGCGACTAGCTTACCAAGACCTCCTCCTGCATGGATCACCCCAAATAACAGGGCGATCGTCCCGATGATCATCATTATGCCTTGCACAGCATCAGTGACAACAACAGCGCGAAAGCCGCCGATTGTGGTATATACACCCACAGTGATGGCAAACACAGTTAACCCTTGCAGATAACTTAGCCCCGTCACTGTCTGAAGTAAGCGAGCAGCGCCAACAAACTGCACTACCATGATGGCAAAGAAAGCCAATAATAGTGTGATAGAGGCCAGTATCACTACGGCACGATTACGATACCTTGCATAGAGCATGTCGTTGAGGGTAAGAGCATTGTTGCGTCTGGCTTCGATAGCAAATTTTTTGCCTAACACGCCCAGTGTCAGCCAAGCGGCAGGAAGTTGGATCATTGCCAATAACACCCAACCTAGCCCCATTTTATACGCTGCTCCCGGGCCACCAATAAATGAGCTTGCACTCGCATATGTTGCAGCAAGTGTCATGGCTAGAACAAAGCCGCCCATACTGCGGTTGCCAAGAAAATAATGACTCAGAAAATTCGGTTTATTACGTTGAGTCGATTGACTGTAAATAGCAATTGCGAACACAAGGAAGAGATAAATAATAAGCGGGATGATGAGATCACTGTTCATGGTTAGTCTCTTCTTCTATATCGAAAGGCATGTTCTTGTAGATGAACTTAACCATAAGTGCGCATAGCAGAGTGAAAACTATAGGTCCGATGATGCAAGCAAAGAGAAACCATAGAGGCAACCCCCAGTATAGATTAGGCAGTGTCTCATGCGGTTGGTTTGGGAAAATAACATAAGCAAATACATACCACCAAACAAAGTAGGCTAGAGCGAGGAACACCGCCCATTTAGCCTCTTTATTCGCTTGTTGATAGCGTTCAGGCAAGGTTTTCATTATTTAAATCAAGCTGTGATAATTATTGAGTGGAGAGAAAGAATATAAAATACTCTAAAACCAAAGGAGGGCATTGTGGCAAAACTGAGACTAGAGTTCTATAGCCTAGTTAGAAAATAACAATAGGCAGCGGATGCTGCCTATTGGAAAGATAATATGCTAGTTAGCTTATTGTAGGCCGAGTTTCTTCTCGAGGTAATGAATGTTGGCACCACCGTGTTGGAAGTTCTCATCGTTCATTATGCTTTCTTGAAGAGGAACATTAGTCTTAATGCCTTCAACAATCATCTCACCAAGCGCATTTTTCATACGCGCAATGGCAACGTCACGATTCTCACCAAAGGTGATAAGCTTACCAATCATAGAATCATAGTGAGGCGGCACAGTGTAGCCTGTGTATATGTGTGATTCCCAACGAACTCCCATGCCTCCCGGAGCATGGAAGCGCTCAATCTTACCTGGTGAAGGAAGAAAGCGTTCAGGATCTTCAGCGTTAATACGGCACTCAACAGCATGGCCGCGGATTTTAATGTCATCTTGAGTAAATGACAGTGGTTGCCCTGCCGCAACACGCAGTTGTTCTTTGATAAGGTCAACGCCAGTTACCATCTCGGTAACAGGGTGCTCTACCTGAATACGTGTGTTCATTTCAATGAAGTAGAATTCACCATTTTCATACAAGAACTCAAATGTACCAGCGCCGCGATAGCCGATTTCAAGACAAGCACGAGTACAACGTTCACCAATGTATTTACGCATTTCTGCAGTAATACCAGGCGCTGGCGCTTCTTCAACAACTTTCTGGTGGCGACGCTGCATAGAGCAATCACGTTCACCTAAGTGGATAGCGCCGCCTTGACCGTCTGCAATGACCTGAACTTCAACATGGCGTGGGTTTTCAAGGAATTTCTCCATGTAAACCATATCATTGTTAAAAGCTGCTTTGGCTTCAGCGCGAGTCATGGCAATAGCTTCAACCAGTTCGCCTTCTGAACGAACCACACGCATGCCGCGACCACCGCCACCACCAGAGGCTTTGATGATCACTGGATAACCAATGCGTTTTGCGTGTGCTTTGTTGGCTGACTCATCGTCATTCAGTGGACCATCAGAGCCAGGAACGCATGGAACGCCTGCTTTCTTCATTGCATTGATAGCAGAAACCTTATCCCCCATGATGCGAATGGTTTCCGCTTTAGGGCCCACGAAAATGAAGCCACTGCGTTCGACTTGCTCTGCAAAGTCTGCATTTTCAGATAGGAAGCCGTAACCTGGATGAATAGCGATGGCACCAGTGACTTCAGCTGCTGAAATAATACGTGGAATATTCAGGTAGCTGTCGATACCACGAGCAGGGCCTATACAAATTGCTTCATCTGCAAGAAGAACGTGTTTTAAGTCGCGATCAGCTGTCGAGTGTACGGCAACAGTTTTGATGCCGAGCTCTTTACATGCGCGAAGTATACGAAGGGCTATTTCGCCTCGATTCGCGATGACTAATTTATCTAACATAAGAGACAGCCTCTATTATTCGATAACAACAAGTGGTTGGTCGAATTCAACGGGTTGACCGTCTTCAACTAGGATAGCAGTGACAACACCTGACTTATCAGCTTCGATTTGGTTCATCATCTTCATTGCTTCGACGATACAAAGCGTTTCACCTGCTGATACAGATTGACCGACTTCAATAAACGATTTCGCATCAGGACTTGGAGCTCGGTAGAAAGTACCGACCATTGGAGAAAGCACTTTGTGTCCCGCTGGTACTGAGTTGGTTTCAGTTGGCGCTGAAACTTCTGCAGGTGCAGCTACTGCTGGAACGGCTGCTGCTGGAGCAGCAACAGGTGCAGGTGCTGCGTATTGCACAGGTGCAGGTGCCACACCGTTACGACTAATGCGTACCGACTCTTCACCTTCAGAGATTTCCAGCTCAGCAATGCCAGATTCTTCAACTAATTCGATAAGTTTTTTGATTTTACGGATATCCATCTTTTCTTTCTCTTTTATCTTGTGAATAAGACAGCTCGGAAGAACTGCAGAGTATGTTCATGTGAGTTACTTGGTTTGCAGCGCGCTTATCGCGGCAGACAAAGCAAACTCATAACCCTGTGCACCCAAGCCACAAATGACGCCTTGTGCTTTATCTGATAGATAAGAATGGTGGCGAAATGGCTCTCTCGCGTGCACATTGGACAAATGTACTTCAATGTATGGGATCGAAACGCCAAGTAGGGCATCCCTTAGTGCGACACTAGTATGTGTAAAAGCAGCAGGATTGATTATAATGAAATCCACCTTATCGGCAGACTCATGGATTTTCTCAATCAACTCGTATTCGCGGTTTGATTGTAGGTGATCTAGCTCGATGCCAGCGCTTTGAGCTTGCTTGGCTAATCTGTCGGTAATTTGTGCTAGAGTTTGAGAGCCATAGTGGTTTGGCTCGCGCAACCCCAATAGGTTCAAATTCGGACCATTTAAGACAAGTATGCATGATTTGGCTGTCATTGTGCTGCTATCTTCCTACTTCATGAGACAAACTGGAATTTTCCCATATTATTGTCGACTCAGCATAAGAAAATTGTAAAATTTTATACTTAGTCGCCAAAATAGACACAGATTATAGCTAATTCATTACATTTAGCAGCAAATTACTGGTCTAATCTCCTATCTCTCGTTTCCAAAACTGTTATTAAGCTAACATTTTTGGCTATTTTGATTGAGGTTTTGATGGAATAGGTGGAGTCGAAAGAACAAAAAACCGCCACATTTGTGACGGCATTATCTTATTTAAATGTATTTTGATACAAATAGTTAAGCTATGTTTTTAGGGAGCTATAATCGGCGCTTTACTGACATATAACTAGCATGTTTATGAAAGTTTCGCCTTTTCGGCAATCAGTTTATCAACAACACTAGGGTCTGCTAGTGTCGACGTGTCACCTAAGTTACTTGTATCTCCAGTGGCGATTTTTCTTAGGATGCGCCGCATAATTTTACCTGAGCGAGTCTTAGGTAAAGAATCGGTCCAGTGCAGCACATCCGGAGTGGCAATAGGTCCTATTTCTTTTCGTACCCAGTCCTTGACTTCCTTATGTAGCTCTGCGCTTGGAAACTCACCATCATTTAAAGTGATATAAGCGTATATAGCTTGGCCTTTGATGTCATGAGGAATACCTACAATAGCGGCTTCCGCAATTTTATCGAATGCGACAAGCGCTGATTCGATTTCTGCTGTTCCCATTCTATGGCCAGACACGTTGAGGACATCATCCACACGGCCAGTAATCCAGTAGTACCCATCTTCATCGCGCCGAGCACCATCGCCAGTAAAATACATGCCTTTGAAAGTTGAGAAGTAGGTTTGTTCAAAGCGTTCGTGATCTCCATAGACGGTACGCATTTGACCTGGCCATGAGTCAAGGATGACGAGATTTCCTTCTGCTGCTCCATCGACTAGATTCCCCATATTATCGACTAGGGCTGGTTGTACGCCAAAGAATGGCCGAGTTGCGGAACCAGGTTTGAGCTCAGTCGCTCCAGGTAATGGTGTAATGAGAATGCCGCCAGTTTCGGTTTGCCACCAAGTGTCGACAATGGGAGACTGAGTATTACCAATAGTGCGGTAGTACCATTCCCATGCTTCAGGGTTTATCGGCTCACCGACTGATCCCATAATTCTCAGGCTAGTACGTGATGTATCTTTTATCGCTTCGTCGCCTTTAGCCATTAGGGCTCGTATTGCTGTTGGAGCTGTGTAGAGAATATTAACTTGGTGCTTGTCGACGACTTGGCTCATTCGATTGGTATCTGGATAATTTGGGACACCTTCAAATAGAATCGTTTTGGCCCCGTTGGCGAGTGGCCCGTAAATAAGGTAGGTGTGGCCAGTGATCCAACCCACATCAGCGGTACACCAGAAGGTTTCTCCTGGTTGGTAATCAAATACATATTTAAATGTCATCGTGGCATAAACCAAATACCCCCCAGTTGTATGCAGTACACCTTTAGGTTTTCCGGTTGAACCTGAGGTGTAAAGAATAAACAAAGGATCTTCGGCGCTCATTTCTTCTGGCGGGCAATGATCAGACACAGATGCAATTGCTTCATGCCACCAAACATCACGTTGTGGATGCCAATCCACATCTCCACCAGTTCTGTTTAGCACCAATACTTTTTCGATGGTTTTTACTTTCGGGTTGGCTAATGCTTGATCAACATTTTTCTTAAGTGGTACAGGTCTTCCACCACGTATACCCTCGTCAGCGGTAACAATGACCTTAGCGTCTGAATCGATGATCCGTCCAGACAATGCCTCTGGTGAGAAACCACCAAATACAACCGTATGAACTGCGCCAATTCGAGTGCAAGCCAGCATAGCAATAGCAGCCTCAGGTACCATTGGCATATATAGGCAGACGACGTCCCCTTTCTTTACTCCTTGTGCTTTTAGAGCGTTAGAGAATCGGCATACTTGCTGGTGGAGTTGTTTGAATGTTAGGGATTGATCTTCAGCAGGGTTATCTCCTTCCCAAATAATAGCAACATCATCACCTCGTTTAGCTAAATGTCGATCAATACAGTTGGCTGATACATTAAGAGTTCCATCCTCGAACCAGCGAATATCTACGTGGCCTGTATCAAAGGAAGTGCTTTTTACTTGGCTAAATGGTTTTATCCAATCAATGATTTTGCCATGCTCTGACCAAAAAGCTTCTGGGTTCGAGACGGACTGCTGATACATAGAAAGGTAAGTGTTGTTATCCGCATGGGTATTGTTTTTAATATTTTCTTTAACCGGATAAATGTGGGCTTCACTCATGATTTGTCTCCTTGTACTCATTTCGTTGGGAAGTGAGTCAATATCCTTTAAAATACTGCTACTTTATTTGCCAATCACTTTATCTATCACTTTCTAGCACTTGCGCTGATTCGACAATTAGACTTTAGGATGAGAAATTAAGACTCGCTTTTATAAGTTGAAGTCTTGTATTGCTGTTTTCAATCTGAATGGACACATTATCGCCAGTATATGATTTAGGTGCGCTGGGAGTGATTTTCTCTTCTGCTCGGAGCGCTCAAGCTGGGTAAACTGCCCCTTTTAAGTCGCACGAATACAATCGCTGCACATATCGCATCTTGCAGAGCATCATGTTTGTTGTCGGTGGGAATGTCTAGATGGTTACATATTGCTTCCAGGCTCAAGTCAAAATAGGCGTTAGGTAGGTGTTTAACCAGCATATCGTAATAGAGCTCACTCACTTCAATGATGGGGTTAGGCATAGGGAAACCTAAGTGACGCTTGCAGGCAATATCGAGTATCTTTTTGTCATATCGAATGTGATAGCCTACCAGAGGCTTATTACCAACAAACTCGAGTAACTGGGTAATGGCTTGTTTTTCATTAAGGCCGCCTTCGAGATCTGAGTGGCGTATCTGGTGTATTTTTACTGAGTTTGCATTTAATGATTTTGGGGCTTTGAGCTTAATATGAAATGATTGACTGGTCAGAATTTGGTTATCGATAATTTCAGCCGCAGCTATGGTTATAATCTCAGCGGTGTTTGGATTTAAGCCTGTAGTCTCACAATCTATTGCAACATACCTTCCTTTATGTACATAAGAGAATAACGGCCGATAGGGTGAGCCTTTTAGTTTGTAGTACCAATAGCAACGTTGTAGCCAGTTCATATTCACTCTCTAATCTGATAATGGAAAACCAGAAACTGCTTAAACTTTTTAACTACATGGAGACTATGGCGCAGTAAATCACGTTCAGCTCTATCTAGACCTTCCCATGTTATGTGGTTATGAGTGTGCTGTTGGTCTAGCTGTTGGTGCAAGCGCAGCTTGAACATCAATTTTAATGCTTCGGTTAAATTCTCAGCCGTATCAGGCTCTAGAATTTTTTTGTCGCTCAGTTGCGTAATGCGCGCAAAGGTATTGTTTGAGGTCAGTCCATATTCGAGTGTCAGAGCTCTGATGCCATGAATGATAGGAAAAATGCCTCCCGCTTTTATATCGATACCTTGTTTGCCATATTTGACCTTGCCTAACAAAGTCAAAGGTAGAGAAAATTGTACCGCAGGTTGAGTAAAGCTCTGTAAAGAGAGCATGTTATTTTTCATTATCTGTTTTAGGTGGCTGCGAACTGGACTGAGGAGCTTAAGATTTCCAGCAATCGCATGAGCATCGGTAAATATGGCCAAGTTCATGATGTCATCGCCTGATCTCGCCAATGCCCAATTGCTGAGGGTCTCTTGCCATTTGGCTTGGCTTTTAACCCAGTCAGGGTTATTCACCATTACCTTACCTGGACATAATGGGTAACCCAGTTGATGCAGTGTATGGGTGAGTTTTTCCATAATTTGGCAGCATTCAGGCCAAGCCACCCCGTCTTTAATGATCAGCGCATTATCTTGATCTGTTTTGAGTATTTGCTCCCCACGGCCTTCTGAACCTAGCACAACTAGGCAGCATTGTTTGTGCATTTTGGGTGGCACAACTAACTCAAACGCTTTTTCAATGATTTGTTCATTGACCGCCGACATCAGCTCCATTATGAAGCGAATATGGATCCCGTGTGCAAACAGTCCATCGACTAATTGCCGTTGACGAAGTGAAGTGGTCGCGAGTTCGTCGATACTTGAAGCTCTTGCAATACCTAAGGTTAAGACGTGGGAATGGGTTGAAAATGCGCTGAGAATTTGAGTCATATCAAGCATGCCGATAGGCTCTTTCCCATCGACCACCATAACCCGCTTAAAACGGTGTCTTGTCATCTTTATCATGGCATTAAACAAGAACTCCCCTTGATGTATTTGCAATACAGGGTGGCTTGCTATGGAGGCAATAGGGGTGTTGTGAGACAGCTCTTCAAGTATAACGGCGTGAAGCATGTCGGTTCTGGTTATAATGGCAAACGGCAGTGAGTGCTCTTCACTTTCTAATCGGTAGTCGTCGTCATTTAATCTTACCAATGCAGCATCACAGCCAGAGTCTTTGAGGATCAGGGTGGCTTCCTTAATTGAGCTGTCACAGCTGAGTATTAAAGGTGGGTGACATAAATTAGCATCGACCTTGTTGAGGATGAATTCAGCTAAGTTTTGTTGCTTGTGGGCGGTGTCTACTAGTTCTTGGCGTTTGGCTAAATTATTGTTGAAATAGGCAGCGAATTGACCATTCTGGTCATACAAATCAATAAATACAGAACGAGGTAAAAGGTAGACTAGGGTGTCTTCTAAAGAAACGTAATCGTGGCGAACCTTTTGTTCGAATAATGCGCGTACATCAAAAAGGTCATCATGGGTATAATGAGCGAAAACTTCCTTGCCATCTTCATCTCTTTCTTCAACTATGCCCTTGATAATAATATGTAAGTATTGGCTGTCTTGGTTAGTTTTAAGTACATGTTGATTATGACGAAAATAGGCGATATCTATACTGCTTAGTAATGTGTTTTTCTGACTTTCTTCCAGACAATCAAAGGGCGGCAATTTGAGATTGAAGTGAGCAGGCATAAAAACCCCAACTCAGAAAAGAAGACATGAATACAGTTTGACAAATTTGTTGTGTGTCGCCAGACGACTTTGGTCGAATACAACTAAATGGGCTTTAGGGTAAAAAACTTTCCTTTTATTGATTTGATAAATAAGGATAATATAGCATCCGTTTTCATATGCGTTCGAGTTGGACATGCTAACCACTTCTCCCTTTCATTGGACATCTCAGTACTTCATTGGTTTTTTCTTTGCCTATGGTGTGTATCTGCCTTTTTGGGCATTGTGGTTTGAAGATCAAGGGATTTCAGCTACAGATATTGGTTTGTTAGTTGGTATTGGCTTTGCTACCCGCTGCGTTGCTAATATGGTCATTACGCCAAGGATTCACAAGGTGGAGCAGCTCATGCCTGCTTTGCGCTGGTTAAGTATTGCCGCGCTTCTATTTGTGATGTTTCACTTTCTCGCGACAACGAGCTTTTGGTTGATGGCTCTTGCGACTGTGCTTTTCAATCTATGTTTTGGCCCCATAGTGCCGCTTTCCGATGCAATGGCGAATTACTACGCACGGATAAAAATGATTGATTACGGTCGAACGCGTCTTTGGGGATCGGTATCCTTTATTATTGGTTCGACAGTGGTGGGGTATCTGGCTGCTGAATTTGGTAGTGAGATGATTTTGTATACCGCCGCTGCAGGTATGTTATGCGCTATTTTATTTGCTATGCGTCGCATCCAACCTATGCCGAAAACGGTAGAAAAAGAGGCGGCACATCGCCCCAAACTAGGAGACATGCTCAAAGATGTCTCAGTGATTAAATTTTTGACCTTAGTTGCTCTTATTCAAGGAAGCCATGCTGCTTATTATGGTTTTAGCGCTATTTATTGGAAAGAGGTGGGACATGCTGAAGATACAATAGGGTATCTTTGGAGCTTAGGTGTGGTTGCTGAAGTTGCCGTATTTGCTTTTAGTAAGAGGTTGTTTACTGGTTGGTCACTGAGAGCCCTTTTTGTATTAGCTTCAGTTGGTGTCACTATTAGATGGGGTCTAACCGCTTCAACGACTGCGCTCTCAGCTCTAATTTTAATTCAGTTACTGCATGGGGTGACTTTTGGTGTTGCCCATATTGCTGCCATCCAATACATTCAACATTCTGATGTTAATAGAATTGTTGCCTTGCAAGCGCTCTATAATGCTATTCCTTTAGGAGCAGTTATTGCTTTGTTGACAGCCTTGTGTGGTTGGGGGTATGAGTCTTGGGGGGCGAATGTATTTTGGATTATGGCGCTGATGGGGATTGCTGCGTTATTTATCCATGTAGAGCCTATTCGTAGTCAGCCTTCTATTATTGATACCGAAACGCAGAATTGAAAACAATAATTTGAGTTAAGTTGTGACTCGGCGTTAAATAAAACCTCTCTTTACCGGAGAGGTTTTTTAATTTGGCGATGAAATGAGTGGAATTGAATAGGGAAACCAGATGCAAGATTGGCAAGTGATTACAGTATCATTAATGTATTTGGGGTTGCTCTTTGTTATTGCTTGGTACGGTGATAGGGCTCCCAATTGGTTATCTCGATGGCGTTCTTTGATTTACAGTATGTCGATCACTGTATATTGCACTTCTTGGATTTTTTATGGCACTGTCGGTCAAGCGAGCATGAATCCATGGTCATTTATTCCTCTGTACCTTGCTCCAATTATTGTTTTTACCTTGTGTTGGCGAATACTAGCTAGGCTTTTGGTTACTGCTAAGCGAGAAAACATTACTTCAATTGCTGATTTTATTGCCGCACGTTATGGCAAATCACAAGGACTCGCAGTGGCGGTGACATTAATCGCTGTTTTGGGTGTTTTACCGTATATCGCTTTACAGCTACGAGCTATCACCATGGGGCTAGAACTGGTATCGCCTGAGTTGTTTAGCGCTGTCACAACACAAGGGATTGATATCTCGTGGTTTGTCATGACAGCTCTAGCGGTCTTTACGATTTTGTTTGGTACTCGTCACGTTGATAGTACTGAGCATCATAGAGGGATGATGAAAGCGATTGCCTTTGAATCTGTGATAAAGTTATTTTCCTTCCTCATCGTGGGTAGCTTTATTGTCTACCTAGCTCTTCAACGCGCAGATATTGAGTTGTTGTCGATTGCACAGAGCACTTATCGCTCTCCCAATATCGCGACCCTTGTCATCCATACCTTGTTGACCATGATGGCGATATTATGTCTACCGCGTCAGTTCCATACATTAGTGGTCGAAAATGAACATGCCAAAGATTTAAGAACTGTACGCTGGATTTTTCCAATCTATTTGCTTCTGATGGCGATGTTTGTCTTACCTATTGCTTGGGTTGGTCAGGAAGTTTTAAGTGGTGCTAGCCCAGATACTTATATGATCAGCCTACCTATGGCATTAGGCGCTGAACAGATAGCTTTAATTGCTTTCTTGGGAGGGACCTCAGCCGCTTGTGGAATGGTGATTGTCTCAACCATTGCCCTAGCTATCATGATGTCGAATGATCTCGTCATGCCAATGTTATTGCGAGGGACTAAGCTGGCACAACGCAAACACCGCCACTTTTCTAAGTTATTGTTGAGGATCCGCCGTTGCCTGATAGTGGTTCTTCTGATTGGTGCATGGGGCTTTTATCATGTACTCGGCAATGTTCATTCGCTGGCGACGATTGGATTTTTGTCATTTGCTGCTGTCGCCCAGTTCGCCCCCGCAATATTAGGTGGCATGTATTGGAGAAAAGGAAATCGCAAGGGCGTATATAGTGGCCTTGGGGTGGGGTTTTCCATTTGGTTTGTTACGCTTTTAAACCAGATGTCTCAACATGAGACCAATCAGTTTTTTGCGTGGGTAATGACACCTCCTGAACTTCTTAAACCTTTAAATATTGAGAATGTTGATTGGGGCATGACATTGAGTTTGCTGCTAAATGCAGTTTGTTATTTGCTTGTGTCTTTATCTACCCGAACTAGCATCAGTGAGCGACTGCAATCTGGTTCTTTTATTGGTCTTCCAGCGACGGAAAGTGACAACTTAAGCCTTTATCAAAGTAGAGTGACGGTTGGTGAACTTGAAATGTTGGCGGCTCGTTTTGTAGGAATAGGGCGTGTTCGTGCCGCCTATGAACAATTTGCGCAAACCCACAACCAGCATCTTATCTCTGGGCATCAGGCGTCACCCAGTTTGATACGTCATACGGAGAGAGTTCTAGCCGGCGTGTTTGGTGCCGCCTCAGCTAAATTGGTGCTGACTTCTGCGTTGCAAGGTCGCAATATGCAGCTAGAAGAAGTGGCAACGATAGTCGACGAAGCATCGGAGCTTTATGATTTTAGTCGTGGTCTTCTCCAAGGCGCAATTGAACATATAGGTCAAGGCATTGCAGTGGTTGATAAGCAACTAAGGCTAGTTGCATGGAATAGACGTTATCTGGAACTCTTTAGTTTTCCTAAAGGTTTTATCCAAGTTGGTAGGCCAATCGCAGATGTCATTCGTCATAATGCCGAACAAGGCTTATGTGGCCCAGGTGATCCAGAAGATCATGTCCGTCGCCGTCTACATCATCTACATAGAGGAACCCAGCATACTTCCTCAAGAGTTCGACCTGATGGAAAAGTCATTGAGGTTCAAGGAAATCCAATGCCAGGTGGTGGGTTTGTGATGAGCTTTTCTGACATCACGGTTTTTCGTGATGCAGAACGGTCGCTTAAGGAAGTAAATGAAAGCCTCGAAGAGCGTGTTTTGCAAAGAACTCAAGAACTGGAGCAATTAAATAAATGCTTGGTTACAGCAACACAACGTTCTGAACTTGAGTCTCAATCTAAATCACGATTTCTTGCTGCCGTAAGTCATGATTTAATGCAACCACTTAATGCTGCACGTTTGTTTGCATCTTCGTTATCTGAAACAGCCCAAGAAAAGGAAACCCAGCGTTTATCTCAGCATATAGAAACCGCCTTAGAGGCTGCTGAAGATCTGATTGGTGATTTGCTTGATATCTCACGCTTGGAATCTGGTAAGCTTGAAGTCTATCCTCATATGTTTGTCGTGAGTGATGTGTTGTCTAATCTCAACGCTGAATTTAGCGCCTTGGCGGGGCGTCAAGGCATCGATTTTCAAATGGTGCATAGTAAACTCGTGGTATCATCTGATCCAAAATTACTTCGTCGAGTCGTACAGAATTTCTTAACTAATGCTTTTCGATATAACCCCAAAGGTAAGGTCGTTTTGGGTGTTAGACGCGTTGGAGAAAAAGCCAGAATAGAAGTGTGGGACAATGGCGTTGGTATTGAGCCAGAGAAACAGCAGGAAATATTCGAGGAATTCAATCGAGGCGACCAAGCACGCACAGATCATGGCCTTGGGCTTGGTTTAGCAATATCTAAAGGGATTGCACACGTTTTGGGACATCAAATTTCTATGCGCTCTTGGCCTGGTAGAGGAAGTGTTTTCTCTATTACTCTTGAGCGTGGAAAACAAGCTGCCAAGTTGACGCCTTCAACTCATACAGAGCTTGATGTTACCTTGGGTCGAATTAAAGTACTTTGCGTAGATAACGAGCCAGATATTTTGCTAGGTATGGAGAGCTTGTTAGAGCGTTGGGGGTGTGATGTGCGTACGGCGACGGATATCTTCTCGAGCCTAAATTGTCTTCAGCAAGGCTGGAGACCTGATGTGATCCTCTCTGATTATCGGCTTGATAATGATCGAACTGGGTTAGAGTTGTTGCAGCAATTCAGATTAAGATTAGGTCAGCGATTTGAGGGTATCATTATTAGTGCAGACAGGGCTGATGACATGATGGAAGGCGTTCGTTCTAATGGCTTTCACTTTATTCCCAAACCAGTTAAGCCGCTGAAACTCAGAAGTTTGTTAAATCGGATAGGTAAAAAAGAACAAGCCATGGCTTGAGTATCGCGTTTTAATCGGTGAATAGCGTTTCGTATTTTACGAAAGCAGTTTGAGTTTCTCCGTAGTATAGGGAGCCACCAAATTGCACTACCACTCTCAACCAGCTCTGAGAGGAGTTTGGTTTAGGCAAGCTGATGTGCCAGCGTTTCCCTGCTTGATCTAACGGTATCATGTCTGTGGGAAGCGTATTTTGTGTTTGGCTATCTGCGATGGATAACTTTACGCCGTCAATAGCATATTCAGTACGTAACGAAAGTTCGAGCTGATCATCTCCTATCTTCTCTGAGCGTATTTTAATTTTAAAATCACCATTTTCCATATTGCAAAGCCCGCTGGTATATCGGCAGTTAGACTGACTGACCATTTTGTAACTCTGTCCTTTAATCGCAGGGTGTGGTTTTTCACTCACTGCAATATCAGTCGCAAGGTAAGCAATAATAGACAAAATCGGCGCAATAAGTAGAGCAGCAATGAAATGCTTGTTTGTTAACATCTTAATATCCAATTGATGCAGATAAACGCACAGTAACTGAAATTTTTGAAGGGGGAAAGCCTCTCTACAGTAGATGGTAGAGAGGCAAGTTAACGACTAATGATCAACGGCTTGTCCTGCGCCAGTTGGTACACGGACGTGTTCCACCAAGTCTTTTACTTCTTGTGGTGTTTCAGCCGTGACTCTGGAGACAAGGAAAGCAACGACAAAATTAAACACAGCACCTATTGCACCAAAAGCGTTAGGTTCAATACCTAAGAACCAGTTGCTGCCCCAACTTTGCAAGTATTTCCAATCAGCAATGAATAGAATACCTTTGTGTTGGAAAACATAAAATAGGGTTATGGTAATACCCGCAATCATGCCTGCTATTGCACCCTCTTTATTAATATTTTTGCTGAAAATGCCCATCATGAGTGCAGGGAAGATCGAAGAGGCAGCCAAACCAAAGGCCAGCGCTACGGTCCCTGCGGCAAAACCAGGTGGATTGAGCCCCAAATATCCGGCAACTGCAATGGCGACAGCCATGGAAATCCGACTTGCCAATAGCTCTGTCTTTTCGGATATGTTGGGGTTGATAACACCCTTGATTAAATCGTGGGAAATGGCTGATGAGATTGCGAGCAGTAATCCTGCGGCAGTGGAGAGAGCAGCAGCAAGCCCGCCAGCAGCAACAAGGGCAATGACCCAATTAGGCAGCTTGGCGATTTCTGGGTTGGCGAGAACCATGATATCGCGATCCACTTTCAGTTCATTGGTTTCTGCACTCGGGGTATATTGTATTTTTCCATCCCCATTTTTGTCTTCAAAACCCAATAGTCCGGTTTTTTCCCAGTTTTTAAACCAATCCGGCCGCTCATCATAGGCAAGATTTTGTCCAGGCGCTGGGTTGACTGTATCCATTAAGTTTAGTCTTGCCATCGCTGATACTGCAGGAGCTGTGGTATATAAAATGGCGATAAATACTAATGCCCAGCCAGCCGATGAGCGGGCGTCTCTTACTTTAGGTACCGTAAAGAAGCGAATAATAACGTGTGGTAAACCAGCTGTCCCTATCATCAAAGACATGGTGTAGACGAACATATTCAAAGTGTCGCCTCTAACTTGGGTCGTATACTCACTAAATCCCAATTCAGTCACCACTTGGTCAAGACGATCAAGCAGGTACACATCACTACCAGCCATCGTACTGCCGAGCCCTAATTGAGGGATAGGGTTACCTGTCAATTGAAGTGAAATGAATATTGCTGGTATTGTATAGGCGAGAATCAAAACGCAATATTGGGCAATTTGTGTGTAGGTGATACCTTTCATTCCACCCATAACAGCGTAGATAAATACGATACACATACCAACGAACAATCCCGTTGAATAGTCCACCTCAAGAAATCGCCCGAAGGCAACACCCACCCCCTTCATCTGCCCAATAACATAAGTGACAGACGCTATGATGAGACAGATGACAGCAACAATACGTGCAGTATTTGAATAGAAGCGCTCACCTACAAATTCAGGCACGGTAAATTTACCAAATTTGCGTAAATAGGGTGCGAGTAAAAGTGCAAGTAAAACATAACCCCCGGTCCACCCCATTAAAAATACTGACCCGCCGTAACCCATAAATGCGATCAAGCCAGCCATTGAAATAAAGGAAGCTGCCGACATCCAGTCTGCTGCTGTTGCCATGCCGTTTGCGATTGGGTTGACACCGCCACCTGCGACATAGAACTCTTTTGTTGAGCCTGCGCGTGCCCATATGGCTATACCAATATAAAGAATAAAAGTGGCGCCAACGATCAAATAAGTCGTAGTTTTCAGATCCATTTCCGTCGCTCCCTACTCATCGACATTAAATTCGCGATCAATTTGTCGCATTTTCCATGCATAGAAAAAGATAATAGCGAGGAACGAATAGATGGAGCCCTGTTGAGCAAACCAGAATCCCAATTTATACCCACCGATCTGAAATTGATTGAGTTGGTCGACAAATAAAATCCCGCAACCAAATGAAACAGAAAACCAGATAACCATTAAGGTAATCATGAGTTTTACGTTCTTATTCCAATAGGCTTTGGCTCTCTCTTGACTTTCAAATGCCATTGCCGCCTCCTTACGATTGGTTGTAAATAAAATGTTTCATTAATTACCTTACCAAGCGTTAGTTAGAAGCGCTTTTCAACTTTAGTATTGTTGAGACATGCAAAAAGCGCCTGTAAAACAGGCGCTTGTTCAGAGTTTGACTTAAATTTAAGCGTTTTTAACTAAAAAATTAGACTAAAGTCTAATGGCTGGTTAAAAACATTTTTGATAGCTAACCAAGGTAAAAATCTTTTATTCCTAACAGCAAGTTGTTAAGTGCAACTGCTGCAAGGATTAATCCCATGACTCGACTGATGATCGCCGCTCCAACATTTCCTATCCACTTTTGGATATGAGTTGCTCCTAGCAAGAGGATTAAAGTTATCAATAATACGCCAATCATGACAGCGGCAGTGACTAACTGATCCGCTGCTGAGTATCTATGATTATCGGTCAGCATCACTATAGCCATCATAGCGCCAGGAGATGCAATCGAGGGTATGGCTAGTGGGTAAACAGCGAGATCTGCCAAGTCTGAGTGACTGACTTCCTCTGATATTTTCGTTTCTTGTTCCGGTTTAGACTCGCCGAATATCATAGTCAATGCAAATAGCAGTAAAACGAGTCCTCCGGCAGCTTGGAAAGCTGGTAAAGGAATTTGCATTGCGTCGAGAAGCAGTTGTCCAACAAGCAAGAAAAAGAGTAGCACTCCAGCCGAAATACCTACCGCTTTTAATGCGACTAATCGACGTTGTTTTGCTGAAAGATGTTGGGTTTGAGATAGATAAACTGGTACAGAGCCTACAGGGTCTATAACAGCCCAGAGCACAACAAATTGAGTGAATAATACGCTAAGCAATATTTTGACTCCCAGAGTTGGTTAAACAGAGGGATGAACACATCGATTCGTTAATCGATGAAAGTATCTTAGCAGATAAATAACATCAATAGTGAAAAAACGTTAAGAATATTCATATTCTCGCTGTTGGAGCAAAATAACGGCTTGAGTTCGATTTTTTACATTTAACTTGCGAAATATAGCCGTCATATGGGCTTTTATCGTTGCTTCAGAGACATTAAGCTCATAGGCTATTTGCTTGTTTAGTAGTCCGTCAGATAACATTGTAAGGACTCTATATTGTTGTGGAGTCAAAGCTGCTATTTTTTCAGTTAACTCGTCATTAATCTGTTGTGTGGTTGCATATTCAGGGAAAAAAGGCTCTCCGTTTAGTACTTGGGTTAAAGCCTTGATGAGTTCACGCATATCGCTCGATTTGGGGATAAAACCGAACGCGCCATGGCTTCTGACTTGTGTGACAACGGAAGGCTCTTCACTGGCAGAAATGACCACGATTGGTAAATCTGGGTATTCTGCGCGCAGTTGTATTAACCCTGATAGACCATTGGTGCCTGGCATCTTGAGATCTAATAGCAGTAAATCAGGCTCTTGTTCTTTGCTCAAAACCGTGAGTAAGCCGTTAAGCGAGTCAGCTTCAATCAAATTAGCACCACTTATTGCCATGTGTACTGACTGAAACAGTGCATTACGAAATAGCGGGTGATCGTCAGCGATAATAATGGTGTAATTTGAATCCATGGTATTGAATCGTATCAATTAAAGGTTGGCTTAATAAGATTATTGTCGGCTTTAAGGGCGTGAACAATCTCCATGCATAAAAACTCTGAACTATATCGGGTTTTCTGCTCAATCAAGAAAATACGTGGCTGTGGCCGCCAGCTCAAGAACTGGCGGCGACTTTACTTTGGTTTATAGACGGTGTGTATCAAGATGTTGTAAAAAAGGCTCAGCTGCCATAAATCCAGTGATTCTTGCACTGGGGATAGGCTGTCCGCTTGCATCCCAAAATTCTATGGTGGGTAGCCCGAGAACCTTCATTTTTTCCAGTAGCTCAATGTCTTGCGGCAGACTTTTGGTTACATCGGCTTGGAGTAATACAAAGTCTTTCAGTTTGTTTTCCACATCGGATTGATGAAAAGTGTACTTCTCAAATTCCTTACAAGCCACGCACCAATCGGCATAAAAGTCGAGCATTACAGGTTTGCCAGCCAGTTTGGCGTTGGCAAGCTGTTGGTTAAGCTCCGCCACATTTGCTATGCGAGTAAATTGGATACTTGGTTGCGGCTGTTCAATATGTCCACCACGCCAATAGGTTAAAACTGGCTGCGCCGACACGAATAACCCGAGTATGGCAATGACGCCAATAGTACTTTGTTTCCATCCACCTAATGGTAAGGAATTCTTGATGTGATACAGCCACGCAAATGCTGCTAGCCCGAGTAATGACCACAATCCTGTTGCCCAAACTTCAGGCATGATACGTTCTAGTAGGAATATGGGCGCAGCTAGGAGAATAAACCCAAACAGTGTTTTGACTCTATCCATCCAGTTACCCGCTTTAGGCAGCAGCTTATTACCAAATACAGCCACCAGCATCAATGGGATCCCCATGCCTAGTGCTAGTGCATATAAGGCGACACCTCCTGTGACTAGATCGCCACTTTGAGCGACGTAAAGTAAAGCGCCGGAGAGCGGTGCAGTGGTGCATGGAGAACAAACCAGCCCTGATATAGCGCCCATTGCAAATACACCGAATGAATTTCCACCTTTTTGCTTGTTGCTTAAGTTATTGAGCCAAGTTTGAACACTGCTAGGTAGCTGAATGGTATAGACACCAAACATCGATAAGGCTAAAGCGATAAATAGGACGCTCAAACCAATCAGTACATACGGGTGCTGCATCGCTGCTTGAAATTGTAGTCCAGCAGAGGCGACGACCAAGCCAAGTAGGGTGTAGGTGAGGGCCATGCCTTGCACATAGATAAAGGCCAGTCCAAGTGCTCTGCTGTGATTGAGCTTACCGCTACCAAGCACAATACTAGTCAGAATAGGGTACATGGGCAAAACGCATGGGGTAAAAGCAAGCCCTATACCAAGTGCTAAGAAAAGTAGTGGCGTCCACCAGTTATCGCTTAGGCTGGTGGCTAGATTAGACTCCTGTGATGTTAACGGGGTTGGGGCAGCATTCGCTTTTGCTAGCTTGGCTTGATTTGCTGGCTCTACGGTGTTGTTACTTGTAGAGTTAAAAGGTGTTAAATCCACTATGCGAGTTTCTGGCGGGTAACAGAAACCAGCTTCAGCACAGCCCTGATACTGCACGATAAGCTTGGCTCCATTTTGGTAATCTGCTACTGGAACTTCAATAAATAAAGGCTCAGTATAAATATTAACTTCACCAAAAAATTCGTCTTGATGTGGTGTGCCATCTTTTATGTTGACTGCATTCAGCGTAACGTTTTCGCCATTAATGGATAACTTCTGCTGGTAGAGGTAATAGCCCTTTTTGACTTGCCAATCGAGAAAGACACGATCGTCTTGTTGAAACGCATTGAATGGGAAGGCTTCATCGACAGGGACAAAGGTATTAGCTTGGTTACCGAAACTGGGTGTCGATTTAGATTGCTCAAAAAGCGCCATACTAGGCGCTGAAAAAACGGTCAGAGAGAGCAAAAAAAGCGATAAAATGGCACGCATACAGAGGTCACTTAAGTCAAATTTTGTTCATTTTAACTCAATCAGACAGAGAAAAGTGGTATTAAGTTTCAAGCTTAGTGAAATATTTATTTTATCAGACAGTTAGGCTATTCCTAATCTAGCCCTAACTACCCTTTCTGTTTCATCAATTTGTTGTATGTCTTTGGGGATCACTAAGACAGTATCGTTTCCTCCGACCGTACCAAGAATATCAATATGTGGGTCTATATCGACCAATCGAGCGACCAGTTGAGCACTGCCTGGGTGTGTTTTCACGACGACCATCGATTGGTTGTGAGTAATGAATTCAATCTGTGAGGATATAGAAGACTCAATACGTACGGGAGCCGTTTCTACTGTAATGCAATACACTTTTTTACCACAAGCATTTTGGACTTTGACTACGCCAAGTTGTGACAATAAACGCGAGACAGTCGACTGACTAATACCAATAAAACCAACATCAACCAGCGCCTCTCTCAGTTCATGTTGAGTCGAAAAGCTTTGTTGTTGAAGTAGTTTTTTACAGGTTGTAACCAGGGTTTTGTCTTCATTTTCTTCAACTGAGTGTGGGCTAAGAGTTTCACTCATGAGAATTCCTCAAAAAGAATGGTGTAAAGTTGTTCCCTATGGCTTTTAGTGCTTCAATCCGTTGAAGTACCCTAAATACTCAATTGTCACTTCTATGGTGAGTTTGGTTTCGGGTCATATTACCACCAAATAAAGTGTGTCTTTTTGAAAGTGATCACCAAACAAACAACCAAGTTTTTAATAGGTTTATTGCTAGTTGAGGGACTATGTGGGGTTTAGCGACCAGTCATGGTTGAGACGTGCTCTTATAAAAAAGAGATAGGGGCTCCCATCAGGATGCCCTCTATCTCTTATTTGATGAAAATATCTAGTTAAAGCTGCTATTTTTGGGTGATAGCATTAGTCTCCTAGGGTTGCGACCATCACAGCTTTTATGGTGTGCATGCGGTTTTCTGCCTGATCAAAAACAATCGAGTAGTCCGATTCAATCACGTCATCAGTGACTTCACAGCCTTGTTTTAGTTCAGAGTATTCATCTGCCAGCTGTTTACCAATTTTGGTATCTTCACCATGAAACGCCGGTAGGCAGTGCATAAATTTCACATTCTGGTTTTGAGTGGCTTTGAGGGTTTGCATATTAACTTGATAAGGCAGCATTAGAGCAATACGTTCTGCCCATGCCTCCTTAGCTTCCCCCATTGACACCCATACATCGGTATAAAGGAAGTCACAACCAAGCACGCCTTCATTAATGTCTTCGGTTAAGGTGATTTTTGCGTTAGTTGATTGGGCTATTTCACGGCACTGCGCAACTAAACTCTCATGTGGCCAAAACTGTTTTGGCGCTACAAGACGGATGTCCATGCCCATTTTGGCTGCGCCGACCATAAGAGAGTTGCCCATATTGTTACGAGCATCTCCCAAATAGGCAAATGTCATTTGGTGAAGTTGCTTACCACGGCCATGTTCCATCATGGTTAAAAAGTCAGCCAGTATTTGGGTTGGATGAAACTCATTGGTCAGTCCATTCCAGACAGGCACACCAGCATATGAGCCTAACTCTTCGACGATCTCTTGACCAAAACCTCTATATTCAATCCCGTCATACATGCGTCCTAGCACTCTGGCGGTATCTTTCATCGACTCTTTGTGGCCAATCTGAGATCCTGTAGGGCCTAAATAAGAGACTTGTGCACCTTGGTCAAAAGCGGCAACTTCAAAAGCACATCGAGTGCGAGTTGATGTTTTCTCAAAAATTAAGGCGATATTCTTTCCTTTCAATCTAGGCTGCTCATAGCCATTATATTTGGCCTTTTTGAGCTCTATGGAGAGGTCGAGAAAATGTTGTATCTCTCTCGGAGTGAAGTCGAGAAGCTTTAGGAAGTTGCGGTTACGAAGATTGAAAGCCATAGTGTATTCCTTATTGTTCGACGAGCGCTCTGTTAATAATCAGGCGCAGTGATTAACTTATTTGTTTACGACGATAGTGATACAACTTGAATTAACCTTGAGTGATAGAAGTCCCTGCGAGGCCCTGAAGAATGCGTAAACCGTCTTCTAGAGCGCCAATACCCACCACTTTTCCTCCCTGTTTAATAAATTCGCATGATGCTTGAATTTTTGGTGCCATAGACCCTGGTTCAAATTGATATTGGCTTAACTCGCTTGGTGTTGTGTTGCGTATTGCTCGCTGACTACTTTTACCCCAATCATGATAGACGGCATCTGCATCGGTTAAGATGAGCAAGGCATCAGCGTGTAACTGTTTTGCGAGCAAAGCCGCTGACATATCTTTATCAATTACCGCTTCGACACCGACTAACTGCCCATTATCATATTGGACTGGAATTCCCCCACCGCCAGTACATATTACCAAGTGGCCATGTTCAATCAGAGTAGTAATCGCTTGATGTTCGATGATCCCTGTTGGTTCTGGGCTTGGGACTACGCGGCGAAAGTGCTTACCGTCAGGTTTGATGGTCCAATTATATTTCTCAGCCAGTTCTCGCGCCTCATCCTGAGTATAAATCGGCCCAATGGGTTTAGTGGGATTAAGAAAAGCAGGATCTTTTGGATCCACCGTCATTTGGGTGAGCATGCAGGTCGCATTGATGTCTGGCATCTGGTTCTTAAATTCTTGCATTAGCATATAGCCGATCATGCCTTGAGTTTCGCTCCCTAGTACATCAAGCGGATAAGGGGCAACTTGCTTATATTCTAAGCCTTGCAGCGCCAATAAACCTACTTGAGGGCCGTTTCCATGTACGAGCACGACTTTGTAGTTTTGAGCGACTTCGCAGATAGCCTGAACAGCAATTTGTATGTTGTGACGCTGAACACCTGCTTCTAAAGGCTCGCCGCGGCGAAGGAGTGCGTTGCCACCAAGTGCAATGACGACAGTTTGTTTGTTCATGATGTGATCTCCCAATTTAGACATTGATAGGTGTTAGGACTTAAATGCCGTCACGCTCAATAGGGCAACTCATACAACGAGCTCCACCACGGCCTCGCCCGAGTTCGTCACCGGGGATAGGTAACACGGTAATACCTGCTTTGTCGTATTTTTCATTGGTGTAGGTGTTGCTTTGGTAGCCAATCACAACTCCAGGTCTGACAGTCAGAACATTATTCGCATCATTCCACTGCTCTCGTTCCGCATTAAAGTTGTCTCCCCCTGTTGTGATGAGGTTAATCTGACCAATACCAAGAGCCTTTTCTATCGCATGGACAAAGTTGTTTTCTTGTTTTACATTGACCTTGCCTGACTCATCGCCGGTTAATTGCCAGCATTTGATATCGTTGCGCATCACTTCTGGATAGATTGAAAAAGTATCTTCGCGCATATGGGTCATGACAGTATCAAGGTGCATGCAAGAGCGATGTTTGGGTAACTCCATCGCAATGACTTGTTTGGCTTGATTGTGTTTGAAAAGCTGTGAAGCTAAATGCTCGATGCCTTGAGGCGTTGTACGTTCAGACATTCCGATCAAAACCGCGCCTTTACCAATCACTAAAACATCCCCACCTTCTATAGTCGAATTGTCATACTGAATTTCTTTATCGCCGAGGTATTTGATGAAGCTTTGCTGAGCAAATGTTGGATGCCAGCGGTATATTGCTCTGAGATGATTCGTCTCTCGTTGGCGTGCGGTTTTGGCCATTGGGTTTATCGATACGCCGCCATATACCCAGCAGGAGGTATCTCGGGTAAATAAATGATTGGGCAATGGCTCAAGGATAAAGTCTATCGGCTGGTGAAGGCCTTGCATCATGGAAGAAGATTGAATGGGCATTTCAGCATAAGACAAGCCACCAGTGAGTATCTTAGCCAGTTCTATGTTGGGTAGATCTCTTAGGTAACAGCGAACGTCGCCAGCAAATGTCTGCCCTAGTCGGTAATCGGATACCTGACGCGAGAGCAGCCAATCTTTTGCTTCTGGTACTTGGAGCGTTTCAGAGAGTAAATCGGTTAGAAACAGTACTTCAACATTTTGCTCAGATAAAGTCGTGGTAAACACATCATGTTCTTCGCCAGCTCGCTCAACCGCTAGCACATCATCAAACAGTAAATCATGGCAGTTTGAAGGGGTTAGGTGGGTCAAAGCGCGTTTGGGACGATGAACGAGAACGCGGCGCAACTGACCAATTTCGGAACCTACGTACAAGTTATTCATGCTCAACTCTCTCTGGTTAAGTTCTGGCGTGTTGTGTGCTCAGAATGGAGTGATTTTTGTTTGGCTGAAATTCATAATACGCCTGTTACTGAGGGCTTCTTAGAAGGTAATCACAGTTTATGTTTTATACATTATTGTCTTTAAGGCGAGAGCTTTAACAATATCTATGCATGTGTTTAATACTTGTTAATGCTCTGAATATACATAGAGATGGGAAATTTATTCACCGATTTAAATATGATGATAATGGGAGGTGATTATTTAGGAACAATATTCAAGCGAATAGAAATTGAAAAGAAAAGTTTAAATTTAATCTATTCATAAGAATCTAATAGATAATTAATCATATGGACTTATTTAACTTTTATTAACATAAATTCTTTCGATAAATATGACTTGGTTCACGTTAAACAATAATGATTGAAGTGATGGTGATATTTGTAAATCTACCGACCATTGATACTAAAAAAGCCGCTTGATTAAGCGGCTTGGTCGAGTGAGAGCTTTTTATATCATGGCACCAATACTTATCATGATAACGCAGAAGATGGTAAGTATACCCAGCAGTGGTGCGACCCACTTTATCCAGCGGATATATGGGATACGTGCAATTGCTAGTCCTCCCATTACGACCGCAGAAGTAGGTGTGATTAAGTTGACCAATCCAGAGGCTGATTGGTATGCGGTAATGACAAGATCTCGTCCTACTCCCGCAAAGTCGGCCAGAGGCGCCATGATCGGCATGGTTAGCACGGCAAGCCCTGAGGTTGAGGGAACAAGGAAAGAAAGTAAAATTTCTAAAAAGAACATCACATTGATAAACACGACAGAGGATAAACCTGTTACCGTTTGCTCAGCAGAGTTTAGAATCGTGTCTGTGATCATTCCGTTATCCATCACAACCACGATACCACGAGCAATACCAATAATAAGTGCTACGCCGAGTAAGTCACGCGCACCATCAATAAAGTTATGGATAAAATCTTCTTCACTCATGCGTGCAACCAAGCCAACTAACATAGCGGCAGCAAGGAACATGGCTGATATTTCGGCCATCCACCACCCAGCAACTGAAACACCATAGATCATGACCGCAAAGGAAGCGCCAAATATGCATAAGATTGCCTTACGGCGGCTTGTAAACTCAAGAGACTCTTCACTGCGCTGAGCAAGAAACCTCTGTTTATTTTCCTCATATTTGTCATAAACAATGGACTTGCTTTGATCGCTGCGTACTAGACGCGCATAACGCATAACATAGGCAACGCAGATAAACCAGCCAATGATTAATATGGCTGCGCGTAGCAGTATTCCATCAGTGAACGGTATGCCTGATGCGTTAGCTGCTATGACAGTGGCAAAAGGGTTAATGGTTGAGCCAAGCACACCAATGCCTGCTCCGAGTAATATGGTTGCGGCAGCCACAACAGGATCAAAGCGTGCGGCCATCATGACCGGAACCAGCAGAGAATAGAAAGGCAATGACTCTTCAGCCATACCATAAACCGTGCCACCTGCAGCAAATAACGCCATCAATATAGGGATCATCATCTCTTCTCGGCCGTGCAAGGCATGAGTGACTCGCTCTATCCCAGCATCAATGGCACCTGTTGCCGTGACAAGACCAAGAAATCCACCCATAACCAGAATAAATAGAGAAACATCGATGGCAGCCGCTTGGTAACTTTGGTGATCGTAAAAGCCATCTATAGGTGCAAGAAAGACATCCACTATGCCTTGCGGATTGGCTTCGACGGTTTGGTATGTCCCAGTTATGGGCACTTCACGGCCTAAGTCTTGGTTCATCTCGCGCTGATATTGACCTGCTGGGATCACCCATGTAAGCAGTGCGACGAAGGCAATTAATATAAAAAGTATGCTGTAGGCGGATGGAAACTTGAGTCTGGCAAAGAAGCCCATTTTTTTGCCACTTGGATCAGTTTGTGCTGTCATGATGACCTCCTAACTTCTATTTGTTAAGCAGTAAATAGAAGTCAATTAAGAGTGGTATATTTTATATAGGTATAAAAACCTTACCCATTCTAATAATTATGACCGATATTATTTTTGTTGTTCTTCACAAAAGTATTATGTGATAAATTAAGCTAATAATATCTGATGATTAAAATTTTATTTTAATCGAATGATTATGTTCTAGAAATAGTTTTTATATTGAATGTAATAGGCTTAATGATTTAAATAGATAAAACTATTCATTATTTAAGCGCTTTTGAGAACAGTGATATATATGATCTAAGTCAAGAGGTTACTTGTCTAAAAAGAGGCATTTGTCATGGAGGTATTATACTACCTCCATGTTTGACTTAACCTAAATAAGGATGCCTCCCAAGGTGAAGCCCAATGCAACAGCAGAAGTGATAGTCACAACGCCTGGGATAAAAAAAGGATGGTTAAAGACATAACTGCCGATCCGAGTCGAGCCTGTGTCATCCATTTCTACCGCAGCGAGCAAGGTTGGGTAGGTAGGTAGGACGAATAAAGCACTGACGGCAGCGAACGAAGCGATTGCGGTGAGCGGCGCGACACCTATTGCTAGTGCTGCTGGCATTAAAGCGACCGTGGTTGCCCCTTGAGAGTAAAGCAGCATGGAAGCAAAAAATAATACAATTGCTAGCATCCACGGATAGTCACTCAATAACCCCCCGGCCACCTCTTTAATGCCTTCCACATGAGCGTTGACAAAAGTAGAGCCCAGCCATGCCACGCCAAGAACGCAAACACATGCAGTCATTCCTGAGCGAAATGTCGACGCGCTGGGGATTTTTGAAGCATCAATCTTAGTGAAGAGCACAATTGCTGCTGCTGCGGTTAACATCACCGCCATAATGGCTTCGTTGCGCCCAAGCGCTGGATCGGTAATCAGGCCTACTGACGTTGAGATTGCAGCTGCGTAGCACACAACAAATGCAATCGCGATGAGGAATATATACGTCGCCGTTTTAGCGGTTGGTAAAATGTCACGCTGTTTTTGCGGTGCTAGCTTAACTAATCCTTGCTCTAAACGCTGTTGGTAGATGGGATCATCTTTTAACTCACTGCCCATGAAGTTGGCAACAAATGCACCTATCATGCAAGCGATGAAAGTGGTTGGGATACACACTGCAAGTAAGGTCAGATAATCAACCCCTTTTGGCGCGAGCATGGATGAGAATGCAACCACAGCGGCGGATATAGGCGAAGCAGTAATTGCGATTTGTGATGCGACAACGGCAATTGACAATGGCCTAGATGGGCGAACGCCTTGACCTTTGGCCACTTCGGCTATAACCGGTAGGGTAGAGAATGCCGTGTGACCTGTACCTGCCATCAAGGTCATTAAAAAGGTTACAATGGGCGCATAAAAAGTTATCCGCTCTGGGTGCTTACGAAGAAAGTTTTCCGCTAATTGAACCAGCCAATCCATACCACCTGCAACTTGCATTGCTGCAATGGCAGTAATGACTGACATTATGATCAAGATGACATCAACGGGTATATAAGTCTGACTTGTAGGCACACCCAGAATAAATGACAGGGCAATAACGCCAGCGCCGCCAGCAAAGCCAATCCCAATACCACCAATGCGCGCTCCGAGGAAAATGAACAGCAAGACGACAAATAGCTCAAGCATAATCATGGTAGATACCTCTTATATTTTTTAACTTTTTATACTTGGCCGTTAAAGGCCATTATTTCGAACTTTAGAAAGCGATTGATTTAATCCGCTAAAATATTGTGGGATTAAATTTTCTGTGCAAAAAAGGGCCTGCTTCGGCCCTAGTCACGTTTTGTTATTGATAGCGCTTTGCTTTGTATTTGGGATGCATGAAGTTTTCGACGTTTAGGATATCATCGAGTTCTTCTTCGCTGAGAAGGCCTCGTTCAAGCACGACTTCTCGCACACTCTTGCCTGTTTCTGCACAGATTTTACCGACAATATCGCCTTCATGGTGGCCAATGTATGGGTTGAGGTAAGTGACTATGCCAATGGAGTTGTAAACGTATCCCTCGCACACTTCTTTATTGACTGTGATGCCATCGATACACTTGTCGCGCAGATTAATACATGCATTTGCAAGCAGAGAAATGGACTCAAACATGCTCTGAGCAATCACGGGTTCCATGACATTAAGCTGCAATTGCCCACCTTCTGCTGCAAACGAAATCGTGTTGTCGTTACCCAGCACTTTAAAACACACTTGGTTGACCACTTCAGGAACCACAGGGTTAACTTTAGCGGGCATAATTGAAGAGCCAGCTTGCAGCTCTGGTAAGTTGAGCTCATTAATACCAGCGCGAGGGCCAGAAGATAGAAGACGCAAGTCGTTACAGATTTTAGACAATTTAACCGCGAGGCGTTTTAGTGCGCCATGAGTCATGACATAAGCGCCGCAGTCTGAGGTCGCTTCAATAAGATCTTCCGCTGGTACCACATCCAACCCAGTAACCTGTGCCAAATGCTTCACTGCCAATTGTTGGTACCCTTGCGCGGCATTGAGACCAGTACCAATTGCCGTCGCGCCTAAGTTAATTTCAAGCAAGAGTTTGGATGTGTATTCAAGAGCACGGATCTCTTCATTTAAAGTCACAGACCAGGCATGAAATTCTTGTCCAACTGTCATAGGCACAGCATCTTGAAGCTGAGTACGGCCCATTTTTAGTACGCCTTTAAACTCTTTGCTCTTAAGTGCAAATGCGCCTTTTAAGTATTCTATTGCTTCGATAAGCGTCTGAACACTGTTATAAACCGCGATACGAAAACCCGTTGGATAGGCGCAGTTGGTCGACTGGCTCTTATTAACGTGATCATTAGGGTTGATAAACTGATATTGCCCTTTTTCTTTGCCCATGATCTCCAATGCAACATTGGCAATCACTTCATTGGTATTCATATTGACCGAGGTTCCAGCCCCGCCTTGGAACACATCCGATGGGAACTGATCCATACATTTTCCTGTGTCTAGGATCAAATCACACGCTTCAACTATGTATTGAGCGATTTCTTTGGGCAAAACACCAAGCTCGCTATTGGCAAGCGCGGCCGCTTTTTTGGTCATGACCATGCCACGAACAAACTCAGGCACATCGGAAATGGTCACGTTAGAAATATTGAAGTTCTCAATTGCGCGCAAGGTATGGATGCCGTAGTAAGCATCAGCGGGAACGTGTCGCTCACCGAGAAGATCTTCTTCAATACGGGTTGCATTCGCTGGGTGTAGGGTATCATTTAGGCTAGCCATGATAGGATCCTTAGATAATTATTCTGATGTAAATGAAAATGCTCGCCATTCTGCAACTTAAGAATCCATTCGTCAGAGTTTTTTGGCTGTAAAATACGTCCTGACTTATGGGGCTCATGATACTTCACTCAGCGGATAAAAACGCTATCTTGATCACTTTTTTTATTTTTGCTTTGTTGAATGTTTTTAAACGCTAAATTGGGTTTAAATTGCCATAGCGCTGTGAATTTTTGTCGCTTTCGTTTGAGGTTTGGCAAGCTTTGAGCTTACACTAGTGCCAACAAAGGAGGGCATGTGTTTGCTATCGTATTCTTAATATTTGTATTGGTTCCTGTTATCGAGATAAGTTTGTTTATCTCAGTAGGCGATTATCTTGGCTTATGGCCAACCATCGCCATGGTCTTTTTGACCGCATTTCTGGGGGCCTCTTTAGTGCGTAGTCAAGGATTACAAACCTTACTCTCAGTGCAAAGCAGGCTTAAGCAAGGAGAGCTACCGGCACAGCAAATTCTAGAAGGTGTGTTGCTTGCTGTCGCTGGGGTGCTACTTTTTATTCCAGGCTTTTTAACTGATACGCTGGGTATGATAGTTCTATTGCCTGCGCCGCGCCGTGCTTTAGCTAAATATCTGATGACCAAAATGGTGGTAAAAGCCTCCGCAGGCTTTGGCTCTCATCAGTTCCGGCAAGATGGCTTTGGCCACAACCAAGATGGTGATGGCCATACGTTTGAAGGTGAATACGAGCGCAAAGAAGACGACAACAATAACCACCTTAATAAGCCCTAACCTTGAGATGGACGCTAGTGATTAGCGTCCGCTCCACTCTTGAGCCTTTATTCTAGTTGCGCTCGAAACTCTCTTCTTTGTTGATATCTAGCTCGCAAATTTGCAACCAGTATTTCAATTCAGTTTAAAGTTTGACGCTTATCCAAATATTCATTTTACCTATGGGATCGAAATCTCAATGTCATGGAATGTTGTTTTTAGTTTCATAAAAAACATCAACACTGGTCCAGCTTTATAAGTCTTTTCTCAACAGGAAAAGGGAATTGAAACGCGCTTTCTATACCTAGATAACAAAGGAAGCGACGCAAGGTGGACAGAATGAAACAAAAACTCACTCCAACTTTACTTGCAGCAGTGGTCGCAAGTGTTCTCTCTACGCCAGCAATGTCTGAGATCATTATTTCTCAATACGTCGAAGGTAGCAGTAATAATAAAGCCATTGAAATTGCTAATACTGGCGAAGTTTCGGTCAAGCTTGATGGTTACAGTTTGGCTAAATCAGTTAATGGTGGCGGCAATTGGGATAGCAAGCTGTCATTAGACGGTAAAGTTATACAGGCGAAAAGCGTTTTAGTGATTGGCCATTCACAGTCAAACGAGGACATTAAAAACCTCAGTAATTTTCTAGACAATGATGTACTTGGCTTTAACGGTAATGACCCAATTGCGTTACTCAAAAATGATCAAGTTCATGATGTCATTGGTGATATGGGCGGAAATAATTTTGCCAAAGATGTTACCTTAACGCGTAGCCAAGATGATTTTTCTCCTTCTTCTTATTACCAAGCCTCAAATTGGCTAGAATCAGATAAAAATGACATTCAAGGTTTGGGTGAGCTTAATGGCGGTCAAGTGCCAGAACCGTTTGTTTGCGAGCAAGATGGTGGTGAACCAGTCTTTACTTCAATTCAAGAGATCCAAGGTGAGGGAAGTCGCTCTCCATTACTCAATAATGGTGCCTTCATTTCAGATGATGAGGTGTATGTAGAAGGCATAGTGAGCGCCGTCACCAGCAGTTTGACCAAAGGCTTTTACCTGCAAGCGCTTAACGATGATGGCAACCCGAAAACCTCAGAAGGTCTATTTGTTGAAACCAACCAATCTCAGTCTGAGCTTAAGCCAGGCGATCTAGTCTGTGTTAAAGGTAAAGTTCAGGAAAACTACCAGCAGACGCAGTTAAAAGCAGGCAAAAATACTTGGGTTAAGCAGGGAGAGCATACACCGCCAGTTGCAACTGAGATTGATATTTTGGCCGATGATGCCAGCTTTGAACAAACCCTTGAGCGCTATGAAGGTATGCTGGTTAAAACAAGTGCAGATCTAGATATGCGAGTGACGCGCACCTTTGGCTACGATTATGCGGCGAGTCGCAACAACATGGTACTGGCGCAAGGAGGCATCAATATGCATCCTAACCAAGCTTTTGCTGCTGGTTCAGATAAGGCTAAGCAGCAAAGCAAGGACAATAGCGAGCGACGTTTATTTATTGAATCTGACCATAAAGCGCCCAATGGCGTGATTCCTTATTACCCAGAATTTGGGGTAACCGATGCTGACCAAGATGGCTCGACCGAAGATTATATTCGCATTGGCGATACTATCGTTGGGCTTGAAGGGGTGCTGAGCTACAGCTATGGCGACTATCGCTTAATTACCACCAACACCTTAAGCAAAGACAATTTTATTCGCCGCTACCCACGGACTCAGCAACCTGAGGTTGAAGAAAAGGGCGATTTAAGAATCGCGACCTTTAATGTGCTCAATTATTTCAATTCTCCTTTTGGTGGAGACACTAACCCCAATGGCGGCAATCGAGGCGCCAAGACCTATCCTGAGTTTGAAATTCAGCAAGCCAAAATTGTTAATGCCATTTTGCGTCTGGATGCCGATATCATAGGTTTAATGGAAATTGAAAATAATGGCTTGGGGGAAAACGGCGCCATTGGCCAGCTTGTTGAGCAGTTAAATCAGCAGATTGATAACAAAAAAGATCGTTATAAGTTTGTCGCCCTTGATACCAATGGTGACGGTATCAAGGACAAAAATGATTATATTGGCACGGATGCGATTACCACAGGGGTGCTGTATCGTTCTAAATCCGTTGAGTTTCAAAGCTCACGAGTCATTGAGATGCCGAGCCAACAAGCCCCAGAAGTGCTTGATGATGATGGCAAGGTGATTGAAGATGGTAAGAATTACCAGCGCAATACACTCGCCCCTACCTTTAGGATAAAAAGCAAAGACCAAAAACAAGACGCAGAGGAACGTATCACTGTTGCGGTTAACCACTTTAAATCAAAAGGCTCCAAATGTTGGGAAGACGCTGCGCCAATCGATGAAGGTGGTCAGGGTGGAAAAGACGTCGATCAGCAAGGCTCATGTGAGAACTTTCGCGTTGCCGCCGCAGTGGCATTAGGAGAGGCGCTTGAAGATATTCCTGGTCATAAAGTGATATTGGGCGATTTAAATGCTTACGGGAAAGAAGATCCCATGCTGGTTTTAACCGATTACAGCCAAAAGCAATATGGCAAAGTAATTAAAGCGGCGCGCAATACCTATATTGATGGCGTTGAGCAATTTGGCGATCAGGGTGAGATCATTCATCACAGCTATGGCTACGTTAATGCGGTGGCCGCAAAGCATTCAAATAATTGGAGCTTTTCATATAATGATGAAGTGGGCGCACTTGACCATATCTTGATAAGCCCAAGTCTTGAAAAGTATGTGGTCGATGCCACTGAATGGCATATTAATGGCGGTGAATCGGCCCTGTTTGAATACAGTGATAGATACACAGGTGATTTGCCAAAATATACCGACCACTTTCGCTCGTCAGATCACGACCCAGCGGTACTTGAACTGGCAATCGAGTCAGAAAAAGGCGGTTCATTTGGCCTTGGCGCTATCTTATCTTTATTTGGCCTAGCTCTATGGCGCAGACGTAAATAAGGCTCGCTGTAAAATAAACCCCGCCACTGCAACCAGTGGCGGTTGATGTTAGGAGTCGTAAAGATTGGTTGGCGCTTCGGTTTCGCAGCGCTCTAAATCATAGTCATAGGTGACTGCACCTTTGCCTCTAAGTGCTACTCTGACTGTCATACCGCGCTCTAGATACCAGCGTAAGTCTTCACAGGACATACGATAGCTAAGCTCATTAGTGTGCACTGGATCCCAGCGAAAGTTCCCTGATATATACTTAGTGTAATAAATCACACCGTTATCGAGCACTTTGAAGTCTTCTGCCCCTTTGAAGTTTTTTCTCGCTTCCTCAATGGTTTGTTGTGAGGCTGTGGTTTGAATATTTTCTACTGAGGTAGTTTGACAGGCACTTAATGCAAATACAGTAAGGCCAGCCACTGCGATATGTTTTAATGTCATTTATAGTTCTCGTTTATTTACCACTTTTTGCTAAGTGGCAAATTATAGAGATAAGCATTATCAATGGGTAGTGATTATTCTATAAACGATCGAGTAATCATCGCCAATATGCGATGATTGTGCACAGTCTCAAATTTAGAACCATTTTGCACCGGGGTCTTGAACGCCAAAAGAACCCGGGAGGGCAAAACCTAATCCCTTGCCTTTATAATTTGGAAACAAACGAAACATTTCTGCGACCACTTGGGTAACGCTGGTGGCTTTTTTACCATTAGGAAGCGGCTGCTTACCTTTTATTAGCGCCTGAGCAATAGACAAGTAATGGATATTTTTATCAGCTAGATCTTGGATATTATCGCTGTAGCCGTTGTGCCCAACAAATACATAGTCGTACTCGCTGTACTTGAGCTTGAGTTCTTGAAGAGTTTCTATCCAATTGGTTAGTTCATCCGTGTCATCATGCGGAGTGTACTCGCGAATATAGTTATAAGCGTCGACATAGAGTAAGTCGCCAACGAAAAGCCCTTTCGCGCTTTCAATTGCAAAATAGCTATTATGATCGGTTTCGGCATTGTCTATGGTGTGAAAATCATAGATCAAACCATATAAACTGGCTTTGCCTTTCAGCGCTGTAACTGGCATCTTGGTAATGGCGTGAAACTTGTCACTTTGATTGAGATCAGCAGCTACATAGGCCTCGGCATAAATCACCTCAATGTTATCAATTTTGTCTAGATTGCCGTAGTGATCCGAATGATCATGAGTGATAATGGTACTTACAGGCTTACCAATCAGCGTTAGGTAGGCGTTGATGTCTTCACCAAACTGCGGATTTTTTCCCGTGCCCGTATCTACCAGCATACTGCCAAGTGCGCTCTCAATGATGGTTGCCGTATAGCCACCTTTATCCCTCAATACATGAAACCTATAGTGATCACCAGTAATCACTTTGACCTCTCTTGAGTTTAAGGTCGCCTGATTGGGTGGCGGTGAAAAAAGTTGCCACTTTTGCGCTGCATGGCTCAGCGTTGGTATTGCTAAAGCGATAACCATTAAGATGACTTTCAACATTGGCATAAGATTGTTCCTCTGATTGTTTGATTTGTTAATATGGGAACAAAGCTAAAGGCTAAATGTGCACGCAGTGAGGAGCAAATGTGCAAGTATTGTGAAACTTATCATTTGGTCCATATTCAATACTGGTGTTGATGTTTATATCGCGGTTAAGATAGGGGTATGAATCAAGTAACCCAGAAAAAAATCACCTTTGGCAGGTTTGCCAGTATCCGTTGGAAGCTGTATTGGTTTGTTGTGCTTATCGCAACGTCTGTTGCTCTGTCTATGTATGGTGTGATGCAGTGGAGTGTTGACCGAGGCTTTTTAAGCTATGTTAACCAGCGTGATATCAGCAAAATGGATAAGCTCATTCCTGAGTTAGCAGGTTTTTATCGCCATCATAGAAGCTGGCAGGACTTTGTGGATAAGCCCCAATTGTGGCAAAAGGTGCTCGATGACTTTCTGTTTGAAGCCTCCGATGAGAAAGAAACCTCTAACTACTACAGTCACAGCGGTGAGATAACCCACCGCACCTTGTTATTTGATGCGCAAAAACAGCAAATAGCGGGTATTGCCTATGATGAGCACGAGCCCTGTTTTAAACCAATTCAACTAGATAACAAAACAGTGGGTTATGTCGGTCTTTTACCAAGAGAGTCATTAACGGAATACAATGATGTGGCTTTTCTTCAGTCGCAGCAACATGGGTTATTTATTGTTACAGGCCTAGTAATTTTGGGCTTTGCTTCTTTGGTGTTACCCCTTGCGAGCTCTTTTGTTCGACCGATTGAAAAGTTGCGATTTGCGATGGAGAAACTGGCTAAAAACCAGTCGCAAGCATCGTTAGTGATCAAGCAAAAAGATGAACTTGGCCTTTTAGCACAGGACTTTAACCGTTTAAAAAACCTACTTGAACAGCAAGAGGAGCTGCGCAAGCAATGGCTAGCCGATATTGCCCATGAGCTGCGCACCCCAATTAGTGTCCTTCAAGCTGAACTTGAAGCGATGGAAGATGGTATCCGAGATTTTAACCAAGAGAGTATTCACTCGCTAAAATCAGACTTGCAGCGTTTGACCCATGTGGTGAAAGATCTTCACTATCTTGCTCTTGAAGATCTTGCGGCGCAGGAATACCAACGGTCGCCGCTTTGTTTGGCTTCTATTGTTGAGCAAGCTATCGCTCGTTATCAGCAGCCCTTCGGCGATAAAGGCATTCAAATATCACTCGATAATGGGCTTGGCGAAAACGATCTTATCTTGCTCGATTTAGAGCGTATTTACCAACTGGTGAACAATCTTTTGTCAAACTCACTTAAATATACCCATAGCCCAGGTAAATTAAGGGTGAGATTAGAAGCTGTGGAAGATGGAGTAGAAATGATATGGCAGGATTCGGCGCCAGCAGTGCCTGATAAATCGTTACCCTTACTCTTTGAGCGTCTGTATCGAGTTGATAGCTCAAGAGACAGAAACCGCGGCGGCTCTGGACTTGGCTTATCGATTGTTAAAGCCATTGTTGAGCGTCATGGCGGCGTAATCAGTGCCAGTCACAGTGAATTAGGCGGACTAAAATTGGTGGTAAGACTGCCTAAGGGAAAAGCGTGAAGCAACAGGTTTTAATTGTAGAAGATGAAGTGAAACTTGCCGATCTGCTGGCAGATTATATTGAACATGCAGGCTATTACCCCACCACTATGTACACCGGCGATCAGGTAGTCACTTGGGTACAAGACAACCAACCCGCTATGGTGCTATTGGACCTAATGCTGCCAGGTATAGATGGGCTTGAAATCTGCAAAGCCATACGCCAGTTTTCCAATGTACCTATTATTATGTTAACCGCAAAAGTGGAAGAAATTGATCGCTTACTTGGCCTAGAGCTGGGCGCTGATGATTATATGTGTAAGCCCTATAGCCCAAGGGAGGTAGTGGCCCGGGTTAAAGCTGTGCTCAGACGCTCACAAGGGTTGGAGTCGCCCGCTACAACTGCCGCTTTGCTACATTTGCAGCCCGATGCGTTCAAAGCCAAATTTTGTGGCCAAGAAGTCGCGCTGACAGCGATAGAGTTTAAGCTTGTTCATGCCATGGTGACCCAACCTGAACGAGTGTTTAATCGCCAGCAATTAATGGCTGAGATTTATGATGATCACCGCATCGTTAGCGATAGAACTGTGGACAGCCATATTAAGAAAATCCGCAAGAAGTTTGAGAGTATTAACCAAGACTGCCAGCCTATTCAGTCCATTTATGGGGTGGGCTACTGCTACCGAGCATAAAATTCGCAAGCAAGTCACCCAAGCAAAGCTCGCTAGGTGGTTAAATAACAGAATCTAGTTTCAGTTAATCCTTGCCTTTCGGCTTTGGTAATGCACAATACCGCCTCATATATGCGATTTATCAAAACCATTTAATAGCTATGCTGCTGATCATCGATAACTACGACTCTTTTACCTACAACTTGTATCAATACTTTTGTGAGTTGGGCGCAGAGGTAAAGGTGGTGCGTAACGATCAAATTAGCCTTGAAGAGATTGAAGCGCTCAATCCCACTCACTTGGTGATATCACCAGGTCCATGCACGCCGAACGAAGCAGGCATCTCACTCAGCGTGATTGAACACTTTGCAGGTAAATTTCCTATTTTGGGCGTGTGCTTAGGCCATCAAGCCATTGCGCAAGTGTTTGGTGGTCAAGTAGTGCGCGCACGTCAGGTGATGCATGGTAAAACATCCGCCATTCGCCATAATAACCGCAGCGTATTTACCCAGCTCAATAACCCACTCACTGTGACTCGCTACCACTCGCTGGTGGTAAAAAATGACAGCTTACCCGATTGCTTCGAACTGACCGCATGGACAACGCGAGAAGATGGTTCAATGGATGAAATCATGGGTTTTCAACATAAAGCCCTGCCTATTGAAGCGGTTCAGTTTCACCCTGAATCAATCAAAACCGAGCAAGGTCACGAGTTACTGGCTAATTTTTTAAGCCGTAAATCACTATAAGACCAAGGTTTGATAAAAACCAAGACTTAATCCATCTCAGCTTAACCTTATGTATTTGTAATTTTTATAAATAAATATTAATCATTTAATATTGATATGTATAATAAGCAACTTGTCTATATGCATTTTGTTTTTCTTATTTATGTGAAAGGTTTCTAATGACAAGTCTAAAAATATCTATCTTACCTCTAATTTTGGGCGCCGCAGTATCAAATGTGGCCATGGCGCAAACAGATTGTTCAAACTACGGTGACGATTCTCAGCGTATTGAAAAAACTGTGAATTTTGAGCCAGCTTTGGAATTACATCATAACCACAGATATTGGAATCGAGATTGGAATCATGCTGATAAGGTTGACTTCGATTTCGGCTATTCAAATATTGATAATATAAATGATGTTATGATTACGGTAAGTACTAGAAACACCCATGCTTTATGGGGAAGTGATAAATTATTTTTTCCTATTGAAGGTATGCAGTCTGTGGTTGACTATTGGCGTGGCAATGGGATTGCCTATTTTGAAGCGTATCAAGATACAATGAGAGAGTCATTGAGCCCTTACGAGACATATCCCCATAGTGAGGAATATCGTAGTGAGCTTAAACAGGGCAAGTTGAAATTAGGCATCCTTTATGTGAATAATTCGGCTAGCAATAATAGTGATTATGCTATCGAAGTGAAAAGCGTTCAAGTTAGCTTTTGTGGCGTGGTTAAGGATGACATAGCGGCTAATGACGATAGTCAAAAACTCGATGCTGCGCGCAACAACCTATTGACTGAGCAAGGCGAAGCAGTTCAGCACTATCTTGATGCGAATATTACTTACCGAGCAACAGTGACAGGCGCGGCAAGCGATCAAAACGGAAATGCGATATCATCAGTGAGCGTTAATTACATCGACCCGCGCTCACAAAAAAATATCACTAAGCAGCTTAGCGATAATCAAGAGTATTACCTTCATAGCGATGGCCAAGTGTCTTTGTATTATACCAATGGTAATGAGCACAATACTGGTGGGCACACAGTGAAGTTAGAGCGTGTTAACCTAGATTAATCCGTTGTTACTTGTTTATCGAATCTGAGAGCGGTTTTGCTCTCAGAACTTAAGCTACATTTGATATAAGCGTTAAGGTATTTGCAGCCATGGCGCTTGATACCTCGCCGCTTTCCCCATTTCGCCCCCGATTAAAAACCTGATAGCGATCACTTTTTTTAACATTTATTTCATGTTTTATGCTGAGAATATGTTGTGAAAAACTATTCGTTACCCCTTTGAGCTTTAACATCTCAAGCCTGTAATTACCATGTTTAACGACAGCTTATGTTAGCTATAAGAATATATTGCTTCATAAAAGCAGTGACTTAGTGCATAAATACTCAATGAAAGTGAGGGGTTGCCTATTCATGGTTGAATAAAAAGAATAATTCACTATTGAAATGGTTAATTAAATGTAAATACAATGCCGTAATTGCTCATATGCAAAACAAAATGTGCTTTCATTAATAAGAAGGCAAGGATGCAAAAATTGCCTGGCATGCGGTATTGAGAGGGAATGTGCAATGACAGTTGAAAGTAAAGTAGAACGCGGTTTGTTTGATGAGGTCATGGTACCTTGTTATAACCCGATGGAAATGGTGCCTGTTAAAGGTGAAGGTGCACGCGTTTGGGATCAGCAAGGCAAAGAGTACATCGACTTTGCAGGTGGTATTGCGGTGAGCTGTCTTGGACATTGTCACCCAGCTATGGTTAATGCTCTAACAGAGCAAGGTCAAAAGCTTTGGCATTTAAGTAATGTTATGACCAACGAGCCTGCGCTGCGTTTGGCGAAAAAACTCACCCAAGTGAGCTTTGCAGACAAAGTGTTTTATGCCAACTCAGGCGCAGAGGCCAACGAAGCTGCGCTTAAGCTTGCACGTCGCTATGCTGCAGATAAGTTTGGTCCGGAGAAATCTGAAATTATTGCCTTTAAACAAGGCTTTCATGGCCGAACTTTCTTTACCGTTACCGTAGGTGGACAAGCAGCATACTCTGATGGCTTTGGTCCCAAACCGGGTGACGTGACCCATTTACCGTACAACGATATCGAGACCTTACGGGCGCATATTTCAGATCGCACTTGCGCGATTATGATGGAGCCTCTTCAAGGAGAGGGGGGCATCATCGCGCCGACCGACGAATTTGTACAAACGGTTCGTGAACTGTGTGATAAGCACAACGCGCTGCTTATTTTTGATGAGGTACAAACAGGTAACGGCCGTACGGGGCACTTTTATGCTTACCAAGGCCTTGGTGTGACCCCAGATATTTTGAGTACAGCAAAATCACTTGGTGGCGGTTTCCCAATTGGCGCTATGCTCACCACTGCAGAGCTTGCTGAGCATCTTAAAATTGGTACACACGGCTCAACCTATGGGGGTAACCCACTTGCTTGTGCAGTCGCTGAAGCTGTGGTCGATATCGTCAGCGACCCAGAAACACTTAAAGGTGTTGCTGAGCGCGAAACATGGTTTAGAGAAGGGTTAAACAAACTCAACGAAAAATATCAGATGTTTGCTGAAATTCGAGGTAAAGGTTTGTTACTCGGTGCAGCGCTCAATGACGAGTGGCAAGGCCGAGCGCGAGATGTGCTGGTAGCCGCTGGTAAAGAAGGCCTGATGGTTCTGGTCGCGGGTACTAACGTTGTTCGCTTTACACCATCTTTGGTCATCACTAAGCAAGAAGTTGAAGAGGGTTTATCAAGGCTTGATAAAGCTCTAGCAACACTAAGTAAATAATTAAGAAACACGGAAGATCGTCCTAGCGGGGCGATCTTCTTTTTTCAGTTCCACGCATTAGGTATTCCCAACACTAAGACGATCCTCGGCTCTTAAATCCTATAACCTGTTGTGAATGCTATTTGGCTAGATATGAGCCAAATCTTGATGAACGTGGCGCTGACCTATGCATCAGGAGGGAATATCGATGCTAGTTGTTCGCCCGATAACAATGTCGGACTACGATGCTTTGCATACTTGCGCCGTCGAATCTGGACATGGATTTACATCACTTCCGGTCAACGAAGAGTTATTGACCAACCGTATTACACACTCTGAATACAGTTTTTCCAAACCCAATGTCACCGAGCCTGGTGATGAAGGCTATTTAATGGTTGGGTTTGATAGTGAAAGTGGCGAGGTAGCAGGGTGCACGGGTGTCGAAGCTTCCATTGGTTGGGATGTGCCATTTTATTCTTATCATATCAGCACCATAGTTCACTCATCGCCAAAACTTGGGGTCAATAATGTTGTAAAGCTGCTGACTTTTGGTAACAACTACACAGGTTGCAGTGAGATTTGTACTTTATTCCTAAGACCTAGCTTTCGCGGCGGATTGAACGGTCGGTTAATGTCAAAGTGTCGGTTTTTGATGATGGCCGAGCACCCACATCGTTTTTCTAAAACCGTATTTGCCGAAATGCGCGGGGTGTCTGACGATGAAGGTAACTCACCATTTTGGCAATGGTTACAAGAGCACTTTTTCTCCATCGACTTTACCATGGCAGATTACTTAACCGGTATTGGCAAAAAAGGCTTCATTGCCGATCTGATGCCTAAGCTGCCGATTTACATTAACTTGCTCAGTAAAGAGGCCCAAGAGGTCATAGGTCAAGTACACGAAAACACCAAACCTGCGCTGCGCTTACTTGAAAAGGAAGGATTCACTTGTCGCAACTATGTCGATATTTTCGATGGTGGTCCATCGGTTGAGTGTGATATGCGCAATATCGAATCTGTACGCCACTCATTCCGAGCAAAAGTATCGATTGCGCAGCACTCTAGCTCGCAGGATTACCTAATCTCAAATACTTCTTTTGAGCATTTTAGAGCGGTAGCGACTAAGGCTGCATATGATCAGGCCTCTGAGTCTGTCATTTTATCCCCAGAAGCGGCTGAGGCTTTGCAAGTTAAGCAAGGTGACTATGTTCGCATGTTGGCCCAGTAATTGAGAGGAATAATCATATGACACATTGGATTGCAGGTGAGTGGCTGGATGGGCACGGCGAAGCAATAAATTCCACCAGCCCTTACAACAACGAAGTAATTTGGCAAGGACAAAGTGCTTCTCCCGAGCAGGTTGAGTCAGCGGTCAGTGCCGCTCGAAATGCTTTTATGAGCTGGAAAAAATGCAGCTATACAGAACGTGAATCAATCGTGCTCGCTTTTGCTGAGAAAGTGAAAGAAAACAGTGAGCAAATCGCAGAGATTATCGCTAAAGAAACGGGCAAGCCTTTGTGGGAGACCCGAACGGAAGCGGCCGCGATGGCGGGTAAAATCGCTATTTCAATTCGTGCTTATCATGACCGCACAGGTGAAGCGCAACGTGAAGCGGCAGGTAACCAGATTGTTTTACGTCATCGTCCTTTGGGAGTCATGGCGGTATTTGGTCCTTATAACTTCCCTGGTCATTTGCCAAATGGCCATATAGTCCCAGCCCTACTTGCTGGTAACACTGTGGTATTTAAACCATCTGAGCAAACGCCGCTAACAGGCGAGTTCGCAATGAAGTTATGGCAACAAGCAGGTCTGCCTGCCGGCGTGATTAACTTGGTTCAAGGTGCTAAAGAAACAGGCGTTGCATTGGCTGAATCCAAAGGTATTGATGGTGTGTTGTTTACTGGTAGTGCCAATACCGGTCATATCCTGCATCGTCAGTTTGCTGGTCAACCAGACAAAATGCTGGCTTTGGAAATGGGTGGCAACAACCCTATGGTGATTTCTGAGCAATATGGTGACTTAGATGCAACCGTATACACCATTATTCAGTCGGCATTTATTAGCGCAGGCCAGCGCTGTACTTGTGCACGTCGCCTTTATGTTCCTGTGGGGGAGAAAGGGGAGGCCTTAGTTGCTAAGTTGATTGAATCTACGCAAAAGATTCATGTTGATCAACCTTTTGCGCAACCTGCACCCTTTATGGGGCCACAAATTTCAAAAGCGGCAGCCGACTTTATTCTTCAGGCTCAATCGAATCTGATTAAGCTTGGAGGTCAAAGCTTGTTAGAAGCTAAAGCAGGTGAGGCTGCATTTGTCACTCCAGGTATCATAGACGTCACGCCAATTGCGCAGCTGCCAGATGAAGAATATTTTGGTCCTTTACTACAAGTCGTTCGATACCAAGGTCTAGAGAAAGCAGTCGAGCTTGCCAATGACACTCGCTTTGGTTTATCCGCAGGGCTTGTTTCTACCGATGATAGCGAGTGGGAATATTTTGTCGACCATATTAGAGCAGGCATTGTTAATCGTAACCGCCAGCTGACAGGGGCAAGTGGTGACGCGCCATTTGGCGGCCCTGGCGCTTCAGGTAATCTTCGCCCAAGTGCTTATTATGCGGCTGATTATTGTGCCTATCCAATGGCTTCGATGGAGGGCGATCAAACCGTGTTACCTGAAACATTGAGTCCTGGTGTGGAGTTATAACTAGCACATATAGCACCTTTAGCGAAAAGGGAAGGCTCGCTGGGTCAGCGAGCTGACTCTCAACCCAATAAACTAGACAAGGAGGCGTTATGACGCCAGATGTTTTATTTCAGTCGTTATGGAATGACTATATTCAGCGCTTATGCCCCTCAGCAGATAAAATTCATCAATTATTGCAAGAAAGCGAGCCCCTGATTAACGACCATATCGCTCTGCGAACTTTTAATTTAAGCCCAGTTGGTATGGAAGCGATAGCCAAGCCCTTTATTGATGTTGGTTACACCCCATGTGGAGATTACCAATTTGAGGCGAAAAAATTGGTGGCGAAACATTACGAACATCCAGATCCTAAGCAACCTAAAGTCTTTATTAGTGAGCTAAAAGTAGAAGAGTGCTCGCCGCAATTGCAGAATATAGTCAAGAAGTTAGTCGATCAGATTGATACTAGCAAACTGACAAGCTTTGAATTTTTATCTTCCGGGCGTCTTTGGCAACTGAGTTTTGAAGACTACCAGCAACTTGCCAAAGAAAGTGAATACGCTTCTTGGCTTGCTGCTCACGGCTATGGAGCCAACCACTTTACCGTGAGTGTCAATCAACTGACTGCGTTCGATGAAGCAAAACAGGTTAATGATCATTTGCGTCAAGCTGGATTCACAATTAATGAATCAGGCGGGGAGGTAAAAGGCTCACCAGACGTTTTACTTGAGCAATCCTCGACCATGGCAGATAAAGTGCCAGTATCTTTCACAGAAGGCTCCCAGATAATCCCTGGCGGCTTTTATGAGTTTGCTAAACGCTACCCTATGAGTAATGGTGAATTATATCCTGGGTTTGTCGCAGCGTCGGCTGATAAGATATTTGAGAGTACAAATAGCGAGTCTTGAGTGGGGACACATAGACTTCTGAATAAAAAGGCGCCAACTAAGGCGCCTTTTTCTATTCTGTTACGCTAAGCCAATATTGGTCTGGGATCGAACGCGTTTCTTCGCTTAGGTGGGGGTTATCTATACTAAACGCTTTTCTGCTTTTTATGCCCGCTTGTTCGAAGGTTTTTTTCACTAGAGGTGCTTTTTCAAAGAACTCAACAAATGAACCATCTTGGTATGAAGCTTCAAATGCTTTTTTTAGCGTAGCTGCTACCTCAGGATTCTTAGGGCTCACAAACAGCAGCATAGGAAAGCGGTAAATCAGCATCAGTTTGTCATCAACCACTAGGTTGGATAATTGACTGCGCTGGGCAACTTCGCTGTAGGGTTCGATAACGGCTCGTGGGAATAAATCGGTACGCTCGCTATCAACAATACGAAAGATATTATCAAAGCTGGGTACTTCTCTCACTTTAAATCCGCCGGACTTTAAGACCTTTACATCTGCCCAGCCTTGCCCCTGTATCATACCAAGCTTACGCAATTCCTCTATGCTGTTTATGCTGCCTAGTTTGGCTGCAGTGGTTTTATTGGTGATAAAAATACGATGGCCAAGGAGGCCTCGAAAAACTGGGTAGCGAATAGGAAGTAGCTCTTGCTCAAGGGTCTTATCGGCGCCTAGCCAATCTACCGTAATTTTGCCTTCTTTGAGCAGAGTGACTTTACGTGATTGTGAGTCAACAGGTGTTTTGTAAGGTTGGAGCAAAATGCCTTCGCCTGATTTATCCACAAGAAACTGAATGAGGTCGATAGCGTACTGGTCTAGCTCAGAACCTTCCCGTGGGATAGGGTGAATAATGGTCGTTTGGGCAATTGAGATTGATGAAAAAACTAGGCTGAAAGCCAATACCAGAGAAGAAAGTAGCTTTAAAATCATGAGTCCATCCTGCCTGAAAATTACGGTTGAAATTCAAACTAAGGTTAGGATAGAGCAAGCTAATTAACAAATAAGAAAAAAAGCCGAGTCCAATCATGAACTCGGCTTTATGTATAGAACAATGGTTATCGAGTGCCGTAGACGACGATCGTTTTACCATGTGCAGAAATTAGGTTTTGCTCTTCAAGCATCTTTAAGATGCGACCTACTGTTTCGCGTGAACAGCCAACTATCTGGCCAATCTCTTGACGTGTGATCTTGATTTGCATGCCGTCAGGGTGCGTCATGGCATCTGGTTGTTTGGCAAGATTCAGCAGTGTCTGAGCGATACGGCCAGTTACGTCAAGGAAAGCAAGATCTCCGACTTTTTGACTGGTTACCTGCAAACGACTTGCCATTTGAGCCGACAAGCGCATTAGGATATCAGGGTTGACTTGGATAAGCTGACGGAATTTCTTGAAAGAAATTTCTGCCACTTCACAAGGTGATTTTGCTCGAACCCACGCTGTGCGTTCTTGGTCTTCTTCGAACAAACCAAGCTCACCGATAAAGTCACCTTGGTTTAGGTACGACAGGATCATTTCCTTGCCTTCCTCGTCCTTAATAAGTACCGCAACTGAACCTTTAACTATGTAGTAAAGCGTTTCCGCTTTCTCACCAGCGTGTATCAGTGTGCTCTTAGATGGGTACTTATGAATATGACAGTGTGAAAGGAACCATTCTAATGTTGGATCAGTTTGAGGTTTACCTAGAACCATAATATCTCACTTCCTCTGCAGGGTACGCTTGCTTCTTTCCATGTTTTAGCTAAGCCTTGAATCAAGACTTATTAGGATAAGAGCACTTTTCAAATGCTGCAAGCCATCTTTGTTTCTGTTTCAAATAGTATCTTTTTTTTGAATTGATTTCTTGATTTTAATCGCCTTCACTTGGCTATTTTGTGTACAAAAATGTGCGCCTGATCACGCAATCAAAAGTAATCCTGTATACAAAGTAAGTCTTAACCAATTTTTCCCGTTTCTATCAACTGCTGAAGTATTGGCCTAACTATCAATTCGACTGCAAAACTCATCTTTCCACCGGGTACAACTATGGTGTTGTGACGTGACATAAATGAGCCATCTATCATTGCCAGTAGGTATGGGAAGTCGACATTTTTTATTCCCCGAAGGCGGATGACAACAAAACTCTCATCAAGGCTTGGGATACCTTTGGCGTTGAGTGGGTTTGATGTATCGACGGTAGGTACTCGCTGGAAGTTAATATGAGTACGAGAAAACTGTGGTGTGATGTAATTAAGATAATCATCCATTGAGCGAACAATCGAGTCCATCACGGCCTCTCGTGAATGTCCTCTGTCTCGGGTGTCACGCACGAATTTTTGAATCCATTCAAGGTTGACGATAGGCACCATGCCTATCAAAAAATCCACATGCTGCGCAACGTTAACTTCACCGTCGACAACGCCACCATGCAAGCCTTCATAAAACAGCACGTCAGAGCTTTCTGGTAGCTCTTGCCAAGGGGTAAAAGTGCCAGGCATTTGATTGTAGGGAACCGCTTCGTCAAAGGTATGGAGATAACGTCGAACCTTGCCTGTGCCTTCATTGCCATATTTGCGGAAAAATTCAGCTAAAGCAGGAAAGTCATTGGCTTGAGGTCCAAAATAGCTGATGTGTCGCCCCTGCTCGCGAGCTTTGCGAATTTCAACATCCATTTCGGGGCGAGTAAAGCGGTGAAAGCTATCTCCTTCAACCCAAGCTGGCTTGACTTTCATCATATTGAACATTTTGCGAAAAGCTTCAGATGTGGTGGTGGTACCTGCACCTGAAGAGCCAGTAACGGCGATAACTGGATGTTTTGCTGACATGACAACCCTTGTCTATGAATAACTGTCCACTGTTGCACTTCACTATAACATGCTTTGCAAAGACAGTACGGTATGTAGTGCTTTAAAAGGAAAATTTATGCTTAAGTTGAATATCTACACTTTCATGTAGTTCAGAGAAAACTACGACAGCATCGCCAGATTTAAGTTGCTGTTTTATCTGATCTATCTTGTGTTGTAATGAAGCTTCTACAGCGCCGTAATCTGTGCCTTCTCGAAGGACAAATTCTTTGATTAAATTGTCTAAGGTTTCTGGGGCAATGTCTTGCCAAGGAACGATCATAAATACCTCTTTCTTTTATGTTCGGCAATAGGAAAAGCGCTAGCTAGATGGTACCAAGCTTTGATAGTAAGCGGGTAATGTCTCTTCAAGCCAAAATCTCGGTTTTATGGCACTTCCTGTCAGAAAGCCAACATGACCACCTTGCTCATAGAGTCGGTAGTCTATGTTACTTGGTAGAGCGTACTTTGGAATGACCGCCTCTGTCATAAAGGGGTCGTCTTTTGCGTGTATGATTTGCAAAGGAAGACGAATATCTTTGAGTTTGTGAATGGCAGAGCAGCGCTGATAATAATCATCAGCACCTTTAAACCCATGTAAAGGCGCTGTAATTAAGTCATCAAATTGGTATAGCTTGGTCACTCGTTTGATACTTTGATAAGAAACATCTAACTCTCCCTTGATTAAGTGATGCTTTCGCAGCGCACTCTTTTTCAAAGAGGAAAGTAAGTAGGTTTTGTAGATTTTAGAAAAGCCTTGTTCAATGCGCGCGGAGCATGCAGAGAGATCAAGTGGTGCTGAAACAATCGTTGCGGCGTCAAGGAGTGGATCCTGATTATATTGTGCGAGGTAGTTCGCCAGCATGTTACCACCAAGTGATATGCCAACAGCAATCTTTTTTTGATGGGGAAACTGGCGGTCAATATGCTCGAGAAAAAAACGCGCATCTTCTATCTCACCGGAGTGATAACTGCGCGCATTATGGTTGGGCTCGCCGCTACAACCACGAAAATGCATTATTACCGCTAGCCAGCCATGCTGGGAAAAAGCGTGCATTAAGCCGTTGGCATAAGGGCTATAGAAACAGCCCTCTAGGCCGTGAAACAGAATAAAAACAGGCTTTTTCTGCGCTTGTTCTGCGTGCCATTCTTCACTCCATGCTAGGTCGAGAAAGTCGTTATCCTGGGTTTCTAGCCTTTGCCATATAGGCTCAAATAAGGCTTTTTTACGGATAAAGCGCGGCGCCAATGTTTGCAGGTGCGGATTAGATAAACCTCTAGCAGCAGTAAAATGGGTCATAATACTTCCTATTTGGGCACCACTTCTTCAATTGGTTGAGCAAAAGCTTGATGTAAGTGCTCTCCTCCAAGTTGACGGCAGTATCTTAAGGTCAGTGGCTCACCTTGATTGTGCAATAAAGTGATACTATTGATGCAATCAACTAGATCAGACTGTTGCTGCTTTTCAAGTTGTAGCTCGAATTGAAGTGACTCTCGATATAAGGTTTCTGGAATGTGTGATTTGAGCTTACGGCGTAAATCTCGGTAGCTGTGGAGTAAGGTTTCAGAGCGTCCCAGACATTCTTCTACTCTATGCCAGTCTTCATTGAGAAAAGCCGCTTGCTGCTCGTCTAGCCACTTAAGGAGCAGCAAAAGGTTAACATTACCCTTGAACTGATTTTGTAAATTAAGGCACGCATCTTTGACTTCTCGGACGCCATAATATTGCAAGCTAAATTGCCACAGGCGTTCTAAGGTGAGGGACACAGATACGTGCTTGGAATTCATGGGTGATTAAACTCCTGTTCCATTTGTTCAAGTTCTTCTTGGTGTGTCATCCATTCTAATTCAACTTCTTCAAGCTCAATTTTCGCTTGGGTTTGCGCTGCTAACACCCCGTTAAGTTTAGCTTTATTTTCTGGCTCATACAGTGAGTTATCAGACAATTGCAATTCTGCTTGGCTAAGTGTGGAGTTTAAACTGTCCATTTTAGTTTCCAGTTTGGCTATTGTTTTGCGAATCGGCGCGGTTTGTTTGCGTAACTCTGCTTCGCGGCGCTTTTGCTCTTTTTTAGCAGCGGCACTGTTTGTGGCGCTTTTTTCAGTTGGTGTAGGCTGGGCTTCACGGCGCTCTGCTTTTTGTTGATCAGTGAGCCATTTATAGTACTGATCTAGGTCGCCATCAAAAGGTGCGACTTGCTTGTTGTGAACCAAGTAGAGATCATCAGTGGTGGCTCGCAGTAGATAGCGGTCATGCGAAACGATAACCATAGCGCCTTCAAAGGTTTGCAGGGCAAGTGTTAGCGCTTGTCTCATATCAAGGTCTAGGTGGTTAGTTGGCTCATCGAGTAGCAATAGGTTTGGCTTTTGCCAGACGATCAGCGCTAGAACAAGGCGTGCTTTTTCTCCGCCAGAAAAGGGCGCCACTTTCTCTAGTGCTTTTTCACCTTGAAAACCAAAGCTGCCTAGATAGTTTCTTAGCTCCAGTTCATTTTTATCTGGTGCGATTTGCATCATATGCTGAAGCGGTGTTTCTTCTGGATGTAGAGTTTCCAACTGGTGCTGTGCGAAATAACCGATTTTGACGCCTTGGGAATAGGTCAGCTCACCCGCCTGACTTTTTATCTCGCCAGAGAGCAATTTAATCAGAGTTGATTTACCTGCACCATTTCGCCCGAGCAAACCAATACGACTACCAGGCACGAGATTGAGGCGAATTTTCTCTAAAATTAGATTGTCACCATAACCTGCCGATACTTGGTCCATCATAATAATCGGGTTTGGCAGAGCATCGGGCTTTCGAAACTCGAAGCTAAAGGGATTATCAAACTGCGCAGGTAATACTTTTTCCATTCGCTCTAGAGCTTTAATTCGGCTTTGTGCTTGGCGAGCTTTTGAGGCTTTATATCGGAATCGGTCGATATAGCTTTGCATGTGTGCCATTTGTTTTTGCTGTTTCTGGTACTGAGCTTGTTGGAGAAGCAACTTCTGCGCGCGCTGGTCTTCAAATGATGAGTAGTTCCCCGTGTATTCGTTCATCTGCTGATTTTCAACATGTATGATGCGCCCAACCACAGGATCGAGAAAATCACGGTCGTGAGAGATTAAGATCAAAGTGCCAGGGTAATTTTGTAGCCAGCGCTCTAGCCACATCACAGCATCTAAGTCTAAGTGGTTGGTTGGCTCATCCAGAAGTAATAAGTCGGAGCGACAAAGTAGCGCTTGAGCAAGGTTTAAGCGCATCCTCCAACCACCAGAGAACTGAGTGAGGTTCCAGTTCATCTGCTGCTGGGAAAAACCAAGACCGTCAAGCAGCTCAGCGGCGCGAGCTTTTATGCTATAGCCGCCAATGGTTTCGATTTTTCCATGCAGCTCAGCAACTAAAGTACCATTATCTTTTTGCTCTGCAGCGGTTAGTTCTGCTTCAAGGCGGCGATACTCGCGATCACCATCAATGACATAGTCCAGTGCTTGGCGCTCTAATGCTGGTGTCTCCTGCGCAACCCACGCCATCTCCCAGTATGAAGGGCAGTTGAAGTTACCCGCATCGATAGAAAGTTCATTTTTGATTAAGGCAAATAGGGTGGATTTTCCGCAGCCATTTTTACCCACTAGGCCGACTTTATCGCCTGGGTGTATGGTTGCTGAGGTGTTATCCAGTAGGGCTTTGCCGCCACGAAGGAGCTGGATGTCAGAAAAGGTAATCATAGTTTATGCTTTATTATTTAATATTTCTCTTATCGCGTCGAATAGTAGGTGGAATGAGATAAAATGTCGATCATTGCGTTATGCTTAACAACAACGTATAACAAACTCATACAGATAAAAAGCCTCTTATGTCTTGAAAACAAAAGGATGACTGCTTAAAACATGGCGGTAGATGATTTAACCAACGAACCTCCTAAAGTTGCTAAAGTACTGGTGATTTATGCACATCCAGAATCACACAGTTCAGTTGCAAATCAAGTCATGGTCAAAAAGATCGCGTCGTTAGAACATGTGACGGTACGAGATCTCTATGCCTATTATCCTGACTTCTTTATCGATGTTGATGCCGAGCAGCGGCTTCTTCTCGAACATGATGTGATTGTATTTCAGCATCCACTTTATATGTATTCTTGCCCAGCGCTTCTTAAAGAATGGATGGATAGAGTGCTAGCCAAAGGGTTTGCTTATGGTAAGGGAGAAGCACTCAAAGGTAAGTATTGGCGCAGTATTATTACTACAGGGGGAAATGAGGAAGCTTTCTGTAGTGAAGGTTATAACCGATATCCTTTGTCAGAAATACTTCAGCCGTTTGAATTGTCAGCGGCCCTGTGTCAGATGCATTGGATAGAGCCTTTAGTTCTTTATTGGGCACGAAATATCACTGAAATGGATCGCTATCAACATGCGGAGAATTACCGCCGTTGGTTGCTCCATGTCACGACAGATTTTGCGACTAGCCTCAATGCAGAAGGAGATCCGTTTGGCACTTGAAAGTGATTTCTTACAAAGCAGTGTAATTTTTTTAACCGCAGCTGTTATTGCAGTGCCGCTTGCTCAGCGGCTTGGGCTCGGTTCTGTACTTGGCTACCTGCTGGCTGGTGTAGTGATTGGCCCTTGGGGATTGAGCTTAATCAGTGATGTTGAAGCTATTTTGCATTTTGCCGAATTTGGCGTAGTACTGCTGCTGTTTTTGATTGGTTTAGAGCTTAACCCCAAAAAGCTACTGCAGATGAAGGGGCCTATTTTGGGGCTGGGCGGGGCGCAAGTTGTCATCACTACAGCTGCACTTGGCGTTGTGGCATATTTTTGCGGTCTTAGTTGGCAAACAAGTTTGGTTATCGGAATGGGTTTGGCCCTTTCCTCCACGGCAATCGCTCTAAAAGTAATAGAAGAGCAAGGGCTTGCAGGCAGTGAAACGGGGCAATCTGGTTTTGCTGTTCTCTTGTTTCAAGATATAGCCGTTATTCCAATGCTTGCCCTGCTTCCGATACTGGCGGGTAACACCGCTGGTAATTGGTCCGATGCCATCTGGATGTTGTGCGGTGTTATAGGCTTACTGGTTGGAGGTCACTTCCTGCTACGGCCTTTATTTCGCTATGTGGTTTTAAGTGGTGTACGTGAGCTATTTACAGTCGCGGCATTATTGCTAGTGATTGGGATTGCTTTGTTGATGAAGCATCTTGGTCTGTCGATGGCTTTGGGCACTTTCCTGGCTGGCGTGCTGCTGGCTGAAAGTGAGTATCGTCATGAATTAGAAATTGCTATTGAACCTTTTAAAGGTCTATTACTCGGTCTTTTCTTTATCGCAGTAGGCATGGCAGTAAATCTGGGCTTGCTGGCGCTTGAGCCTCTTAATGTATTAGGGGCAGTAATTGGTTTAGTTGTTATCAAGGGATTGATTCTTTACTTCTTGGCCAGATTGTCAGGCGGGAGGCCCAAAGTACGCAGCAAAATGGCGGCGATTTTAAGTCAAGGTGGTGAGTTTGCCTTTGTTATCTTCACTGCAGCAAGTAAAGAAGGATTAATCGCCCCTGAGCAAAATGCCTTTTTGCTGGTGGTGGTGAGTTTATCTATGGTAACGACACCGCTTCTTTTGATGGCGCAAAGCAAGTGGTATGCGCGAGGGTTAAACTTTGACGAGTCAGGATTAAAGCGCAGCGATGTTGTTAATCGTCAGCCACGGGTAATTATCGCAGGCTTTGGTCGCTTTGGTCAGATCATCGGCCGTTTAATGTACGCCAATAAAATCCGAGTCACTGTATTAGAAAGTGATGCTAGTCAGATTCACTTATTGAGAAAATACGGGTATAAAGTGTTTTATGGTGATGCAACTCAACTTGACTTATTAAGGGCTGCGGGAGCAAGTAAAGCTGAAGCCATGGTGATATGTACCGACTCGCCAGAAGAGATCATGAAAATTGTCGAGTTATGTAAGTACCACTTTCCGCATCTTAAGCTGTTTGCTCGTGCACGAAGCCGTGTCGAAGCGTATCAGCTTATGAGTCATGGGGTAGAAAATTATTCCCGTGAAACCTTCTTGGGTGCGTTAGATCTTGGTCGTCAAGCATTGGTGGAGCTTGGAATGCACCCTTATCAAGCTAAACGAGCGGAGGCGCATTTCAAAAAACTCGATCACGGTATGTTGAAAGAGCTGCTTCCTCAGCATCACGAAGACAAACAATTGGCGATGAGAGCCAAAGAAGCCCGCAAAGAACTGGAAGAAATCTTTGGTCGGGAAATGGAAAAAGATCAACAATCAAAGAACTTTTGGGATTAACTCCAAACCCTGTTTACCTTCTATGCGTAAAAGTATTGTCAGAGGGAGTCATGGGTGATGTATTGGAATGAACACAATGAAAAAAAGATTTATCGCAGGTGCTAGCTGTCCTAAATGCTCTCAGCAAGATACTTTGCGTTGGTGGATAGAAAATAATATTGAGTTGGTTGAGTGTGTTGAGTGCGAATATCAAGAACAACGTAAGCCTCAAACTGTGGAAAAAACTGAACATGCGAAACAAGAGATGATCGGAATTTTTAAGCCGGATTAATTGAGTTTCTGTAATTGATCCCCATAATAGCGGCATAGAAAACAGTAAATCGGAGCAATAGTTTGCTCCGTTTCTTTATCTCCTTGGAGTCATTATGAAAATTGAAAAAAATGTAGTTGTCAGCCTAGCTTACCAAGTCAAGCTAGAGGATGGTGTGGTTGTTGATCAATCGACAACAGAAGCGCCACTTGATTACTTGCACGGCAACAACAACCTGATCACAGGTCTTGAAGCGGCTCTAGAAGGTAAGGAAGCTGGCGCTCAGTTTTCAGTGACTGTCTCGCCTGAAGAAGCGTACGGCGATCATAATGATGCGCTTGTACAACGTGTTCCTGCCAATGTGTTCCAAGGTGTAGAGCAAATTGAAGTAGGCATGCGCTTTTTAGCTGATACTGACCAAGGTCCAATTCCAGTAGAAGTAACAGAAGTCGATGGTGACGAAGTTGTGGTAGATGGTAACCATATGCTTGCAGGCCAAACTCTTACATTTGATGTGGAAGTGGTGTCTGTGCGCGAAGCAACTGCGGAAGAAATCGAGCATGGTCACGTTCACCAAGCAGATGGTAGTTGCGGTAGTCACGATCACGGTGATGATCATGATGACTGTTGTGGCAGTGGTAGCTGCAGCTCGCACTAATAGAATAAAGCTGCCCATTAAGGTTGTAACAAAGCGCAAGTTTAAGAGATTAACTTGCGCTTTTTGTTTGTCTGGAGAATTAACCCTATCAGCATGCAGGAGCAATAGGTGAGTAAACCATTTTCAATTGCCATTCATGGCGGTGCAGGCACCATTTTGCGCGAGCAAATGAGTAAGACGCTAAATGAAGAAATTCGCCGCGATTTAGAAAAGTCAGCTCGGGCAGGTCATGAGATACTAGCTCATGGTGGTGATGCTATGGATGCGGTAGTAGCAGCGGTTAAAGTACTCGAAGATTCGGAGCATTTTAATGCAGGGCGCGGCTCTGTTTTGACTCATAAAGAAATGGTAGAGATGGATGCCTCTGTCATGCATGGTAAAGACGCTAAAGTTGGGGCTGTGGCAGGCGTACGCCATATTCGAAACCCTGTGGAATTAGCTCGCGATGTCATGCAGCATAGCCCTCATGTGCTGTTGATTGGCGATGGAGCTGAAGAGTTTGCTTTTGGGCAGCAACATACCTACACAGAGCAGGATTATTTCGTCACAGATCGCCGCTACGATCAATTGCAATCAATGAAAGAAAAGGGATTGTTTGCGCTGTCAGAGTCTAAATACCCTGATGATAATAAGCATGGTACGGTTGGGGCTGTGGCCTTTGATCAGCAAGGCAATCTTGCAGCAGCGACCAGTACTGGCGGGATCACCAATAAGCAATATGGCCGCGTAGGAGATTCTGCGATTATTGGTGCAGGCACTTATGCACAAAATGGTAATCTGGCTGTCTCAGCCACAGGCATGGGTGAATACTTTATTCGCAAAACAGTGGCCAGTGACATTGCAGCGCGAATGCGCTATTTGAAAGAAAATGTTCAGCAGGCTTGTGAAGCGGTTATCCATGGTGAATTAAAAGCCATGGGTGGAGAAGGCGGTGTCATCGCTATAAACGGCGATGGGGAAATACATTTTTCTATGAATACCAGTGGTATGTATCGTGCCAGTATCGGCCTTGATGGGAATTTAATGGTTAAGATTTACGCCGACGAGTAAGCCTTAAATTGAGTTTAAATTCAAAGTACACAGTCGCTTAGCCAAGGATGGCTTGCTCATGATTAAAAAATGACTGCAACAAATGTAATTCGGTGCTAGAATCCATTTTTAACTAGCAATCAGACTTGGAAAGATGGGAAATAACGTAGTCGTTCTGGGCACCCAATGGGGTGACGAAGGTAAAGGTAAAATCGTAGACCTTTTAACTGAAGATGCAAAATACGTGGTTCGCTACCAAGGCGGTCACAACGCAGGTCACACTCTTGTCATTGACGGTGAAAAAACCGTTCTTCACTTAATTCCATCAGGTATTCTTCGCGATAACGTTAAATGTGTTATCGGTAATGGTGTTGTACTATCACCAGAAGCACTGTTGAAAGAAATGAAACCTCTTGAAGAGCGCGGCATTCCAGTTCGTGAACGTCTTTTCGTTTCTGAAGCTTGTCCTCTAATTCTTCCTTACCATATTGCTATCGATAACGCGCGTGAAATTGCGCGTGGTAAAAAAGCAATTGGTACAACGGGTCGTGGTATCGGTCCTGCTTACGAAGACAAAGTCGCTCGTCGTGGTTTGCGTGTTGGCGATCTTTTCGATAAAGAAGTCTTTGCTGAGAAACTGAAAGAAGTCATGGAATTTCATAACTTCCAGCTTGAACATTTCTACAAAGCAGAAACGGTTAGCTATGAAACTGTTCTTGAGCAGTGCATGGGCTATGCTGAGCTTCTCACTTCCATGGTGATGGACGTGACTGATGAGCTGGATGCTGCTCGTAAGCGAGGTGATAAGATCATGTTCGAGGGCGCTCAAGGTACGCTTCTTGATATCGACCACGGTACATACCCATATGTAACCTCATCTAACACTACTGCTGGTGGTGTAGCCGCAGGTTCTGGTTTTGGTCCTCGCCATATAGGTTACATTCTAGGTATCACTAAAGCTTATTGTACTCGTGTTGGTTCAGGTCCATTCCCAACTGAGCTATACGATGGTCAAGACAAGCAAGATCCTGTAGGCAAACACCTAGGTGATGTTGGTCATGAGTTTGGTGCTACGACAGGTCGTTTACGTCGTACTGGCTGGTTTGATGCTGTGGCTATGCGCCGCGCTATCCAAATCAACTCGTTAACTGGTATGTGTTTAACTAAGTTAGATGTTCTTGATGGTCTAAAAGAGATCAAGATCTGTACTGGTTACAAGATGAAAGATGGTACTGTGCTAGAGGTATCACCAATGGCGGCGGAATCTTTTGAAGAAGCGACGCCAATCTATGAAACCATGCCTGGTTGGTCTGAAACTACTTTTGGCGCTAAGTCTCTAGAAGCGCTACCACAAGCCGCTTTGGATTACATCAAACGCATCGAAGAGCTAACGGGTGTACCTGTCGATATCATTTCTACCGGTCCAGATCGTAACGAAACTATCATCAAAGTTCATCCTTACCAAGCGTAAGTTTTCTTTGTATGAAGAGTTGAGAAAAACCAGCACTAGAGTGCTGGTTTTTTTATGTCTGCTGGTTAAGCCTATACTTAACTCTTAAGGTGGCAATCTTTTGCCAGTCATCGGCAATTTCGATTAAAGACTTAGCTGCCGAGGTCGATAAAGAATTCAAGATGGTGAAATGCAGGCCAATCTTGAGTTCATAAGGCGTGATATTACGCCACTGCCTTGATTAGGCAGATAAACACATTATCGAAGTCAAAGAGTGCAGACGATGAAGCTAAGAAAGTTAGCTGCTTCGATGGTATTACTGTTTGGGGCTTCTTCGGCTGTTGCCGATGAGTTTACCGATATTGGTGAACCGATACCCATTTATACCGAAGCTGAACTAATAAAACTAATTAACGAAAATAAGCATCTAGAGCAAGTTAAGGCCGATAATTGTCAGATTGTTGAAGATATCGTTGCTCGGGCGACTCGGATCAGTTTGCCCTCCTACGAGTTCTTATATGGTGACATGCTAGCGTGGGGTGTTTGTGTTGAGCAAGACGTTGAGCTTGGTCTTTATTATATCGAAAACGCCGCTCATCAAGGTCTGCCTGCTGCGCTAGAACAGCTTGGGCGTTATTACTCGCGGGGCACCTTGGTGCAACAAGATAAAGAACGCGCCATACCTTACCTGCGTGAAGCCGCTGCCATGGGTAACTTAAAAGCCAGAATTCACTTAGCTGAATTGCTGCTACGAGATTATGGCAGCCCGCTAGACTACGAAGATGCTTATCGATGGCTCTACGCATCTGTTACCGCTGACCAACGCACCCACAAACGGATCGCTATTTTGCGCCAAGGACTTGAACGCCGTATGCCGCAAAATATTATTGCCAGAGCGAAGAAACGCGAAACCTCTTGGTAAAGTCCAGTTATATTTCATCCTGACTGCACTCAGGTTTGACTCAGACAAAATCACCCACACGGGTGATTTTTTCATATGGTGTGCAGAAAAAGATTAGCTAGGCGATAGACTATTTGTTATCTATACGTAAATCACGTATAATTTCTGTATGAAAAGTGTTTTTGTCGAATCCAGCATATTTGAAAAGTATCGCAGCCAATACCTCAGCGATGAAGAGTTTAGACTCTTCCAAGCAGAGATAATGTCTAACCCTAAACAAGGGGATGTCATTCAAGGAACGGGTGGTTTGCGAAAAATTAGAGTTGCAAGTAAAGGTAAGGGGAAACGGGGCGGCTCTCGTATTATTTACTATTTTTTAGATGAACAACGACGCTTTTATTTGCTCACAATATATGGCAAAAACGAAGTGTCTGATTTGACATCAGAACAAAAGAGACAGCTAAAGGCTTTTATGGAGGCATGGCGCAATGAGCAATCGTGATTTATTTGCAGAGTTAAGTTCTGCTCTTTCTGAAGCCAAACAGCATTCAGAAGGTAAGTTAACACTAAAGACCTATCAAGTTGATGATATTAATGAACTAAATATTTCACCGGAAGAGATTTTGAGTCTTCGAGAGCAGTTTAATATGTCTCGCGGTGTATTTGCTCGGCTCTTGCACACTTCATCTCGCACGCTAGAAAGCTGGGAACAAGGCCGAAGTGCACCAAATGGACAAGCGGTAACGCTGCTTAAACTGGTTCAACGTTATCCCGAAACTTTGTCGCAAATCGCTGAGCTTTAGTGGTTCTTCAATCGAGCTTTTATATTGCTTGAGCGTACAGTGAGTTTCTTTTCAATCTTATAAATTGTTATGCAGTCTATACTTACCTAGGTTTGGTAAGTTGGATATGTACATGAAAGATATTGAAAAATTTTACAGAATGAAAGCGTTGCTTGAATATCAAATAAATGATGCAAGTGCAAAGACAAATACTGTTATTGCGTCGTTAATAGCTTGGTTTGCTCTATATCTTACTGAGGCGATTAAAGATGGAAGTGGCGTTTTCGCTATTTTTGCTTTTGTAGGTATAGTTATTCTGACGTGTGTATCAATTTTTTATTATCTAAAAGGGCAAAAAAGAACAATAGAGCTTTCACGAATGAATGCAGCTATGCATTTCTTGAGACAAGACAATGCTCAGTGATTTCGCATATATGCTAATCCCTTTTATAGGTGTATGTATTATAGGAATATATGCATACTTTGATGTTTGGTATAAAAAGCATGAGAAAGATTTAGAGCTTGAGAATGAAGTTACGGTTCTGATTAGTAATCTGCGCAAGGCGCACTTAAAAAATAATCAGTCAACTGATAACATGAAAGATACCAGTTTGTATGACAAGCCCCCCGAACAGAATGTAGACCTCGAAGGTAATGTTTTTTTAAGTGCCGGAGAGCCTACGTCACGGCCTGAAGAGCGTCTAAAGTCTTTAATTCAGTTAATCAATAACATTAACTACGATGGAATCGTCGATATTATTATTGTGCTTAATGATATAAGCGAGCAAGCTAATCTATTAGCTCTAAATATGGCGATTGATCTTGCTCGTTCGGGAGAAAAGGGTAATAGTTTTTCGGCGGTGGCAGATGACGTAAGTTTTTTAGCACGAAAAGTAGAAAAGCTGTCTATGAAAACTCATTCAATAATGGATTCCATAAAGAATCATCAAAATGATTTTTCAGATCAAGTCCAAATGGCAAATCTAATTTGTGAAGTGGCAGAAATTCTCAACTTTGTTTCTTGTTTGGCTAAATTAGGAGAAAAAGTTGCAAAAGACGTCGAGAAGAAAACGGAAGAAATACCTAGTATGGTCACTGGGGTTATATCTATTAGGCAGGATGCGAAACAGACATTAACAAGCTTGAGCCAAAGGGATAGGGAAAGCCGCAGCAATATTTATAACTACCTTCTATCATGCTTAGAGTAGGTTTTACAACGAAGTGGGGGGCACTAAGAGTCAGTTTACTTTTTGTTGATAGATTGGTAGGTACCAGAATGATTATTTTAATATTATTGATATGCAAACCTGCATATTATCTCAGGCCCAGAATAGATAGTTCAAGAACCATCCAAAGATCATCTTGCTACGATCACTAAAAAACCAGACCTACCCACCTTAAACAATGAAAATAGCCTAACAATTTGGCATTTTGACCCAACACTTCTGTAGCTTAGTAATTGAGTCGGATATACTAGCTTTAAATACCTTCCTTGTAGAATTAGGCCTGCCTATGTCAGAACACACCCCAAACGACCCTTTTGCTGAACGCGAATCCGAGAAATACGACAATCCTGTCCCCAGTCGTGAGTTTATTCTTGAATTTCTTGAGCAAGCGGGTGTGCCGCTCAACCGCAACGACTTGTTTGAAGCCCTTCATTTAAAGGGTGAAGAGCAGTATGAAGGCTTACGTCGCAGGCTCAGGGCGATGGAAAGAGATGGCCAGCTCGTGTTTACCCGTCGTCAGTGTTATGCCGTGCCTGAAAAGCTGGAGATGATTAAAGGTTATGTCATTGGCCACAAAGATGGCCATGGCTGGGTGCGCCCCGAAGGCAGTATAGGCAAAGAAGGGGATGTGTTACTGCCTCATCATCAAATGAAAAACCTGCTTCACGGTGATTTTGTTTTGGTGCAACCAACACAAAACTCGAAAAAAGGCAAAAAAGAGGGCCGTTTGGTGCGGGTGCTGGAAGAAAGGCAAGGGCAAATCGTTGGTCGCTTCTTTATGGAATATGGTTACTCTTATGTGGTGCCGGATGATTCAAGGCTAAGCCAAGATATTCTTATTCCTAATGAACTGCGCGCTGGAGCGAGAATGGGTAATGTGGTGGTGATTGAAATTACCGACCGCGATTCTCGTACGCGCGGCATGATGGGCAAAGTAGTGGAAGTACTGGGTGAAAATATGGCGCCAGGTATGGAAACACAAATTGCCATTCGTACCCACCAAATACCCCATGAGTGGCCAGAAGAAGTCGATGCACAAATCGAGGGCTTAGGCGAAGAGGTGCCGGAAGAAGCCAAACAAGGACGGGTTGATTTGCGCGAATTGCCTTTAGTAACAATTGATGGTGAAGATGCACGAGATTTTGATGATGCCGTATACTGTGAGGCGAAAAAAAGTGGCGGTTGGCGTCTTTGGGTCGCGATCGCTGATGTCAGCTATTACGTGCGTCCAGATTCTGCGTTAGACAAAGAAGCCATTAATCGTGGTAACTCAGTGTATTTCCCTTCTCAAGTTGTGCCCATGTTGCCAGAAGTGCTGTCTAATGGTCTTTGCTCGCTCAACCCTCAGGTGGATCGCCTGTGTATGGTGTGCGAGATGACAGTATCTGAATCGGGTAAGTTATCTGGCTATAAGCATTATGAAGCCGTGATGAATTCCCATGCGCGCCTAACGTATAATAAGGTCCATCATATTCTTGAAGGTGATGAAGAGCTGCGCCAGCGCTATGAGCCTTTGGTGCCTCACCTTGAAGAGCTGCACAAGATGTATAAGGTGCTTAAACGTGCACGGGATCATCGCGGTGCGATTGAATTTGAAACGGTTGAAACCAAATTTATCTTTAATGCTGAGCGCAAGATAGACAGCATCGAGCCTGTTGTGCGTAATGATGCGCACAAAATCATTGAAGAGTGTATGATTTTGGCCAATATTGCTTCGGCATCTTTAGTTGAAAAAGCCAAGGAGCCGGCTTTATATCGGATCCACGAATCACCCGGAGAAGAGCGTTTGATGGGCTTTCGCGACTTTTTAAGTGAACTTGGTCTTGATCTGAAAGGCGGCCTTGAGCCTTCACCAACTGATTATGCAGATCTAGTACGCCAAATTGGTGAGCGTCAAGATAAAGAGCTGATTCAAACCATGTTGCTGCGTTCAATGAAGCAAGCCGTCTACAATGCCGATAATTGTGGCCACTTTGGTCTAGCGCTTAAGCGTTATGCGCACTTTACTTCGCCGATTCGTCGTTATCCTGATCTCTTGTTGCATCGTGCGATCAAATACCTTATCGCCAAAGAAAATGGCACTCTGAAAGATCGCTGGACACCAACGGGCGGTTATCATTATTCGTTCGATGATATGGATTTTTACGGTGAACAGTGCTCAATGACAGAGCGCCGCGCGGATGATGCAACCCGAGAGGTAGCGGATTGGCTCAAGTGTGAGTACATGCAAGATCATGTGGGTGAAGAGTTAGACGGTGTTATTGCTAATGTCACCGGATTTGGCTTCTTTGTTCGTTTGACCGAGCTGCATATTGATGGTTTGGTGCATATTTCAACGCTTGCTAATGATTACTACCAATTTGATCCAATAGGTCAAAGGCTTATCGGTGAGAGCTTTGGTGCGATTTATCGTCTTGGCGATGCGGTTAAAGTGAAAGTACTGTCAGTCAATCTAGATGATAGACAAATAGACTTTGAATTAGTCGAAACAAGTCGTAAGCTACGCGGCAAAGGAAAAACGGCGAAGAAGCGTGCAGCAGAAGCGCAGCAAAAGGCCAAAGCGAAAAAAAATGCCGCGGCAAACGGCAGACGCAGTGTAGGAAAAGCCAAACCTTTGGTTGAAGCAACCAAGCGACCAGATGACGGTGAACATCAAGGCAAAGGCAAAAAAGCGTCGAAGAAACCTGCTAATCAGGCAGGTAAGAAAAAGCCACGTAAAAAAGCCAAGAAGGCACGGGCGAAGAAACACTAATCGGATAAGTTAATGAGTAATGAATTTATTTACGGCATTCATGCGGTAAAAGCAGTATTGGAAAAAGAACCAGAGCGTTTTGTAGAAGCCTTTGTGCTAAAAGGCCGTCAAGATGACCGCCTGATGCCGATTATCAATCAGCTACAAACATGCGGAGTGTCAATTCAGCAAATGGCGCGTAAAACACTTGATGACAAAGCGCGTGGCGCGAATCATCAGGGTATTATGGCCAAGGTAAAGCCGGCCAAGCAGCTCAATGAGCATGACTTAGACGACATTATTGCCAAACAAGATGCGCCATTATTATTGGTTTTGGACGGCGTGACGGACCCACACAATCTTGGTGCGTGCTTACGTAACGCTGATGCAGCAGGGGTTGCTGCTGTGATTGTACCAAAAGACAAGTCGGCCAATATTAATGCGACTGTGAGTAAAGTTGCCTGCGGCGCAGCGGAGACTGTGCCGCTTGTTCGCGTCACCAATCTAGCGCGCACTATGCGCACCTTACAAGAACAGGGGATTTGGTTTGTGGGCACTGCTGGAGAAGCCAAGCATGATATCTATCAAGCTAAGTTGACAGGTCCTCTGGCCATTGTAATGGGCGCTGAAGGTGATGGTATGCGCCGCTTAACTAGTGAAACTTGCGATGATTTAATCAAAATCCCTATGGCAGGTAGCGTATCTAGTTTGAATGTTTCCGTTGCATCAGGGGTTTGTCTATTTGAAGCGGTGCGTCAACGACTAGCCCAATAACCTAGTCTTTATCACACGACTTAAGCGCAGACGGGTTAGCCAGTCTGCGCTTTGCTTTTATTACTAGATTAAAGCGAATCACTTATGGTTGGGTAATGCGTTTATTTTTCAAACAGTGCTTGCATGTCAAAGCGTGATCTGTATAATGCAGCGCACTGGTTAAGCCAGTTGTGAACCAATGAGTAACGAGGAGCTGAATTATCTATAAGATTTTTCAGGTAATGTAAACTCAGCTTATGTTCGCAGTTAATACAATTAGCTATCTTTTCTTCGGAAAAACTATCCCCAGAGGTGACTCTGGCATGTAGGGATAGTTAATCGAAAATTAACTGACAATGCGTCCTAATCTTGGATGCTACGGTTTCACATAAATCAATCGGCATTCTCTCGGCTATTCGAGTAAGAGTGGCGATATTGTTTGTGTAATTTTTAATTTTGGAGCTCTGTCTCATGCAGAACCAACGTATCCGTATCCGCCTAAAAGCTTTCGATTACAAACTAATCGACGCTTCTACAGCGGAAATCGTTGAAACAGCTAAGCGCACTGGCGCACAGGTTCGTGGTCCAATCCCACTACCTACTCGTAAAGAGCGTTTCACAGTTCTTATCTCTCCACACGTTAACAAAGATGCTCGTGATCAGTACGAAATCCGTACTCACAAACGTCTAATCGACATTGTTGAGCCAACAGACAAAACTGTTGATGCTCTAATGCGTCTAGACCTTGCTGCGGGCGTTGACGTACAAATTAGCCTAGGTTAAGGGAGATTAGAAGAATGATTGGTCTAATCGGTCGTAAAGTGGGCATGACCCGCGTATTTACTGAAGAAGGCGTTTCTATCCCAGTAACTGTTGTTGAAGTTGAAGCTAACCGTGTTTCTCAAGTTCGTACACTTGAAACAGACGGCTATGCAGCAATTCAGGTAACGACTGGTGCTAAGAAAGCTAACCGTGTTACTAAGCCAGAAGCAGGTCACTTTGCTAAAGCAGGTGTTGAAGCTGGTCGCGGTCTTTGGGAATTCCGTTTGGAAAACGGTGAAGAGTTCGAAGTTGGTGCAGAACTAACGGTTGAGCTATTCAACGAAACTAAGAAAGTAGACGTTACTGGTACTTCTAAAGGTAAAGGCTTCCAAGGCGCTGTTAAGCGTTGGAACTTCTCTACTCAAGATATGACTCACGGTAACTCATTGTCTCACCGTGCTCCTGGTTCTATCGGTCAATGTCAGACTCCAGGTCGCGTATTTAAAGGCAAGAAAATGGCAGGTCACATGGGTGCTGAGCGTGTAACGACTCAAAACCTAGAGATCGTACGTGTTGACGCTGAGCGCAACCTGCTTCTTATTAAAGGTGCAGTCCCTGGCGCAACTGGCGGTAACGTGATCGTTAAACCAGCTGTTAAAGCATAACGTCTCAGGAGTAAGTAATGGAACTAATGGTTAAAGGTGCTGATGCACTAACTGTTTCCGAAACTACTTTCGGACGTGAGTTTAACGAAGCTCTTGTACACCAAGTAGTTGTTGCGTATGCAGCAGGTGCTCGTCAAGGTACTCGTGCTCAAAAAACACGTTCAGAAGTTGCAGGCGGTGGCGCTAAGCCATGGCGTCAAAAAGGTACTGGCCGTGCACGTGCTGGTACAATCCGTAGCCCAATCTGGCGTACAGGTGGTGTTACTTTTGCTGCGAAACCACAAGATCACAGCCAAAAAGTTAACAAGAAAATGTACCGTGGTGCTATGAAGAGCATTCTTTCTGAGCTTGTTCGTCAAGAGCGTCTAATCGTTGTTGATAACTTCTCAGTAGAAGCGCCAAAGACAAAAGAGCTTGTCGCTAAGCTGAAAGAGCTTGAGCTAACAGATGCGCTTATCGTGACTAGCGAAGTAGATGAGAATCTATTCCTAGCTGCTCGTAACCTATACAAAGTTGATGCACGTGATGCCGCTGGTATTGATCCAGTTTCACTAATCGCGTTCGACAAAGTTGTAATGACTGCAGAAGCAGTTAAGCAAGTTGAGGAGATGCTAGCATGATCACTGAAGAGCGTATCCTAAAAGTTCTACGTGCTCCACACATCTCTGAAAAAGCAACTATGGCTGCTGAGAAAGCGAACACTATCGTTTTCAAAGTTGCTACAGATGCAACTAAAAAAGAGATCAAAGCAGCTGTAGAAAAGCTATTTGAAGTTGAAGTTAAGTCTGTAAATACTCTTATCACTAAGGGTAAGACCAAACGTCAAGGTCTACGCCAAGGTCGCCGCAGCGACGTTAAAAAAGCGTACGTTACTTTGAAAGAAGGTCAAGATCTTGACTTTGTTGGCGGCGCGGAATAACAGGAGTAGTTGAGAAATGGCTATTGTTAAATGTAAGCCGACTTCCCCTGGTCGTCGTCACGTTGTTAAAGTTGTTAACGCTGACCTACACAAGGGTAAGCCATACGCACCTCTTCTAGAGAAAAACTCTAAGAACGGTGGTCGTAACAACAACGGTCGTATCACAGTACGTCACATCGGCGGTGGTCACAAGCACCATTACCGTGTAATTGACTTTAAACGTACTAAAGACGGTATCCCAGCGAAAGTTGAGCGTCTAGAATACGATCCAAACCGTAGCGCTAACATCGCTCTAGTTCTGTACGCAGACGGTGAGCGTCGTTACATCCTAGCACCTAAAGGTGTTCAAGCTGGTGATGCTATCCAGTCTGGTGCAGATGCGCCAATCAAAGCTGGTAACGCACTTCCAATGCGTAACATCCCAGTAGGTTCAACTGTTCATAACGTTGAACTTAAGCCTGGTAAAGGTGGTCAGCTAGCTCGTTCGGCGGGTGCATATGCTCAAATCGTTGCTCGCGACGGTGCATACGTAACTCTTCGTCTACGTTCTGGCGAAATGCGCAAAGTACTTTCTGAAGGCCGTGCAACAATCGGTGAAGTTGGTAACTCTGAGCACATGCTACGTGAACTTGGTAAAGCTGGTGCTAACCGCTGGCGCGGTGTTCGTCCAACCGTTCGTGGTGTTGTGATGAACCCAGTAGACCACCCACACGGTGGTGGTGAAGGCCGTACTTCTGGTGGTCGTCACCCAGTATCACCATGGGGTCAGCCAACTAAAGGCTTCAAGACTCGTAAGAACAAACGCACTGACAAGTACATCGTACGTCGTCGTAACAAGTAATCTATATAAAGAGGAATCGCCATGCCACGTTCTCTCAAGAAAGGTCCATTTATCGACCTACACTTGCTGAAGAAGGTAGAGAAAGCGGTGGAAAGCGGAGACAAAAAGCCTATTAAGACTTGGTCCCGTCGTTCAATGATCATCCCTACGATGATCGGTTTGACCATCGCTGTCCATAATGGTCGTCAGCACGTACCAGTATTCGTAACCGACGAAATGATCGGTCACAAACTGGGCGAATTTGCACCAACTCGTACTTACCGCGGCCACGTCGTGGATAAGAAAGCTAAGAAGCGTTAAGGAGTAGATGATGGAAGCACTAGCTAAACATAACTTTGCTCGCATTTCGCCTCAGAAAGCTCGCTTAGTTGCGGATCAAATCCGTGGTAAATCAGTTGACCAAGCTCTAGAAATCTTAACTTTCAGCAACAAAAAAGCTGCTGACTTAGTAAAGAAAGTTCTTGAGTCAGCTATCGCGAACGCGGAGCACAACGAAGGTGCAGATATTGACGACCTAAGTGTCGCAAAGATCTTCGTAGATGAAGGCCCTATCATGAAGCGTATTATGCCTCGTGCTAAAGGTCGTGCGGATCGTATCTTGAAGCGTTCAAGCCACATCACTGTTGTTGTTGCAGACGCTTGAGACTAGGAGAGTAAGCAATGGGTCAGAAAGTACATCCAAATGGTATTCGTCTTGGCATCGTTAAGCCTTGGAATGCTACATGGTTTGCTAACACCAAAGAATTCGCTGACAACCTAGACGGCGACTTCAAGGTACGTCAGTTCCTTTCAAACGAACTGAAAAAAGCGTCTCTATCACGCATCGTTATCGAGCGTCCTGCTAAGAGCATCCGTGTGACTATTCACACTGCTCGTCCAGGCGTTGTAATCGGTAAGAAAGGTGAAGACGTTGAAAAGCTACGCGCAGCTGTAGCTAAAATTGCAGGTGTACCAGCGCAAATTAACATCGCTGAAGTACGTAAGCCTGAACTAGATGCACAACTTGTTGGTGACAGCATCGCGTCTCAGCTAGAGCGTCGTGTTATGTTCCGTCGCGCTATGAAGCGTGCGGTACAAAACGCTATGCGTCTAGGTGCTAAAGGTATCAAAGTAGAAGTAAGTGGTCGTCTAGGCGGCGCTGAAATTGCACGTTCAGAGTGGTACCGTGAAGGTCGTGTACCTCTACACACTCTACGTGCTGACATTGATTACGCAACTTCTTCGGCTCACACTCAATACGGTGTGATCGGCATTAAAGTTTGGATCTTCAAAGGTGAGATCCTAGGCGGAATGCCAGCAGCTAACGCTGTAGAGCCTAAAGGCGACAAGCCTAAGAAGCAGCGCAAAGGCCGTAAGTAAGGAGTCGACAGATGCTACAACCTAAACGTACTAAGTTCCGTAAGGTTCAGACAGGTCGTAACCGTGGTCTAGCTAAAGGTACTGAAGTAAGCTTCGGCGAATTCGGTCTTAAAGCAACTGGCCGTGGTCGTCTAACTGCTCGTCAGATCGAAGCGGCACGTCGTGCAATGACACGTCACGTTAAGCGTCAAGGTAAAATCTGGATCCGTGTGTTCCCAGACAAGCCTATCACAGAAAAACCACTAGAAGTTCGTCAGGGTAAGGGTAAAGGTAACGTTGAGTACTGGGTAGCCCAAATCCAACCTGGAAAGGTAATGTACGAAATGGGTGGTGTACCTGAAGAATTGGCACGTGAAGCGTTCCGCCTAGCGGCTCGTAAACTGCCTTTCAAGACTACATTTGTAACTAAGCAGGTGATGTGATGAAAGCACAAGATCTACGCGAAAAGAGCGTTGAAGAGCTTAACTCTGAGTTACTAGAGTTGCTACGCGAACAGTTCAACCTGCGCATGCAGGCGGCAACTGGTCAGCTACAGCAAACTCACACTCTGAAAGCTGTACGCCGTGATATCGCACGTGTGAAAACTGTTTTGACTGAGAAGGCAGGCGCATAATGAGCGAAGTAAAACGTACTCAACAAGGTCGTGTTGTTAGCGATAAGATGGACAAGTCTATCACTGTTGCTATCGAGCGCATGGTTAAACACCCAATTTACGGCAAGTTCGTAAAGCGCACGACTAAAGTACACGCACATGACGAGAACAATGAGTGTGGCCTAGGCGACACAGTTGAAATCGCAGAGTGTCGTCCTCTGTCTAAGACTAAGTCTTGGGCATTGGTAAAAGTCGTAGAAAAAGCGAAGATTTAATTTCGTTGATTCTATGAAAAAAAGCGGCTCCAAAAAATATTTTGGGGCCGTTTATTTTTTGACTACCCAATTACATAAAAGGGTGGTACAATTCGCGTCCCTTTTAAAGAGGCAGCCCGACCCGTGAGGGTCTAGTTTTTTTTATATTTAGCGGAGCACTAACATGATCCAAATGCAAAGTATGCTGGACGCAGCTGATAACTCAGGCGCACGCAGCGTAATGTGTATTAAGGTTCTGGGTGGCTCTCATCGCCGTTATGCACACATCGGTGACGTTATCAAAGTTACTGTTAAGGAAGCAATTCCTCGCGGTAAAGTTAAAAAAGGTGACGTTCTGAAGGCGGTGGTAGTTCGCACCCGTAAAGGCGTACGTCGTCCTGACGGTTCTGTCATTCGCTTCGACCGAAATGCTTGCGTATTGTTAAACGATAACACTGAGCAACCAATCGGTACACGTATCTTTGGTCCTGTGACACGCGAACTTCGTGGCGATAAGTTCATGAAGATCGTTTCACTGGCTCCAGAAGTTCTGTAAGGAGCACGTAGAAATGGCAGCTAAAATCCGTCGTAATGACGAAGTAATCGTTCTTGCTGGTAAAGATAAAGGCAAGAAAGGTAAAGTAACTAAGGTTCTAGCAACTGGTAAAGTTTTCGTTGAAGGCATTAACCTTGTTAAGAAGCATCAAAAACCTGTACCTGCAATGAATATCCAAGGTGGTATTGTTGAGCAGGAAGCGGCTATCGATGTATCTAACGTGGCTATTTTCAACGCAGCTACTGGTAAAGCTGACCGTATCGGTTTCCGTTTTGAAGACGGCAAGAAAGTTCGTTTCTTCAAGTCTAACGGCGAAACCGTTTCTAACTAATAGAGTAATTTGGAGTTCTACTATGGCGAAACTGCATGATTACTACAAGTCGTCTGTAGTCGCTGAACTGACCAAACAGTTTAGCTACACAAGCGTCATGCAAGTCCCTAGAATCGAGAAAATCACCCTAAACATGGGTGTTGGTGAAGCAATCAACGATAAGAAACTGCTAGAAAATGCAGCGTCTGATATGGCAACGATCTCTGGTCAGAAGCCACTTATCACAAAAGCGCGCAAATCTGTTGCAGGTTTCAAAATTCGCGAAGGCTACCCTATCGGTTGTAAAGTAACCTTGCGTGGCGAACGTATGTGGGATTTTCTTGAGCGTCTTATTTCGATCGCTCTTCCACGTGTACGTGACTTCCGTGGCGTTAGCGCTAAGTCTTTTGACGGACGCGGTAACTACAGCATGGGCGTTCGCGAGCAAATCATCTTCCCGGAAATCGACTTTGATAAAGTTGATCGAGTACGCGGTTTAGACATCACTATTACGACGTCTGCTGGTACTGATGAGGAAGGCCGTGCTCTGCTGGCTGCCTTTAACTTCCCATTCCGTAAGTAAGGTGAAGGGTTACTGTTATGGCTAAAAATTCAATGAAAGCACGTGAAGTAAAACGTGCGAAGCTAGTAGCTAAGTACGCTGAGAAGCGTGCAGCGCTTAAAGCTATCATCAGCGATGTAAACGCATCTGAAGAAGATCGTTGGAACGCAGTTCTTAAATTGCAAACTCTTCCACGTGATTCAAGTGCATCACGTCAGCGCAACCGTTGTAACCAAACTGGTCGTCCACACGGTTACCTACGTAAGTTCGGTCTAAGCCGTATCAAAGTTCGTGAAGCTTGCATGAAAGGCGAGATTCCTGGACTTCGTAAGGCTAGCTGGTAATTGCCACTTAATCATTTGGAGTAAATCATATGAGCATGCAAGATCCGATTTCGGATATGCTGACCCGCGTTCGTAACGGTCAGGCAGCAAACAAAGTTGCTGTTAAAATGCCTTCTTCAAAGCTTAAAGTTGCAATTGCTGCACTACTAAAAGCTGAAGGTTACATCACTGATTTCGCTGTTGAAGGCGAAGTAAAACCTGAGCTAGAAGTTACTCTTAAGTACTTCCAAGCTAAACCAGTAATCGAGCAACTTAAGCGTGTTTCTCGTCCAGGTCTACGTGTTTACAAGAAGAAAGATGATCTTCCTTCTGTAATGGGCGGTCTTGGTGTTGCTATCGTTTCAACTTCCAAGGGTCTGATGTCAGACCGTGCTGCACGTAAAGCAGGTCTTGGCGGTGAAATCATCTGCTACGTAGCGTAATAGGAGTAGAATATGTCTCGTGTTGCTAAGGCACCTGTCGCTATTCCAGCTGGCGTAGAGGTGAAACTAAACGGCCAAGAAATCACTGTAAAAAGTGCAAAGGGCGAACTATCACGCGTTCTTAACGATGCAGTTGTAGTTGCTCAGGAAGAAAACAACCTAACTTTCGGTCCTAAAGAAGGTGTTGTTAATGCATGGGCTCAAGCAGGTACTGCTCGCGCTCTAGTAAACAACATGGTTGTTGGTGTTACTGAAGGCTTTACTAAGAAGCTAACTCTTAAAGGTGTTGGTTACCGTGCTGCTATTAAAGGCAAAGCTGTATCTCTAACACTAGGCTTCTCACACCCTGTTGAGCACGAGTTGCCAGAGGGTATTAAAGCTGAATGTCCTAGCCAAACTGAAATTGTTATCTCTGGTTGCGATAAGCAGCTAGTAGGTCAAGTTGCGGCTGACATTCGTTCTTACCGTGAACCTGAGCCTTATAAAGGTAAAGGTGTTCGTTACGCAGATGAAAATGTGCGTACTAAAGAAGCTAAGAAGAAGTAAGGTAACACTATGGATAAGAAAGCATCTCGCATCCGTCGTGCTACACGCGCACGTCGTAAGATTGCAGAACTGGGTGCAACTCGCCTAGTAGTACACCGTACTCCTCGTCACGTGTACGCTCAGGTTATCGCATCAAACGGCTCTGAGGTTATCGCAGCAGCTTCTACTGTAGAAAAAGCGATCCGTGAGCAAGTAAAGAACACTGGTAACATCGATGCAGCTAAAGCAGTAGGTAAAGCTGTTGCTGAGCGCGCGCTAGAAAAAGGCGTAGCGTCAGTTGCATTTGATCGTTCTGGTTTCCAATACCACGGTCGAGTAGCGGCGCTAGCAGAATCTGCTCGCGAAGCTGGTCTGAAATTCTAAGGTAGGGTTGGAAGATGGCTAAAGAACAACAAGTTCAAGCGAATGATTTGCAAGAAAAGCTAATCGCAGTTAACCGTGTATCAAAAACGGTTAAAGGTGGTCGAATCATGAGCTTTACTGCACTAACTGTAGTTGGTGACGGTAACGGTCGCGTAGGTTTCGGTTACGGCAAAGCTCGTGAAGTACCTGCAGCGATTCAAAAAGCAATGGAAAAAGCGCGTCGTAATATGACTACTATCGCGCTTAACGAAGGCACTCTTTTCCACCCGGTAAAAGGTCGCCACTCGGGCTCTAAAGTTTACATGCAGCCAGCTGCAGAAGGTACAGGTGTAATCGCAGGTGGTGCGATGCGTGCAGTACTAGAAGTAGCAGGTGTACATAACGTACTATCTAAAGCATACGGTTCTACGAACCCTATCAACATCGTTCGTGCTACGATCGATGCACTAGATAGCATGAAGTCGCCAGAAATGGTTGCTGCTAAACGTGGTCTAACTGTTGAATCTATTTCGGAGTAAGAACACCATGGCAACTATTAAAGTTACTCAAACTAAAAGCTCAATCGGTCGTCTACCTAAGCACAAATTGTGCTTAAAGGGTCTAGGCCTTCGTAAAATCAACCATACTGTAGAACTTGAAGATACTCCGTGTGTACGCGGAATGATCAACAAGGTTTTCTACATGGTTAAAGTTGAGGAGTAATCAGAATGCGTTTGAATACTCTATCACCGGCTGCGGGTTCTAAGCCTTCTGCGAAGCGCGTAGGTCGTGGTATCGGTTCTGGCCTTGGTAAAACCGGTGGCCGTGGCCACAAAGGTCAAAAGTCACGTTCTGGCGGCAGTGTTCGTCCAGGCTTCGAAGGCGGTCAAATGCCTTTGAAACAGCGTCTACCTAAGTTCGGCTTCACTTCTCGTAAGAGTCTAGTGTCTGCTGAAGTTCGTCTAGCTGAGCTAGCGAAAGTAACAGGTGACGTCGTTGACCTAAACAGCCTTAAAGCTGCTAACGTCATCACTAAGAACATCGAATTTGTTAAAGTTGTTCTTTCTGGTGAACTTAACAAAGCAGTGACTGTTAAAGGTCTACGTGTGACTAAAGGCGCTAAAGCTGCTATCGAAGCTGCTGGCGGTAAAATCGAGGAATAATCTCGAGGAACGAGGTACAGATGGCTAAGAAACCAGGACAAGATTTTCGTAGTGCTCAGAGCGGCTTAAGTGAACTAAAGTCGCGCTTGTTATTCGTAATTGGTGCACTTTTAGTATTCCGAGCCGGCTCTTTTGTGCCGATTCCTGGTATTGACGCTGCTGTACTTGCCGATTTGTTCGAACAGCAAAAAGGTACCATCGTTGAAATGTTTAACATGTTCTCCGGTGGTGCTCTTGAGCGTGCATCTATATTAGCGTTGGGCATCATGCCGTATATTTCGGCATCGATTGTTGTCCAACTGCTAACCGTAGTTCACCCTGCGTTAGCTGAACTCAAGAAAGAGGGTGAAGCAGGCCGTCGTAAGATAAGCCAATATACGCGCTACGGCACGCTTGTACTTGCAACATTCCAAGCTATTGGTATTGCAACAGGCTTACCAAACATGGTCGATAATCTGGTTGTTATCAACCAAACCATGTTTACGCTAATTGCTACCGTAAGTTTAGTAACTGGTACCATGTTCCTGATGTGGTTAGGTGAACAAATTACAGAGCGTGGAATTGGTAACGGTATATCGTTACTTATTTTTGCAGGTATTGTTGCTGGATTGCCTTCTGCAATCGGTCAAACAATCGAGCAAGCGCGTCAAGGTGAATTGCATGTACTTCTTCTGCTGTTGATTGTTGTACTTGCTTTTGCAGTGATCTACTTCGTTGTTTTCATGGAGCGTGGTCAACGTCGAATCGTCGTTAACTATGCGAAACGTCAACAAGGTCGTAAGGTCTTTGCTGCACAAAGCACACACTTGCCACTTAAAATTAATATGGCAGGTGTTATTCCAGCAATCTTTGCATCTAGTATTATACTGTTTCCAGGAACACTGGCGCAGTGGTTTGGTCAAAATGGTGAGAGCAGCACGCTTGGTTGGTTAACTGACGTGTCTTTGGCTCTTAGCCCAGGTCAGCCTTTATACGTAATGCTATATGCAGCAGCGATTATTTTCTTCTGTTTCTTCTATACGGCGTTGGTATTCAACCCTAGAGAAACAGCAGATAACCTGAAGAAGTCTGGTGCATTCGTACCCGGCATCCGCCCAGGTGAGCAGACAGCTAAATATATAGATAAAGTGATGACGCGTTTAACCCTAGCGGGTGCGTTATACATTACCTTTATCTGTCTGATTCCAGAGTTCATGATGGTCGCGTGGAACGTACGTTTCTACTTCGGCGGAACATCACTACTGATTGTAGTAGTGGTTATTATGGACTTTATGGCACAGGTACAGACTCATCTGATGTCTCAACAGTATGATTCTGTGTTGAAAAAGGCAAACCTGAAAGGCTACGGCCGATAAATCGGGTTTTAATTGCGGAGTTTAGCAATGAAAGTTCGTGCTTCCGTTAAAAAAATCTGCCGTAACTGTAAAGTTATCAAGCGTAACGGTGTCGTTCGCGTGATTTGCAGTGAGCCAAAGCACAAACAGCGCCAAGGCTAATAAGCAGAAATTTTTACTTGAAATATAAGGTAGCGTTGAGTATATTGCTCGGCCTACCTTTTGCGTGCAAAAGAAGTAGTACCCCGCAGCGTATCCATAACGGGCTTTGCTGCGGCTAATTCTTTTATAGAAACACTTAGGAGTGAATAATGGCCCGTATAGCAGGCATTAACATTCCTGATCAAAAGCATGCTGTAATCGCACTAACAGCGATCTACGGCATCGGTAAGACTCGTTCTCAAGCTATTCTAGCTGAGGTGGGTATTGCTGAGCATGTTAAGATCAGTGAACTAACTGAAGAGCAGATCGATCAACTGCGTGATGGTGTAGCTAAGTACACTGTAGAAGGTGATCTACGTCGTGAAGTATCCATGAACATCAAGCGTCTAATGGACCTTGGCTGTTACCGTGGTCTTCGTCATCGTCGCAGTCTACCACTACGTGGACAGCGTACTAAAACCAACGCTCGCACCCGTAAGGGTCCGCGTAAGCCGATCAAGAAATAATCGGGAAGGTAGAGTACAATGGCTAAACAACCAACTCGCGCTCGTAAGCGCGTACGCAAGCAAGTTGCAGATGGCGTTGCGCACATCCATGCGTCTTTCAACAACACAATCGTAACTATTACTGACCGTCAAGGTAATGCTCTAGCATGGGCTACTGCAGGTGGTTCAGGTTTCCGTGGTTCTCGTAAATCTACTCCGTTCGCGGCACAGGTAGCTGCTGAGCGTTGTGCTGAAATGGCGAAAGAATACGGACTAAAGAACTTGGAAGTTATGGTTAAGGGTCCAGGTCCAGGTCGTGAATCTACTGTTCGCGCACTGAACGCTGCTGGTTTCCGCATCACAAATATCGTTGATGCTACACCAATCCCTCATAACGGTTGTCGTCCACCTAAGAAACGTCGTGTATAACGTTTTTTAGATTACTGGAGAAAGATCATGGCAAGATATTTGGGTCCTAAGCTGAAGCTTAGCCGTCGTGAAGGCACTGACTTATTCCTTAAGTCTGGTGTTCGCGCGATCGATACCAAGTGTAAAATTGATAACGCACCAGGTGTACACGGCGCTCGTCGCGGTCGTCTATCTGAGTATGGCGTTCAGCTTCGTGAGAAGCAAAAAGTACGTCGTATGTACGGCGTTCTAGAAAAACAATTCCGTAACTACTACAAAGAAGCAGCGCGCCTTAAAGGCAACACTGGTGAAAACCTACTTCAGCTTCTTGAAGGTCGTCTTGATAACGTAGTTTACCGCATGGGCTTTGGCGCAACTCGCGCAGAAGCACGTCAGCTAGTTAGCCACAAAGCTATCCTAGTTAACGGTAAAGTTGTAAACGTTCCTTCTTTCAAAGTTGCGGCTAATGACGTTGTTACTATCCGTGAGAAAGCAAAACAGCAGTCTCGCATCAAAGCAGCTCTAGAAGTTGCTGAACAACGCGAAAAACCAACTTGGATTGAAGTAGATGGTGGTAAGATGGAAGGTACGTTTAAGCGTCTGCCTGAACGTTCAGATCTATCTGCTGACATCAACGAACAACTGATCGTCGAGCTTTACTCTAAGTAAGGTTTAAACTAAAGAGAGGACACAATGCAGGGTTCTGTAACAGAATTTCTTAAGCCACGTCTTGTTGACATCGAACAAGTTAGCACGACACACGCAAAAGTAACTCTTGAGCCATTGGAGCGTGGCTTTGGTCACACTCTAGGTAATGCACTTCGCCGTATTCTTCTATCTTCTATGCCAGGTTGTGCTGTGACAGAAGTAGAGATTGAAGGCGTTCTACACGAATACAGCACTAAAGAAGGTGTTCAGGAAGATATTCTTGAAATTCTTCTAAACCTAAAAGGTTTGGCTGTGCGCGTTGCCGAAGGCAAAGATGAAGTGTTTATTACGCTGAACAAATCAGGCTCGGGCCCTGTGGTTGCAGGTGACATCACCCATGATGGTGATGTAGAGATCACTAACCCAGAACACGTTATCTGTCATTTGACAGATGCTAATGCTGAGATCGCAATGCGTATCAAGGTAGAACGTGGTCGTGGTTACGTTCCAGCTTCAGCTCGTATCCATACTGAAGAAGATGAGCGTCCAATTGGTCGCCTACTGGTTGACGCTACGTACAGCCCAGTAGACAAAATTGCTTATTCTGTAGAAGCAGCTCGTGTAGAGCAGCGTACAGACTTAGACAAGCTTGTCATCGATATGGAAACGAACGGTACTCTAGACCCAGAGGAAGCAATCCGTCGTGCAGCTACTATTCTAGCTGAGCAATTGGATGCCTTCGTAGATCTACGCGATGTACGAGTTCCTGAGGAGAAAGAAGAGAAGCCAGAATTCGATCCGATCCTACTGCGTCCTGTAGACGATCTTGAACTAACAGTTCGCTCTGCTAACTGTCTGAAAGCAGAAGCGATTCACTACATCGGTGATCTTGTACAGCGCACTGAGGTTGAGCTACTTAAAACGCCTAACCTTGGTAAAAAATCTCTTACAGAGATCAAAGACGTACTTGCATCACGTGGTCTGTCTCTAGGTATGCGCCTAGAAAACTGGCCACCAGCGTCTATCGCTGAAGATTAATCGATACTAGTTAGAAGGATTAGGTCATGCGCCATCGTAAGAGTGGTCGTCAACTCAACCGCAACAGCTCACATCGCAAAGCGATGTTCAGCAACATGGCTAGCTCTCTAGTACGTCATGAAGTTATCAAGACTACTTTGCCAAAAGCAAAAGAGCTACGTCGCGTCGTTGAGCCTTTGATTACACTAGCTAAGACTGACAGCGTTGCTAACCGTCGTCTAGCATTTGCACGTACTCGTGACAACGAAGTAGTTGCAAAACTATTTAACGAACTAGGTCCACGTTTTGCTGCTCGTCAGGGCGGTTACACTCGTATCCTAAAAGCTGGTTTCCGTGCTGGTGACAAAGCTCCAATGGCTTACATTGAGCTTGTAGATCGCCCAGCTGCTGAAGAAGCTGCTGAGTAATCAGTTCGTAGTAACGAAAAAGCCGAGCAAATGCTCGGTTTTTTTGTATCTGGAATAATTTAAGTATAAAGAAGGCGGCTGTATAGCCGCCTTCTTTATTGAGTCATATGGCTATTACAGAATATCCAGTAGCTCAACTTCAAATACTAGTGCTGCAAATGGAGGGATAGATGCACCAGCACCACGCTCACCATAAGCAAGATCTTGAGGGATGTAGAGTTTCCACTTTGAGCCAACCGGCATTAGTTGAAGAGCTTCAACCCAGCCTTTGATTACGCCAGTTACTGGGAACTCAGCTGGTTGACCGCGAGAAACAGAGCTGTCAAATACAGTACCGTCAGTCAATTCACCATGATAGTGAACACGAACTTGCTTGTCTGAAGTAGGGATTTCACCAGTACCTTCAGTTAGGATTTCGTATTGTAGACCTGACTCAAGCACAGTGATTTCTGGGCGAAGTGCATTGTCTTTTAGGAAAGCTTCACCATCGGCAGCAGCAGCTTTAGCAGCTTCTTGGCGAGCAGACTCAGCGCGCTGATGCATGTCTTGAAGTGCAGAGTTAATGTCGTCAATTTCAATTGCTGGCATATCACCAACCAGTGCAGTAGCGATACCTGCTGCGATAGCGTCAACGCTAAGACCTTCCAGACCAGAGCCTGCGAGTTGCTGGCCCATTTGCAGACCAATACCGTAACTGGCTTTTTGCTCTACTGTTTCAAATTTAACTTCAGACATGATGTCTCTCTATGTTTAGTGTATTTAAGGCGCACAGGATACCAGTAATGAGAGCTGGATGAAATGGTGCTAGAGTTTGAGGACAATAATGCACTTAATGTGGGAGTTAAGTCTGATTTTTTTGCCTCAAATAGCAATTTTGACCTCTACATTACCTAACAGATTCAAAATCCCTATACTAGAGTGCGCTTCGTTTTTATACTTATAGACGTGGACCTTAGGGAGAACCCGCTTAATGAACCGTAGAAAAAAAAAGCCTAAACAGGTCGATTATATAGAGCTAACTCAACAAAAGATCGCGAAAATTGATTGGAAAGCTATGGTTCGCTATATCAAAGATCTGTGGTGGGTACTGCCAAAACTTCATCGACAAGTATTAATTATACTCGTACCACTTTTTCTTCTATTACTTTTGCTCCCAGCGCCACAAGCTATCCCAGATTCAGAGCAAAATAGTGCTCCCTCTGAGTCAAAGCAGCGTGTTTCGGTTAACATTAATACTACAGGGTTGAGCCAGCAGCGTTCTGACGAACAGCAAAGCTTAAAGTCTGAGGTATGGCAAGAATATACCGTAGAAAAGGGCGACACTCTTGCTCAAGTGTTTCGCAATAATGATTTGGCCATGTCTGATCTTAATGCTCTCGTTAGAGTTGAAGGCAGTGATAGACCTCTAAGCCGGATAAAGGCAGGGCAGTTAGTGCGCTTTAAGCTCGCTGAAGATGGTAAACTCGATATTCTTCAACTGGAAAAAAGCTCAAAATCTGTCATGTTCTTTCGCTTATCGGATGGTGCCTTTGGTCGCAGCAAGTAAGATAGTTTTGCTTGTGTGTCGATCATTGCTGCCTTGAGCTAAGCCGGAAGCTACGCTTTATTGGCAGTAAAGGGACTATGATACAGAGGATCCCTATCGCAGTCAGCCAATCAGGGATTTCGTTAAACCACCATACTCCGAATAAAGTGACAAACACTAAACCAGAATATTCTGCGACGCCAATCTCGCCCGCAGGCGCTTTTCGGTAGGCTAAAACCGCGAGGCCGTTGTATAGCAATATAAAAACAGCACTAGCCGCAATAAGGCTGAGCTGAACAAAGCTGATTGGCTGCCAATAGGCCAAGGCTAGCACAGCGGATAAAGGCACTGAGAGTACCGAGGTCCAGAATAGCGTGCTTATCATGGTCTGTTTCTGTGGTAGTTTACGGGCTGAAACATTAAATAACGCCAGTGTTGTTGCCGTGGAAAGGGCAAAGATAGCTGCCCAGTGAAACTGAGAAGGTCTGAGGACGATCAGAACCCCGATAAAGCCGAGTATCGTTGCTAATATTTTGCTTCTAGGCGGCGTTTCTTTCAACATCAAGACCGATATTGGCAACATAAGCAATGGGGCGGCGTAAAATACTGCATTAGCACTGGCTAATGTCAGATGTGTGATAGCAACCACCATACAGCCACTGCCAATAATGACTAAATGGGCACGAAATAAGTTTAACCATGGCGCGTGAAGTTGTCGGGATTCCACACACTCCTTTCTCCAAAATGGATATATTACAATCACAGATAGTAGCTGCCGGATAAAAATATATTGGTTTGGATGGATACTGCCATCAAGTAATTTCACCATTACATCTGACAGCGATGCACTTAGGTTACCTGCGATTAACAGCCATAAAGCTAGAGTGTGTAAAGAAAGTTTGCTCACGGTTAACGGCTGAATTTCATGTCAATATGAGCAATATCATCCTCAAGGTATGGTGATGAGGTAGGTAAAAACCCGTGGCGGCGGTAAAAGCTTTCTAAATGTGCCTGAGCGCCTATTTCAATATCCTCTGTCGGCCAAAGTTTTTTACATTCTATCAGTGCTTGCTCTACTAGTTTATGACCCAGTCCATTACCTCGATGAGAGTTTGCAGTCGCTACTCTGCCAATGCTCACATTAGGATAGCTAATATTCTTAGGCAGTAATCGTGAATAGGCAATCAGCTCATCATTTTTATAACCCAGTAGATGATGAACACCGTAAATGCAGTCTTTTCCATCTAGTTCAGGATAAGGGCAAGCCTGCTCAACAATGAACACATCTACTCTTAATTTCAGCACTTGATACAACTGGTGAGTGGTTAATTGTTCGAAAGTGAGGAGCTGCCATGTGATCATAATCTGCCTTATTGAATAAGTGTTTAGATACGGAGCTTAAAGGAATCGATTACCTACCGCATTAACCATTGTTAATTTTCTGACGTTTCTTGATACGACTTAAGCTAATTGGGGTAATCCCCAGATACGCTGCAATATGGTAGTCAGTCAGCCTTTGGCATAGATGAGGATAATGTTGGCAAAACAACTCATAGCGTTCTTCAGGTGTATAGAGCAACATAAAGCGTTCTTTGCTCTCCTTGTACATAAGCTGAGTTTCCAACAGCTTTATATAAATCGGATGTTTCTTATCCCGCCAGTTGCGAAGGGTGGTGATAGGTAGAGAAAATAGAACGCAGGCGGTCAGGGACTCAAGTAGGTAAGGTGAGGCTTGTTGCTTGACTAAGCTTTCAAAGCCAATGATCCAATCGTCTTCCCAGTAAAACTCTTTGCTGAACTCTTTTCCTTTATCTGTTAAGTATGCGGAGTGGCAAACGCCTTCAATCAGGAAAAAAATCTCTTCAGCGACTTGGCCTTGATTGAGTAATATATGTCGTGTGGGTAGCTCTACCAGCCGAGCGCAGTCGACGAGCTGGTTTATGTTTTGCTGGTTGAACCCCGCATTTGCAAGTTGTTGTTTAAAATGTGTGATTGGATCCATATCGCTGACTGACTAGATGTGTTTTCTAGAATTTTACCCCAATAAGATAGATTTATTGTGGATCTTGGGAATTAAAAACGCCGCGATTAAAGCCGCGGCGTTGGAAAGGTGGCATTTAGTTTGGCATCTCTATTTGGTAAACAGCAAAACCAACATCGTCGGTGGCCACTTTTTTCATCGGATATTGTCCATTACTTTTGATAAAGTCCGCCGCTTTGTCACTTGGTGAAGTTTCAAAGCGGATATCGAGCGCTTTATCGGAGTTAATCGGCGCAAATCGCCAGTTATTGTCCGCATTTGGTTTAAATTCACCTTGCTCTTTGCTCACGCGAGTAATGTAGTTGGCAATAATGGAACGGTTTTCATCCGGCGAGTCAAAGGCGATAAACTCGCTGCCTGTACCCGGAAATTTATTGCTGTATGCGCGGTAGTTATTGGTTGCGATTAGGAAGTCTTGCTTCATGTCCAGAGGTTTACCTTGGAAGGTAAGACTTGTAATACGCTGCGCATCAGGGTTGATGAGTTTACACTCTCCGTCGTATTTAGCAGGTTGAGTCACGTCAATTTGATACTCGACACCATCAATCACATCAAAGTTATAGGTACGGAACTCATCCCAGTCAATCAGCTGCTGAGGCTGGGTACTGCTTGGATCAATTTGATTAAATTGACCCGCACTACATTCAAGCCAGTCTTTTACTTGCTGGCCCTTAACTTTCATTGCCACCAAGGTGTTTGGATAGAGGTAAAGGTCGGCAGCATTACGGAAAGTCAGTTGTCCAGATTCAACCTCGGTGAAGTTAGCCGGATCATTTTTACGGCCACCGACTTTAAATGGAGCTGCGGCAGAAAGAACCGGAATATCAGCTAAGTCAGGGTCTCCTTGAATAAAACGCTCGACATAATCCTGTTGAGCTAAGTTGACAATTTGTATGGTTGGATCATCTTGGACTAAGGCCAAATAGCTGTACATCACACCACTGGCTTTACCAATTGGCTGATTAACAAAGTCGCGCGTGCCTTTGTGATCGAATGTCAGTGCTTTGACCATATCTGGGTCTGCTTGCGCAAGTGACTTGTTATTGTTCTGGTCGAAAATTGGTCGAGCTTGCGTTTCTCCTTTGACAACTTTCCACTCGCCTTTATCTTGTTTGAGCTCAAGGTCGATGACTCCTACATGGCTGCCCCAACGGCCAGGCATCACAGAGGCCACACCATTAATTGTGCCTTTTATGTTGTCCACACCAGGAATATTATCAAAGCCTTTACCCGGGAATACTGCGTGAGAATGTCCAAAAGCGATAGCATCAATCCCTTCGACTTCTGCTAGATAGTAGGTTGAGTTCTCTGAGCCAAGTTTGTATGGATCTGAGGAAACACCAGAGTGGGGGATAGCGACAATGACATCCGCACCTTGTTTCTTCATTTCTGGAATGAGAGCTTGGGCTGTTTGTTTAATGTCTTTAGCAAACACTTTCCCTTCTAAATTTTTTTTATCCCAAACCATGATTTGTGGGGGAACAAAGCCAATATAACCAACCTTGATTTGATGTTCTTTACCATTCACGTCTTTAAATGTGTGTGGCTTTATGATGTAGGGCTTGAAGTAATGTTGGCCTGTTTCTTTATCGAATACGTTGGCATTGATATAGGGAAAGTTGGCGTCATTGATGGTTTCTTTTAGAAACGCTAGGCCATAGTTAAACTCATGGTTACCTATATTACCCACATCATAGCTAAGCAGGTTCATTGCTTTATAAACAGGGTGAACTTCACCCGGTTTTATTCCTTTCGCAGCCATATAGTCACCCATAGGACTGCCTTGAATTAAGTCGCCATTATCAACCAGAACACTGTTTTCAACTTCAGCCTGAGCTTGTTTCACTATAGTCGCAGCGCGAGTCAGACCAATTTTTTGGCTCGGTTTGTCTTTGTAGTAATCGTAGTCCATCAAGTTGGTGTGAATGTCGGTGGTCTCGACAATACGTAACTTGATAGTTTCGGCCATAGCCGGTCCTGCAATCGTCAGCATGCCGCTCAAGACGGCTACCGCAAGGGGGGTGACTGCGACTTTCATGGTATTAGCTCCAGTAGCGTTGTTTTTAAACCAAGCATAATTTAGCAAAAGCTTGTGCAATGAATATTTCACTCACTAACGAAATGTGATTTGGAGTCAGGGTTTTTACTCGGTTCTGTCTGCGAGATCGCATCTGGATTCTATGGCTAGGATAAAGCCAGTCATTGTATATCACTAAAAGGTATAAAAAATAAAATTTTAGAATTTCAAGTAATATGTATGTGGCGCCATAATGCGTTCAAAGACAGGCAAGGAACAGCATGATGACGAACAAGGATACGATTTCTCAATTTCCCAAAAACAACATAAGAAAGTTGAATCCATCCGTTTCGGCTCTAAACAGTGCTGGGCAAAGTATTTTGCATGCTGGAGAAGTTGCACTGATTGGTGCAGGCCCCGGAGACTCTGAACTTCTGACACTTAAAGCGCTACGTTTTATCCAACAGGCTGATGTGGTTCTGTATGACTATTTAGTTTCCGATGACATTCTTGCTTTGATCCCAAGCGATACCATCTTGGTGTGTGTTGGAAAGCGCGCAGGTCATCACAGTGTTCCTCAGGAAAAAACTAATCAGTTATTGGTCGATTTTGCTCTACAAGGCCATCGCGTTGCGCGCATAAAAGGGGGCGATCCTTTTGTTTTTGGTCGTGGAGGGGAAGAGTTAGAAGTATTGGCTGACGCGGGGATTCAGTTTCAAGTCGTGCCCGGAATTACCGCCGCCTCTGGCGCCACAGCGTATGCGGGAATTCCGCTTACCCATCGTGATTATGCACAAAGCGCGATGTTTATTACCGGTCATCTTAAAGCAGATAGGGATGGTATGGATTGGTCTACTTTGGCACGAGGCAATCAAACCTTGGTCATCTATATGGGGTTGCTCAAGTCAGATTATATCCAAGAACAGCTGATACAACATGGACGCGCATCTGACACACCGATAGCCATTATTGAACGTGGTACCCAAGCTTGCCAGAAAGTATTCACTGGTCAATTGTCCGAGTTAGCGGCACTGGCTCAGGATGCCAAGTCACCGTCTTTGATCGTGGTTGGAGAAGTGGTTGCGTTATCAAGCAAACTCGCTTGGTTTGGAGATCCACAGAGTACCTTACCCCAGCAGCAATTCGCCTAACGTCTTTTAACCTCAATAAGCTGCTCATTGCGAGCGCATAGGAAGCACTAACATGGATCAACAAGGTTTAACCCATCTACAGCAGCTCGAAGCCGAGAGTATCCACATCATAAGAGAAGTGGCGGCTGAGTTTGATAACCCGGTGATGATGTACTCGATTGGCAAAGACTCATCCGTGATGCTACATCTTGCTCGCAAGGCGTTTTATCCGGGCAAAATTCCTTTTCCACTGCTACATGTCGACACTGACTGGAAGTTTAAGGAAATGATTGAATTTCGGGATAAAACAGCAGAGAAATATGGCTTTGAGCTTTTGGTTCATAAGAATCCAGAAGGTCTGGCTATGGGGATCAACCCTTTTGAGCATGGCTCCTCTAAGCACACAGATATTATGAAAACTCAAGGTCTCAAGCAGGCACTAAATCAATATGGCTTTGATGCAGCCTTTGGTGGGGCAAGGCGGGATGAGGAGAAGTCACGAGCAAAAGAACGAGTCTATTCCTTCCGTGATAAGAACCATACTTGGGACCCTAAAAATCAGCGCCCAGAGCTGTGGCATACCTATAACGGCCAAATAAATAAAGGGGAAAGTATACGCGTTTTTCCACTTTCCAATTGGACTGAATTAGATATCTGGCAATACATCTATTTAGAAAACATAGACATTGTCCCTTTGTACTTTGCGGAAAAACGGCCTGTTGTTGAGCGTGATGGCATGTTGATCATGGTTGATGATGAACGAATGAAGCTTGGCTCTGGTGAAGTTGTTGAAGAGAAAAAGGTTCGCTTTCGCACCCTAGGCTGCTATCCGCTTACAGGGGCGATTGAATCTCAAGCAAACACCTTGACTGGCATCATAGAAGAGATGTTAGTTACCACCTCTAGTGAGAGGCAAGGTCGTGCGATCGACCACGATCAATCAGGATCGATGGAACTTAAAAAGCGCCAAGGCTATTTCTAACAGGATCGAGGAAGCATTATGAACACGGCAGTGGAAATTCAATTAGCGGAGCTGGGCATAGAAGGTTACCTAACTCAGCATCAACACAAATCATTACTTCGATTTCTAACTTGTGGCTCGGTCGATGATGGTAAAAGTACTCTGATTGGACGATTGCTTCATGATTCAAAGCAAATCTATGAAGATCAGTTAGCTGCTGTTCATGCCGATAGCCAAAGGGTCGGTACTACGGGTGAGCGTCCTGACTTAGCTTTGTTGGTTGATGGATTGCAAGCTGAACGAGAGCAAGGTATTACCATTGATGTTGCTTATCGCTATTTCTCTACTCAAAAGCGTAAATTTATCATCGCCGATACACCTGGACACGAGCAGTACACGCGAAATATGGCCACCGGCGCCTCTACTTGCGATCTGGCGGTGATATTGATTGATGCGCGCAAAGGTGTATTAGATCAAACTCGTCGTCACTCCTTTATCGTGAATCTACTTGGCTTGAAACACTTTATTGTCGCAGTCAATAAAATGGACTTGGTTGATTACTCACAGCAGCGCTTTGAAGAAATCCGTGACGATTACTTAGCTTTTGCTAATAAGCTGCAAGGTCAAACCGATATCCATATCGTTCCACTTTCGGCGCTTGAAGGAGACAATGTGGTTGAGGCCAGTGATAACCTTAAATGGTTTGATGGCCCAGCTTTATTAGACCTTTTACAGAGCGTTGATGTCACTAAAGCCAAAGAAAACGGTGAGTTTCGTTTCCCGGTTCAATATGTGAATCGGCCTAATCTCGATTTTCGAGGCTTCTCTGGCACCATCGCCTCTGGCTCGATTAAAGTTGGTGATGTCATCAAGGCGTTACCATCAGGAAAAACATCTCGCGTAGCCAGTATTGTTACTTTCGATGGAAACTTGCCACAGGCTCAGGCTGGATTAGCCGTAACCCTGACATTGGAAGATGAGATAGACATTAGTCGTGGTGATTTGATTGTCCATGAGGGAGATGATGTTGCCCTTAGCTCGCATTTATCAGCGGATGTTGTGTGGATGACTGAGCAGCCTTTGGTCGCTGGACGAGAGTATGACATCAAAATCGCTGGCAAGAAGACCATAGGGCGTGTGATATCTATTCAGCATCAATACGACATTAACAATTTATCCACGCATGATGCTAAGGAGCTGCCCTTAAACGGTATTGGTCTTTGTGACTGGACCTTGAATGAATCTATAGCCCTCGACAGTTATGACCAGGTTCAAGATAGCGGCGGTTTTATCATTATCGATCGCCTAACTAACGTGACTGTGGGGGCTGGACTAGTTCGTCAAGCACTAAGTGAGCGGACACCGTCACCAAGCGAGCGAATGGGGGCATTTGAAAATGAGCTGAAAGCCCTGATCCTCAAACATTTTCCCGAGTGGGACGCCAAAATATAACTAATTGAGGGTGTGCACGATGTGGCAACAAGGATTTGTGCTAGCGGTATTATTAGGTATTGTTATTAGCCTTATTGCCACACGCGTTAAGCCAAGTTTTATTTTTGCTGGGGCAGCATTTGTCGCCTTTCTCGCTGGCAGGATAGAGCTAGGTGATGTCGCAACAAATTTTACTAACTCTTCTTTGCTGACCTTAGTTTTACTGATACTTGCATCAAGTGCATTGGAAAAGACGCGTTTGGTGAGTTGGGTTAGTCGCTCTTTGTCCTCTGGGAGATTGGCGACCGTGATTGCCAAGTTAGGACTGTCAACCGCGTTACTCTCTTCCTTTACCAATAATACCGCTGTGGTAGTGGCCTTAATTGGCGCGATAAAACGTAACCAAACCCATGCGCCTTCCAAGTTGCTGATCCCTTTATCTTATGCAGCGATTCTTGGTGGTACACTGACTTTGATCGGTACCTCAACCAATCTTATTATTAACAGTTTTGTTGAAGATGCAGGACTTCCTAGCCTTGGCTTTTTCACCCCGACCGCCATTGGGCTGGTGGTATTGGTTGCAGGGCTTTTGATTCTGATCCCACTTAGCTATTTTTTGCCATCCAATGACCAGCAGCAAGAAGAAGAGTTACCTTATTTTCTTGAGGCAATTGTCGAGCCTAATTCGCATTTGGTGGGGAATAGTATTAGCGATAACAAGCTGCGTGATTTGCGTAAATTGTTTCTCGCAGAAGTGATAAGAGATGGTGAAGTTATGCCATCTGTTGAGCCGGACTTTGTGTTGCAGGCAAACGACAGGTTATTGTTTTGTGGTGATATTGAAAGTGTTACCACCTTACAGGAGATCCAAGGGTTAAGATTGTTTGGTCAGCACCATCTAAATGGTCAAAGCTTAGTAGAAGTGGTGGTCAGCTCTTCGGCCAGCTTATGCAGCAAAACATTGAAATCAAGTGAGTTTAGAGAGCGATTTGACGCGGTTGTGGTGGCGATTCGACGCGGTCACGAACGGCTTCGTGGTGGCCTGGGTAATATCGAGCTTAATGCGGGTGACACCCTAGTTCTTGTGCCGGGTAAACGGTTCGAGCAGGAAAGGCAAACCCAGAGTAAAGAATTTGTATTGGTTAACGCTCTCGACTCTAGCGCTCGTCTTGATAGTCGGAAGTCTCGCATAGTCTTGATAGGGTTTATTAGTGTCATTGTGGCTGCTTTGCTTGGTGAACTTTCGCTTATTAAAGGCTTGTCTTTATTTTTACTCGCCTCACTGTTTTGTGGCGTGGTTCAGCTAGGAGAGCTTAGACGACGGTTTCCTATCGATATTGTGGTTATTGTTGGATCGGCCCTTTCCATTGCACAGTTGATGCTCTCTTCTGGTCTTTCTGCCTCATTAGGCAATGTGTTTATTGAAACATTTAATGGCTGGGGGGCTTTTGGCGCTTTGGTTGCCACCTATATTTTTACTCTGATATTAACAGAGCTTGTTACCAACAATGCGGCGGCGGCACTTGCCTTTCCACTGGGCTATAGTATGGCTTTAGGTTATGGCGTCGATCCCATGCCATTTATTATGGCGGTGTTGTTTGGCGCCAGTGCAAGCTTTGTTTCTCCCTATGGTTATCAGACTAATCTACTCGTATACAGTTTAGGCCAGTATAAATTGGCGGATTACGTGAGAGTTGGGCTCCCTGTCTCTTTGGTGTATTCGTTACTGGTGCTGGCTCTTATTCCAAGGTTTTTTCCATTTTAAAGGATGCGCTCATGACATCTCAGGTACAACTCCAAGACAGCCACATTACTTGGCATCAGCACAATATTGATAAAGCTTTTCGATCTCAAATAAAACGGCAAAAGCCAGTTGTACTTTGGTTTACAGGCTTATCTGGGGCAGGTAAGTCAACCATTGCTGGTGCTCTGGAAAATGCCTTGGCTGAACTTGGCTATCATACTTACCTTTTAGACGGTGATAATGTCCGACACGGTTTGTGTAGTGATCTTGGGTTTTCGGAGCAAGATAGACGTGAAAACATTCGCCGTATTGGAGAATTAGCTAAACTGATGGCTGATGCTGGCTTAATCGTTCTCTCGGCTTTTATCTCGCCCTATCGGGAAGAGCGCCAGCTGGTTAAAGACTTGCTCCCTGAAGGGGAGTTTATAGAAGTGTATGTTAATACTTCCTTGCAAGTGTGTGAGCAGCGAGATCCAAAGGGACTGTATAAAAAAGCGCGTGCAGGCCAGATTGCCAACTTCACTGGTATTGACTCTGATTATCAGCCACCTCTTGCGCCAGATTTAGATTTACAGGCAGGAGCAAAGTCGATTGATAGTTTGGTGGAAGAGTGTTTACAAACCCTGAGAAGTCGCCATATTATTGCTTAAAACAAAAAAGCTTCCATTTTGTGGAAGCTTTTTTGTCAGAGTAAGCTACTCGAAACAAATTTCGATGAAGGCGTTGCCCCATTCTGAGGTGAAGGGCATGATGATGATGGCGCCCTCGCATTTATGGCGGATCGTGTGTCCTTTGCCAGAAACGACTATCGGCGTTGCCATATCGAAATCAAAGCCGCTTTCAGAGAGGATTCGTTTAGCGCCTCCTGCTACCATATTAGTGATCTCGCCCACCATGTCAGTTACTTCATCATTCAGGCCATTGGGGCGCTCACCTAGCATGTTTTGCATAATTTCTAGTGCAAGCGTTTCATCAAAGGTGATCGACATTGACCCACGAGTTGGTTGCCCAACCATACCAATTAAGCCGGATACATCACCGCGAGCAATCTCGTCTTTTTTGACTCGAGGCTTCTGCGGCTTCAATTCTAGAGAAGCCATCGTTTTAAGCACATTCATCAAGGAGGCTAAAAACGGGTTTATAAATTCGGCGCGCATTATCATGGTGTAATATTATTCCGTCTGTCCGGTTGTACATGACTGACAAATCCCATGGGACTCTATCACATGATTTGTGATTTTAAATCCATGTTTTTTAGCATTATTTGTCAGTAAAGTTATCAAACTATCCTCTTGAAGTTCAATAACATTGCTGCATTTATCACATATTAACAAATGTGAGTAATGCTTGTGTGCGTTACATGAATTGCACTGGATAAAGCTATTGGTCGACTCAACACGGTGGATGAATCCTTGCTCTAGGAGAAAGTCGAGTGCGCGATATACAGTGGGTGGTTTCGCTTGCGGTTCACTCGTCTTTAGCTGTTCCAGTAACTCATATGCACTTGACGCTTTTGGGCTAGCACAGATTAACTCGAAAACCCTTTTTCGCTGAGGAGTCAGTCTCACTCCTCGCACTGCACACATTTCTTCAATTTGTTCTATTAACTTGTGGTCCAAATTTTTCACCAATCACCATTGGACATAGTAATAATATACCATTTCTAGATGAATATCGTTTATCAAACAGTATTTCTGATAGAGCAGTCAGTGAATTGATCAAGTTTTTGATTCTTATGACTGCTGTTAACACTATACGTTACCTTATTCGCAAGTAAAACGATACCGCTAGAAGCGGAAGGGAGTCCTAACTTTGTGGATTCAATTGAGTTACATGTCATGTTATGAACTAAAAAAACTTTGGTCGGGCTACTTTTATTCACCAATACATTCTCGGCCGCCAATCCTCTCCTCATGATTTTAATCACACTTTTTTTGGTAAGATTTCCGAAGTTTACCTGAAAGGATGCGGTAAGAAGCAAATCCTATCGATAGATAGAATTAGAACAAGATATGCATTGAGTTTTGTATTGTGTCATTTAGGATAGTGGCTCCTATGGGTAATTTTTGAACACTCTTATTTGCTTCATGGAACTATGCTGACTCCAACTCACACTTTTGGGTCAGCATTTTTTTTACCTACCATGGTACATTTTATCCCTCTGCTTACTGTGGTTAAAACAAGAGGGACCACTTTATGCCAAGGCTTGCAAGTCTGCTTAATTAACTCGACAGGCGATGGAATCTCACCTAGCTACTTCTTCCCACGACTTTGGGTATATGGCTTCTTATTGTTCAATACTCATCTTAGTTGGATTGAAAAAACATTTTAAAAAGTGTGCTTATTCTGGATTTGAATAGAAGTTGGCTTTCTGATGAAAATCTATGAAAAAAGCAAAGAATAAACATTACAAATCAATCATTTATATTGACTTTCTTTGTGCGAAAGATAAAGGAATGAACAAAGGATATACAGAATGGGTAAATTCAATGAATATGAACTTGAATGCTTATTTGTTTTGTCGTATTTTCTTCCCATCCTTAATCGGGATATATGCACTATATGCATTCATGTTTGTCTTTTTAACTATGTACAACTTTGCTGGTGGTCTTGATGGCCACCAGCTTTTTTATTTGTGCGTTTTATGTCTGAATTTTCTCCTTAAACCTCACTTTCGATATCAGTCACATAAACTTGTTACTTGTCTTTTGGCATTTACTCTATGGCGGGAAGTAATACACAAAAGTCTGATATAAAGGCAAAAATAAGCGACACATTGTTATGCATTAAGAAGTTTTGTCTATGCTCAAAGAGCCTCAAGGTAATTAGTATGTAATGGGTTGTTAATGAGACTTTAGCTGGCTTCTCCGTGCCAGCTTTTTTTTACCTAAAATTTATCATTTCACTCAAACTAAGCTAGCTTATGTCATCCAAATTAATTGTCCCCTACTAACAGCTCTACCTAGATTAGAAATATGCCAGAGATAGGAAGTTTAAACTTATAAATAGTCAGGGGATTAATCACGCATATGCTATGCGGCCTATTGCATTTGATAGCTAAGCCCAAATGGTAATGAGATTCATTATCATTTATATTGTACATCCCCATTCATTGGGGAAGAGTAAGCTTAGTGCTTAGAAAATAAAAACACTCAATATAAAGGTTAAACAATGTTATCAGCTGTAAAACCCTCCCAAGAAACACCACTCGAAACATCAGCACCTAAAAAATCTGCCAGTAATATTATTTCTATTACCAAGGTGAAAAATACCAGCCAAGAGCGTCTTCACAGTGGCCCTTTTAATCGAGGTAAGTCCAGAGATAATGGCCATATCATACGTTTAGATAGTCAAGCTTCCCTAAATGATGAGTTAGCATCCTTAGGTGAAGAGTTTGGTGTGCAAATATCGCGGCGCGGGTTTTCTTCTTGGGAGCTATCGAGTGAGCTATATAGCAAACCAAGGACATTTGATTCTCTGAAATCACTGAAAAGTTACTTACAGGATAATTATTCTAGTGATAAAGTCTTGGCAGCAGATATAGAGGAAAAATGGGAAGTAGATATTGCTCCTTCATCTAATAAAAAGCACCCATGGAAGGTGAGTGGCGGCGCATTAGAGCAGAGTTTTCGTTTCCCATCTCTAGAAAAAATGAAGCAAGCTTTGCAAGGTGGTTTTTTAAAACACAGAGCTAAACACATGGTGGCAATGGAAAGGATGATAAGAGGCCGTGATGTCAATAATGTCACTTCTTTTACGCCAAACCAGTCGGGGCCAGTGCTTGTCATTGATGGCGGTGATGATCTTGCGGTAAGTTTGGAGAACTCAGGTCTTCCGCGCTCTTTGGTTTTGGCTGCGCAAAGTACCTTACTCTACCCTGCATTTGCTGGTGTGGTATTTACAGGTTGGAAAGGCGCCAAAGAGGAATCTGACGAGACACGTGAAGCCTTTTCTGAGCTAAAAGCTGAGCAAAAATCGCTAAGAGAAGATATTGGTGGCGTAGTCATGAAAGCGCTCAGTGATGAATTGGCACTAAAAGAGCAATTGATTAATGCAACCGATGATGCGCAAATTCAAGATCTTCAAAGTGCGCTGCTTGAACAACTCAAATTTAAGGCCAATGTTCTGGAGTCGGTCAAACCTATCTTAAAATCAGGCAAGCAAGCTGACGGTGAGCTTAAAACACTCACAGATAATATCGCCAAGCTCAAGCAGCTTAAAGAAGAAGTCTCTGGCCATAATCAGATGATGAGTACCAAAGCCGATCTTGATGTCAGTGTTCTTCCTGAGCATGTACAAAAACTGTTAACGGCCGATAACCAAAGTGAGGTATTTGATCCAACCTCTGCCAAGTGCCATGACCTTCTCCAGCAAATTGCAAAATTCCAAGCCAACCAAGATGACAAGGTAGCCAAGTTTGCCGATGCCTATGTGGCAGCAGCATTTACTGAATCTGGTTTAAGTGGCATGTATTGGGGCATGATTTCCTTTGAAGCCAGAGCAACAGCAGAAGCCTTGGCAGGAACATCCGTACAAAGCTTGACGAGTGTACTGTCTCAAGTAGGTGATGCGTTCAATGTGGTTGGACAAGCACAAATGGTGGTCGCTGGTCTAACCAAAATGGGTCTTGGCATTCAAGAAGCACGCTCGTTGAATGAGTGGCTACAACAGATCCGCGACTCAAAAGTGTTAGACCGTTCAGATAAAGATCTCACCGAAGTTAAAGGTATTCTTAGCCAATTTAACCGCCATCAGCGCAATGTTGTGATTGCTGAAACCATCGGTAATACGGTGCTTACGGCTGGACAGCTTGGCATGATACTCGGTGGGCCACTTGGAACAGGCATTGCTCCTGTGCTTTATGCTGGTGTTGGCGCAACAATTGGTGGTGTTGGATTAAGTCAAATTGCGGCTCAGTTCTCCAACAAAATATTTGAAGTGTCGGATGAGATGTCAGACAAAGAGAAGGAAATCAGTCGCTGGTCAGAAACTGGAAAAACGCCATTTGAAGTCATTCAACGCAGGATAAAAATGCTCTATGAACTGAGCCAAGATCAAGCGATGCCAAAAGTGTGGTTAAACATCTTCCAAACAGCGGTTAAGAATCCAGACAAAAGCGCCAGTGAGATTTTACAAGCAGCAGGCAAGCCGCTACTTAAATATGGTCAAGAGCACTCTGGGCATTACAGAAAGCTGTATCGCGAAGCCTTTGATAAGATTCAGGCCGATAGTTCCACGCGAGATGTGATAGGCAAAGCACAAAAAGCGCTTAATAAGCAAGATAACTACACGGGTTTTTCTGCCTTTGTAGCGCAGCATATTGCCAAGCAGCAAAACGTTGATCTCGAGCCGCAAAATAAAAACGAGCGATTTGATCAGATTGATTCTTTGTTTAAGTTTGCTGAAGAGCAGGGCTTTGCCAACGACTTTGAGCGCCGTATTGTCAAACGATTGACCAGCCGAAATGGTTACCTTGGCAATAGAGAAAAGAAGCTCGACTCAAGCGATTACATCAGTGTGATTGAAGCCAATAAGTCGAAAAAACCTTGGCAGATCCCTAACCCTGTTGCTCCTGCGGTAAATTTATATCGTTTGGCCAAGCAGCTGATTAAGCCAATGGTTGGTCGAGAGTATATGTCTTCAGCGTTGACGATTATGGGTAACTGGGGCCATAAAAATACCTCGGTTTACGTATTTAATCGCGATAAGTTTTTAGCAGACTTAGCCAACCCAAGTGATAACAGCGCTCATCTTGATGAGGTATGCCGCGCCATCTTTACCCCACAAATGACCAGTGAAGTCAAAAACTGGGTCGGTAAAGACAACCGCCATGTTTTTGAGGAGTCGATGCGCAAGATAGGCAAGCAAACTCTGCGTGATAATGTGCTGCGCCCAATCGTTCACGGCGCCTCGGAGCAAATCAAACTCGCCGATCAAATCGAAAGCCTTCAGTAATCTAGGCGCATAAAGTAAAACCCCCCTAGTATTTGAGAGAGGTTAGGTGGGTTATTCATATCTCACCAAGAATTAGTGCTTAGTGTTTCTCTATATCAAACTTAACCCTCAAACTGTATTGACCATAAACATGGGCAAAGTATTAAGCAGGTAGAAGAAATCAAGAAACAGTTTCAGACACAAGAAGGCTCGGCATTCAAAAACCTGTTTTTTTAATGCGAAAGGTAAAGATACCAAAGCACAGGAATTAAAGCGATACGTCAGGTTGAAGCGAAAGATGCGTTTAAGGATGTGAAGAATCAGACCATGAGGGATGTATTGGCCCTTCATCGTGTCCCTATCGAGATCATGAGTGTTCGCCTGATAGTATTACGTCACTCGATCTTAGTAAGGTTGATTGGATGTTTCACAAGAATGAGCTTTTGCCACTGATTGATATGATGTAAGAGTTGAATGAATTTACGGGGCAAGAGGTTATTACCCCGAATGAGTATAAGCAACTTAACTATGTTTAGTTTTTTTCGGTGTTAGAAACCTTAACCTTTTTTTGGTAGTAACCAAGATCGAGCATGCAGCCTAAAACCTCGATTCTTACCTTTTTATACCTCTTAAAGTCTTCATTCATTTTTTGAATGTTGTATTTATCAGAGCCTACTGCGGTTTTATAGTTAAAAGAGTCTACTGCGGCTGACAAGCGATTATCAAAGTCACATTTATCTTTCGCGGCTTTCAACTCTTCAGGTGTTGCCACGACTGCGTACGGGTCTTTTACCCACACACTCTTCTCTACTGGAGGTGAAGGTTGATATTTTGATGCACAGCCAGAAAGTAACACAAGAGTCATTATTGATATGATTTTTTTCATTTTCATAAAAGCGTTTAAAAAGGAGTTTGATTGTATTGTTAATTTGAATAATTTCAATATTAAAAGTTTTATCTGGTTATTAATTTGCTCTTTTTCTTACATGCTGGCTAATATCCAAGTTTGTAGTTGTAATAGTTTTTGGGCATTTTTAGAGCAGGTTTTTAGATTGGCTACATCTTCGGCTAGGACTTCGGCGTCTAGCTTATAACTTGCAGTGGCTTTGGTGGTGTCATTTGGGAGAGAGGGGATGAAATTTTCTCAGAATCGAAGTTCGGAATCGACTAGCAGTACTTCTTAACCGTTTCAATGCTCTCATTTGATTCAATAATATCAGAAAATCTCACTTAAATTGTACGTCAGTTCAAGCAAAACTAGAAATTCATAGCTATAAAACGATGAGATTCTGAACAAATGCATTATGATTTTTTATTATCAGGTGTGCGTAAGTTTGGATTGGATTGATGATTAGATCACAAAAAGTTCGACGTCCCTAGTGAAGGTGTTAGCATGGGTTTATTGAGTATGTCTTCAATGCTATACACTCGTTGAAACCCTGTGCTGACACTTTTATATTGTAATGAAACTTAACATTAGAGCGTTCCTAGACATTTTGTACCATTATGAGCCTAAATCAATACGCTTATATGTATCCTTAACGTGATTTCAGTTATATCTTTAAATTTACTCTTTGCCAATTTGCTTTAAAAATAACCAAGTTTTAGTACAGTTATGCTATGATTCTTGATATATATATAGAGTCATGTGATTCTCTCAGATAATAAAGAAGAATGTTTATATTTTGTCGTGAGCTTAGCAACTCGTGATGGTTGGGGAGGTAGTGACTACCTGAATGAAGGCGGTTACTTAATAGTGTTGTAATTGCACTTAGAAAGGTGTGTTTGGGCTTTAGGTTAGGTTGAATGGATATCAAATACTTTAGTAAAGAAACTAGTGATAAAATACTAGGTCAAGGAAAAAAATTTAATGTAGTATCCGATGTGTATATAGGGAATAAAATAGTCACATACAGAGACGAAAAAGAAAGAACATTGTTTAACTTTCTACTTAAATCTAGCGTATTATCTAAATTTTTAAACCATATTATTGATAATAACTTAAATAGCGCCACTATTCTTGATTTAGGTTGTGGTAATGGTTCTAATTCCAGAATTATAGCAAAATCTATAATTGATAATTTTGGTGAAGAGGTAAGAGTTAAAATAATCTATGTTGATGTTTCATCTGAATTGTTGGAGGAGTCAGAGATTAGAACCAATGATTTGGCTGATAAACTAGGCATCGGTATTGACTACGAATTAGTACAAGTTGATTTTAGAGATGACGATTCACTTGTAGAGTTTGCAAATGAATATAAAAATGTTGCTGATTTGGTATTTTCCATTAAGTTTTTTCATAATACGCCACTTAAAATTAGTCGTAAAAAAGCGGAAATAATATCTACTGTTTGTAAAAGTAAAGGTGTGTTTTTATGTCAGTTTTATCTAAATAGTGGTATTACTTCAAAATTAAAAAGCTTTATCAAGTCAATATTTAAAATTCCATATGAAAATTCGATAGCTACAGATCGATTTTTAGCTGATAGGAACCTTTGTAAACAAGGTTTTCATAAAGAATATAGTGTAAAATCTCATTCATGTGGAGATATATTGAATTACAACCATTTTACAAAAAATTCTATTGAGCTTTACTGGATTAAACGGTAAATTATTTCTGGAAGGCGTTGAGATACGATTCATTTTCAGCGCGTTTCTGTCAACATAAAGTATCACTTTTTTGGCGATTCCTCATGTTTAATTTGTGTCGAAATAACTATGTATATACCAGCTCAAGAATGTTCTCGTTTCTATACTCGGTAACTTGATCTCCCCCCTCAACAGAGTAGTTCATTCAAAAAGCTTATTGTTTGTCTTTGTTCGTCAATATACTGATGAAGTAACTCAGTAATGTCGATAGGTATTTGAATTTAAAGCTCTTTAGCCTCTATTTGTGAAACTCGCTTTTTAGCCCAAGCTATAGTAATTGCTTTTTTTTAAGTGTTTTTGGCAAAACGGTGTACAATTCGCCCATTCTTTTTGACAGTCATTGTCGCTTTATAGCGCTTCTCGCCACTGCCGAGTGTTCGAGTTTGAATGCTAAAAGATGCCATTGAAAGCCCTCAAAAGGCGTACCAACTTGGTAAGTTAAAGGTGTACTATAGGTGTACCATGAATGGCAAAATTACGCAATTTAACGTAAAGCGCAGCAAAACAAAGTTTGAGCAAATCCTTTATGAACCTAGATAAATCAAAGAACCCTAGCAAATTTGAGGCTAACCGTTTTAGCATTGCACCCATGTTGGATTGGACGGATCGCCATTGTCGCTACTTCCATCGTTTACTGACCAGTGAGTCTTTGCTCTATACCGAGATGGTGACGACTGGGGCGATCATTCACGGTAAAGGTGACTTTTTGGCTTATAACCAAGAAGAGCATCCGGTGGCGCTGCAACTTGGTGGTTCAAACCCGAAGGATTTGGCGACATGCGCCAAGCTCGCGCAGCAAAGAGGCTATGATGAGGTGAACCTTAATGTTGGTTGCCCGTCAGATAGAGTGCAAAATGGCCGCTTTGGCGCATGCTTAATGGCAGAGCCTCAGCTGGTGGCAGATTGTATCGCAGCAATGCGTGAGGTGGTGGATATTCCCGTCACAGTGAAAACACGTATTGGTATTGATGAGCAGGACTCGTATGAGTTTTTGACATATTTTGTCTCCACTGTGTCTAAAAAAGGTGGCTGTGAGCAGTTCACCATTCATGCGCGCAAAGCTTGGCTATCTGGACTGAGCCCGAAACAAAACCGAGAGATCCCGCCGCTCGACTATCCGCGTGCTTATCAACTTAAGCAAGATTTCGCTCATCTCAACATTGCCATTAATGGTGGTGTAAAGAGCCTCGAAGAGAGTAAAGAGCACCTAGTGCATTTAGATGGTGTTATGGTTGGGCGTGAAGCCTATCAAAACCCATATCTACTCGCTAAGGTTGACCAAGATATATTTGGTTTGGATAAGCCAGTCAAAAAGCGTACCCAAGTGGTAGAAGAGATGTACCCTTACATTGAGCAACAGCTTACAAATGGTGCTTACCTTGGTCACATCACTCGTCATATGTTAGGTCTATTTCAAAATATGCCAGGCGCACGTCAGTGGCGCCGTTACATTAGTGAAAATGCACACAAGCCAGGTTCAGGGGTAGAAGTGGTTGAAGCCGCGCTGAGCAAGATTCCTCAAGAGCTTAATGTGTAAATATTACCAAGTTTTGTTCATTACTTGGTAAATTTCGCCAGTTGTTATTATGTATAATTAGCTCATCCTATAAGGTGGGCTTTTTTATTGTATAAAAATCAAATGCTTATCGTTATTTAAAACTTGGCGTGGTTTCTGCTATATAAGAGTTAACAAAGGAGAAACTATGCTAGAACTCATCTTTATACTGGTTTTTATCGCGACCTTGCTCGTCACTGGCTTGACTATGATGACGGTCTTTGCCGCGACCGGTTTCGCTTTATTGGTGATGGCGTTATTTGGAATGATTGGCGCAGCCTTTAAGCTTATTCCTTATCTTATTGTAATTGCAGTCGGTATTTGGTTTTTCAAAAATTACGTGTACAACCATCGTTAATTCGAGCAGGAAATTGACAATTCCCCTGCTGTAGATTGTGTTACTATCGCTTGCAAGGTTTCATGGTAGATAGGCTCAGGAGTTCAAGCGATGAACAATTCCGCACTGGCAGCGATGACTGCAGTTGCAATGTCAATGGCAAGTTCTGCAGCGATGGCAGAGGATTCTGATTCGGTTGTCGTAAAAGTGGGGGCTGATGCCTGGTGGATAGAAACGGAAGTGAATGAAATTGATCGTGATAAAGAAGTCACGCCATCGGTTTATTTATCCATCGAACACGATCTCAAATATGTTCCAAACGCTAGGTTAAAGACCACTGGTGTTGAAAATGATTACATGGCCTTTGATAAGCTGGATTTGACCCTGTATTACTCGCTGATGGATCATGATTTATTGCATTTTGATGCTGGTGTGACTTTGAGCGATCTCAGCAATACCAAGTATAAAAATGCCGATAACGGCCAAATTAAAGACTTTGATGGGTTTATTTGGGCGTTTTATGGCTATGCAGAAATCACGGTACCAGACACTAACTTTGATATCATTGGTGAAATGACCTTTGGCGATAGCAGTGGTATTAAAAGTACGGATCTTACTGCCGGTGTGCAGTATCGCATGCCGCTGAAAGAGTCGACCATTACCTTCCGTGGCGGATATCGTGCGATTGACCTTGAGTCTGACGAATTTAAAGCAACCACCACGAGCACCATATTGGGTAAACCTTTTATTATGGCTGATGGTTTCTTTGTTGGGGCTGAATACAGTTTCTAGTATTGCCCAATATATATAAAACGCTGCGTAATATCGCGGCGTTTTTTATGCTTATAAGTTATACCAAGACAGTTTTTTTAGCAGTTTTCTGCTCAGTAGACCATGCTTAATAATGATAATTGTCATTATAAGTGTAAAGGATTGTTATGACGATAAATGAGCTCAGAAGTCTTTACCGAGAAAACCAGCTTGTTGAGGCGATTATTGAGCCTTCTTCAGAGGAAGGTACTTGGATAGTTGAATTTCGTCATACTCGCGGTGGATTTGTTTTGCTCACCGATGTTCATGGCGAAGAATGTCACTATCCTGACTTGGATATGGCGTCCAAATCTGCGATGGCAGTCGGTTTTTCTCAGGTCCGTGTCGAGGTAGACTGACCGGCTCTGATGAAATAATAGCCGTTGTTTAATCCAAAAAGTTATAAAACATTCATTTCTATTCTTTCTTGTTATTAGGCTGAGTGGTTAATCTAACATCATGCAATGAATAGGGATGTCGAGACCATGTCTTCAAATAACAAGGTATCACCTTCGGGACAGATACCAGCAGCACTGCCATCAATCGCTTCCCCCTTAAATGATCAGCAGTTGAATAGCCTTCAGCAAACGACCTCAGAGCTGTCACCGCAGCAATTGGCCTGGGTCAGTGGATATTTTTGGGGATTATCTCAAGCTCAATCGCCAGCTTTAACTCAAGGGGCGCCAAATGCGCAAATGGTATTGGCTGCAAAACCTGCGGGTAAACTAAGTATTATTTTTGCCTCTCAAACCGGCAATGCTAAGGGAGTAGCAGAAACTCTAGAGCAAGAAGCAAGGGCTCAAGGTATTGCTGTCGATCTTTTCGATGCCAGTGATTACAAGGGGAAACAGCTGGCAAAAGAAACCCATGTCATTATTGTTGCTTCGACCAATGGTGAAGGTGAGGCGCCAGATAACGCCATTGAACTGCATGAATTTCTTCAATCTAAGAAAGCGCCCAAGTTACCGAACTTACAATATGGAGTGATAGCTTTGGGTGACTCGAGCTACGAGTTTTTCTGTCAGACAGGAAAAGATTTTGACGCCTACCTTTCTAAGCTAGGCGCTACAGCATTTATAGAACGCCTTGATTGTGATGTCGACTATGAAGCGGACGCAGCGAGCTGGCGTAAACAAGCGCTTGATAAAGTAAAACAAGACTTAGCAACGACCAATAGTGAAGCTGATGTGGTGCAACTGCCATTGGGTCAAACTGCATCGCAATCGCCATCGCCTTATAATAAGATTCACCCCTTCGCAGCCACCTTGCTGACCAATCAAAAAATTACAGGTCGCGATTCTGGTAAAGATGTGCGCCATATTGAGATTGATTTGGAAGGGTCAGGTCTAAGTTATCAGCCAGGTGATGCACTTGGTGTCTGGTATGAAAACAGTTCGGAACTTGCGAGTGCCATCTTGACCAAGGTGGGACTTTCTGGCGTTGAAAGCATAGAACTTGACGGAGAAAGCCTCTCTATTCATAGCGCGCTAGTCAGCCATTTCGAAATTACAGCTGCTAACCCCCAGTTTGTCACCAAATTTGCTCAAGCTTCGGCAAGCCAAAAATTGCTCAAGCTAATAGAAGATAAAGACAAGCTACGCGAATACGCTAATCAAACTCAGATTCTCGATGTTCTTAGTGAGAAGAAAACCCAAATGTCTGCGTCAGAGTTAGCCAGTTTACTGCGCCGACTTACACCGCGTTTGTACTCGATTGCATCCAGCCAAAGTGAGGTTGAACAAGAAGTCCACCTGACGGTTGGTCTTCTTGAGTATCAGCAAGGCGATGAGCAGCGCTTTGGCGGCGCCTCAAGTTTTCTTAGCCGCCGCCTTGATGAAGGCTCGCAGGTCAAGGTGTTTGTTGAGCACAACAACAGCTTCAAACTTCCAGCCGATGACAATACACCGATCATTATGATTGGCCCAGGTACAGGAATTGCGCCGTTTCGTAGTTTTATTCAAGAGCGTGATGCTCGTGGAGCATCTGGCAAGAACTGGTTGTTTTTTGGTGATCGCACCTTTACTCAAGACTTCCTCTATCAAGCCGAATGGCAGAAATACTTAAAATCCGGCAAGCTCAATCGCCTCGATGTGGCCTTTAGTCGCGATCAAGGGGAAAAGGTCTACGTTCAACATCGAATTTTGGAAAAAGGTGATGAAGTGTGGCGCTGGCTTGAGCAGGGCGCTTATATCTATGTCTGCGGAGATGCGACGCGAATGGCAAAAGATGTTCACCAAGCTCTGATCCATGTGGTCGAGCAACATGGCAAGCAATCGCGTGATGATGCCGAAGAGTTTATCAATCAATTGCGTAAAGAAAAACGTTATCAAAGGGATGTATATTAATGAGCACTTCAACGACTACTCATACTCAGTCCGTATTGGGCGAAGAGCTTGGCCCATTGGCAGATAATGAACGTCTAAAAAGAGAGAGCAACTTTTTGCGCGGCACGATCGAGCAAGATCTGCAAGATCCTATCACTGGTGGATTTACTGCTGATAACTTCCAACTGATTCGCTTTCATGGAATGTATCAGCAAGACGATCGTGATATACGTAATGAAAGGGTGAAACAAAAACTCGAACCCTTACATAATGTGATGCTCAGAGCGCGCATGCCTGGCGGTATTATTTCACCAGAGCAGTGGCTAGCGATTGACAAGTTTGCTAGTGAGCATTCCTTGTATGGCAGCATTCGATTGACCACGCGTCAGACTTTTCAATTTCATGGTGTATTGAAGCCGAATATTAAACTAATGCACCAGACCCTCAATAGTATTGGTATAGACTCGATAGCGACGGCGGGTGATGTCAATCGTAATGTACTTTGCACCACCAATCCGGTTGAGTCTGAACTTCACCAACAAGCCTATCAATGGGCGAAAAAGATCAGTGAACATCTGCTACCTAAAACCAAAGCCTATGCTGAAATTTGGCTTGATGGAGAAAAGGTAGAGACCACACAAGATGATGAGCCAATTTTAGGTAACCATTATTTACCCCGAAAATTTAAGACAACGGTAGTCATACCGCCGCAAAACGACGTTGATGTTCATGCCAATGATCTCAATTTTGTTGCCATTGCTGAGCAAGGCAAGCTGGTGGGATTTAACGTCCTCGTCGGCGGTGGTTTGGCGATGACGCATGGAGACACATCTACCTATCCAAGACGTGCGGATGACTTTGGCTACATACCACTAGATAAAACACTTGATGTGGCGGCTGCTGTTGTCACCACTCAGCGCGATTGGGGAAATCGCTCAAATCGTAAAAACGCCAAAACTAAGTACACATTAGATCGTGTAGGCAGTGATGTATTTAAGGCGGAAGTAGAAAAGCGGGCTGGCGTGGTATTTGAAAAGAGTCGCCCTTATGAGTTTACCGAACGTGGAGATCGAATTGGCTGGGTTGAGGGTATTGATGGCAAACATCATTTGACTCTCTTTATCGAAAATGGACGTTTACTTGATTATCCCGATAAACCGCTGAAATCAGGTGTCGCGAAGATAGCTAGGATCCACCAAGGTGATTTTCGTATGACAGCTAACCAAAATCTTATTGTGGCTGGTGTGCCGAGCGAAGAAAAAGCGCAAATTGAACGTATTGCTATTGAGCACGGTTTGATGGATGAAACTGTCAGTGAGCAACGAAAGAATTCGATGGCCTGTGTGGCATTTCCAACCTGTCCATTAGCAATGGCCGAAGCTGAACGCTTTTTGCCTCAATTTGTCACTGATGTGGAAGAAATACTGCGCAAGCATAATTTGCCAGAGCAAGACAACATCATATTACGTGTGACGGGTTGTCCAAACGGGTGTGGTCGAGCCATGTTGGCAGAAATAGGCCTAGTGGGTAAAGCTCCAGGTCGCTACAACCTGCATTTGGGTGGCAATCGTGGCGGTACTCGTGTACCTAAGATGTATAAAGAGAACATTAGCGACAAACAGATTTTACAAGAGATAGATCATCTTGTTGAACGCTGGTCAAAGGATCGCCTTGAGAGAGAGTGCTTCGGCGATTTTACTATTCGCACCGGCATTATTGATGAAGTGGTGGTGTCAAAGAGGGACTTTTATGCATGATATTGTGATTGAAAAACCGAATCTAGCGGATCTTCTCAAGGCGACAAAAACCGAGCAAACCTTGAGGCTTGCGCAAATCAATGCTGAGTTAGAAAAGAAAACGGCTCAAGAACGAGTAATATGGGCGGCAGAAAACCTTGAAGGGGAGCATGTCGTTTCATCAAGCTTCGGTGTGCAAGCCGCAGTGATGCTACATCTTATTACTCAAGTGCAACCCAGTATTCCAGTCATATTGACAGATACAGGTTATCTATTCCCTGAGACTTATCTATTTATTGATGAATTAACCGAGACATTGAATCTCAATCTCAAAGTCTATTGCTCAGAGCTAAGTAGCGCGTGGCAAGAATCTCGCTATGGTAAATTGTGGGAGCAGGGAGTTGATGGTATTGAAACCTATAACCGTCTTAATAAAGTTGAACCTATGCGCCGAGCACTGAAAGAGTTAAATAGCAAAGTTTGGTTTTCTGGCTTGCGCCGAGAGCAATCTAGTTCACGAGCGCATTTACCCATATTATCTGTCCAAAACGGTGTGTTTAAGTTCCTTCCTATTATTGATTGGACAAACAAAGATGTTCACTACTACTTGGAAAGGCATGGTTTAAGATATCATCCATTACGTGAACAAGGATACTTATCTGTTGGAGATACACATACAACTCAGAAATGGCAGCCGGGTATGAGTGAAGAGCAAACGCGTTTCTTCGGTTTAAAGCGAGAGTGCGGCCTTCATAATGACGAAGAGCAAGACGGTTCTGGTATCTAGTGAGCATTTCTCTTTAATAAAAGGCCATGACAGTGGCCTTTCCTTTATATCTTAAAATTCATTTTGTGGATAACTCTGTTAATATTTTCTTTAAATACTATGGGTAAACTTGAATAAACAAAGGCTTGAGTGAATCTTGGGCGTTTAAGCCTTATTTTTCTATTTTTTTCAAATTTCTGCTTGCCAACGTGATAACGATCTCTATAATGCCTCCTCGTCGACAGGGCAAGGGCTTAAAGTTCAAACATCCATGACGACAGGCCAAGTAAGAAAATTAAAATAATTAGTAAAAAGTGTTTGACTCTTTATTTTATATCGCTAGAATGGCCGACTCTTCTTTAGAGAGCAAATGACACTAAAGAAGAACGCTCTTTAACAAACTAAACCTATCAATCTGTGTGGGCACTCGTTGATGATAATCCAAAAAAGATTTATCAATGAACTGAGTGACCAATCGGTAGTA